>JBKHXB010000065.1:0-11027 GCA_046566245.1 Alphaproteobacteria bacterium | reverse complement strand
GCCTTGTCGGTCTCGATCTCGGCCAGGATCTCCCCGGAACTGACCTCGTCGCCTTCCTTGACGAGCCACTTCGCAAGCGTGCCCTCCTCCATTGTCGGGGACAGGGCCGGCATTTTCAGTTCAAGCGCCATCAGTAGTTCCCCACCAGAACGTCGGTGGTCAGCTCGGCCGGATCGGGCTCCGGCGAATCCTCAGCGAACTTCGCAGCTTCGACGATGATGTCCTTGATCTCCTTGTCGATCGCCTTGAGCTCTTCCGGCTTCACCCCGAGCTTCTCGAGCTCCTTCGCGGCCTGATCGATCGGATCGCGATTTTCGCGATAGTCCTGCACTTCCTCGCGCGTCCGGTACTTCGCCGGGTCGGACATGGAATGGCCGCGATAGCGGTAAGTCATGAATTCCATCAGGATCGGGCCATTGCCGCCCCTCACCCACTCCAGCGCGGTCTCCGCCGCTCCGCGCACCGCAAGAACGTCCATGCCGTCGACCCGAATTCCCGGGATCCGGAAGCTCTCGCCGCGCTTGTAGAGGTCGGGCTCCGAGTGTGAACGGGCGATCGAGGTGCCCATCGCATATTGGTTGTTCTCGATCGCGTAGATGACCGGCAGCTTCCACAGCGAGGCCATGTTGAACGCCTCGTATACCTGCCCCTGGTTGGCGGCTCCGTCCCCGAAATAGGTCAGGCAGACGCCCCCGTCCTCGCGATACTTGTGGGCGAAGGCGAGGCCGGTGCCGAGCGATACCTGGGCGCCGACGATGCCGTGGCCGCCGTAAAAGCCGTGCTCGACCGAAAACATGTGCATTGAACCGCCCTTGCCGCGCGCAATGCCGGCGGCGCGGCCGGTCAGCTCGGCCATGATCGTCTTCGGGTCGATCTTGTAGGCCAGCATGTGGCCGTGATCGCGGTAGCCGGTGATGACGCTGTCCTTGCCGACCGTCATCGCGCTCTGAAGCCCGACCGCGACCGCCTCCTGGCCGATGTAGAGGTGGCAGAACCCGCCGATCAGCCCTAATCCGTAGAGCTGCCCCGCCCTCTCCTCGAAACGGCGGATGAGGAGCATCTCCTTGTAGAATTCGAGCAGCTCGTCGCGCGAGGCCTTGTAGCGCTTGGGCTCGGGCGGCCGCTTGATCCCGGCCTTGGCTGTCGGAGCGGATTTCGTCCCTTCGACTTTGCTCGGGGCAGGCTTTGCGGAACGCGCCACTTGGCTCTCTCTTCTCGACTGTGATGAAGCGCCGCGTCCTATAGGTGCGCCGCTCGCGAGCGGCAACCGGCTGAAATATCAGTCGCCCGCGACGAAGGCGGTGATCTGCCACGCCTTGCCGCGCTTCTCGACCACCGCGCGATAATCGAGGGGGCTGTAGAGTTGTTCCGCCGGCAGCCAGCCTTCGCGCCCGTCGGCAAGTCGGACCTTCGTCAGGACATCGCCGCTCGTTTCGACAGCGGTCACTACGTCCCACGCGAGCCTGGCGACCAGCTTGCTGCCGGGCTCCGGGCCGGCGCGAAGCTCGCCCTTGTCCGAGATGACGACGAGCTTTTCGAACACGTCCTCTTCCTCGTCGCTTTCGAACTGGCCCGAGAGCGACGGGATCACGCGCGCCTCGCCCACCTTCGCGCAGCCCAGGGGTAGGCCACGGCCTGGGAGAGGCTCATGTGGAAGGACTTGAAAGCGGGGTCGCCGCTGCACTGATCGACCGGCGGAAGCTTGGCCGCGCTCGCGGCGAGAAGGAAGGCGAAGGCGAGCGCGCCGCTCAATTCAGCGGGACGATGACCTCGTCCTGGCGGATGAGCCCAAGGTCGCGGCGAACCAGCTCGTCGGCCATGTCGGGGTCGGCCTTTCTTGGATCGAGCAGCGCCGAGCGATGCCGCAGCCGCTGCTTTTCAGCCTCAAGCTTCGCCAGCTCCGCTTTGCGCTCTTGCAGGTCGCGGTGATAGCCGCCCCAGGCGAGCAAACCGTTCGGCCCGGCAATCGCGTAGCCGGCGAAATTGCCGATGATGAGCAATGCCAGGGCCGGCCAGAAAGCACGGCGAACCAATCCAATATTGCGCTTGCCACCCATCTCGTCCCCACAAGAATCACGAAGGAGTCGGGAACGCAAGCGAAATCCGTGTCTTGCCGGCGAAAGCTGGGGATCAGCCGCGCTTGTAGGCCTTGATCGCAGCCGCCCCCGGATAGACCGCCGCGTCGCCAAGCTCCTCTTCGATCCTGAGGAGCTGGTTGTACTTGGCCGTGCGGTCGGACCGCGCCAGGCTTCCGGTCTTGATCTGGCCCGTCGACAGCGCGACAGCGAGGTCGGCGATGGTCGAATCCTCGGTCTCGCCGGACCGGTGCGACATGACGGCCGTGTAGCCGTGCCCCTGGGCCATCCGGACAGCGGCGATCGTCTCCGTCAGGGTTCCGATCTGGTTGACCTTGACGAGGATGGAGTTGGCGATCCCCTCCTCGATCCCCTTGGCCAGGCGCTTGACGTTGGTGACGAACAGGTCGTCCCCGACCAGCTGCACCCTGTCTCCAAGCTTTTCGGTGAGGAGCTTCCAGCCAGCCCAGTCATCCTCGGCCATCCCGTCCTCAATAGAGGCTATCGGATAGTCACTGGCGAGGGCGGCCAGATAGTCGACCATGTCCTCGGAACCGAGGCTCTTGCCCGCGCCTGCCATTTCGTACCGGCCATCGCGGTAGAACTCGGTTGCCGCGCAATCGAGCGCCAGCAACACGTGGCTTCCCGGGCGATAGCCGGCCGCTTCGATCGATCGGAGGATGAAGTCCAGTGCCTCGCGGGCCGATCCCAGATTCGGCGCGAAGCCGCCTTCGTCGCCGACCGCGGTGGATAGTCCCGCCTTCGTCAGCGCGGACTTGAGCGCATGGAACACTTCCGCGCCGCAGCGAAGCGCCTCCGAAAAGCTCGGAGCACCGACCGGCATCACCATGAATTCCTGGAAATCGATCGCATTGTCCGCGTGTGCGCCGCCATTGACGATGTTCATCATCGGCACCGGAAGGACATTGGCTGCCTCGCCACCGAGGTAGCGGAAAAGTGGTAGTCCGGCGGCTGTCGCAGCAGCCTTGGCCGTTGCCAGGCTGACGCCCAGAATCGCATTCGCTCCCAGCTGGCCCTTGTTCTCGCTTCCGTCGAGATCGATCATCGATGCGTCGACTTCCCCCTGGTCCTCTGCTTCAAGCCCGACGAGCGCCTCGGCAATTGGTCCGTTGACTGACTGGACGGCCTTGTCCACGCCCTTCCCGCCCCAGCGGCCCTTGTCGCCGTCGCGCAGCTCGACCGCCTCGTGTGCGCCGGTCGAAGCGCCCGAGGGAACCGCTGCCCGGCCCACGCTCCCGTCTTCGAGCGTGACGTCGACTTCGACGGTAGGATTGCCGCGGCTGTCGAGAATCGCGCGTCCGCGGACAGCTTTGATTGCAGTCATGGAATTCCTTCTTACGTAAGCGTAATGATGGACCGGCGAGATCGACCCGCGCGGACCTATACGGAGCGGCATCGAGCGCGCAACTTTCATGGGCCGCGGCCGGAACGCGCCCGCGAGTCCATGGGTTGAAGGCCGAAAGGAGGACTGTCGATGGTTGAGCAGGAAAACGATCTTCCGGAAGGCACGGACAAGGTGATCGACGGAGCGATGGACCGCGACACTTCAAGCGCGGCGCGCACGCGCCGTACAGGCCAGGCCGGCGAGTCCGGATCGGGCGGAGCCCTGATGCAGAAGGTGCGCAGCTCTGGCGACAAGCTGTCCGAGCAGGCCGCTGGTAAGGCCCGTGATTTCGTTGCCCAGGGCATCGAACGCTCGGCCGAGGCGATCGCCAATGTCTCGAAGCTCGTCGGCGATACGGCCTCGGGCCTCGATGAACGGCTCGGGCCGGAGTATGGCGATTATGCCCGGACCGCGGCCGAGACTCTCGAACGCGCTGCCGACCGGCTCGCGTCGAAAGACCCTGACGAGCTGATCGACGACACGCGCAACTTCATTCGCAAGAGCCCCGGTGTGGCGCTTGCCGGAGCGGCGATCGTCGGATTTGCCCTCGCCCGGATCGTCAAGACCGGCTTCGGTGGCGGCGACGACGACAGCGAAAGCGACGAGCGCGGCACGCGCTCGAGGCGCAAGCGGAGCTGATGCTGAAGCCGGCCGCCGACGGCCGCGACGGCCCCTCGTTCGGTGAGCTTGCAACCCGGCTCGTCGAGGATGCGAAAGCCTATGCGCGCGCCGAGATCGACCTCGCCAAGGCAATTGCGGCGGATAAGACCAGGACGGTCCGACTTGCCGCGATCCTTTTCGGCATCGCTGTGCTGTTCGCGATCGGGGCGATGACGGCGGTGGCCATTGCCATGTTCGTCACGCTTGCAGCGGCGATCGGGCCGGTGCTGGCGGGGCTCGTGACGTTCCTGGTCCTGGGCGGGATCGCGGCCGGGCTTGCCTGGCTTGGAGTGAACAAGCTCAACGAGGCGCTATGAGCGAGGAGCCTCTCAAGATTGCCGAGGCGCGCCGCAGCGCGGAGAACGCAAGGGCGCAATTCTGGGCCAGCTTCGACGCCCTGATTGATTACGCCCAGGCGCTCCAGGACAGGCTCGCTCCGAGCAACCTCGCGAGAGACGCCTGGGACGCGGCCAAGTCGAAGGGCGCCGACATCGCCGAGGACGCCGTGGACGCGGTCCGCAAGCGCCCGGTCGCAGCCGGAAGCGCGGTCGCCGCATTGGCCTTGTTCATTGCCCGCGAGCCGCTGATGGACCTCGCCACGCGGCTGATGAGTTCGAAGGACAAGAAAAAGACGAAGCCGCCGAAAGCACGCAAGTCGAAGGCCGGCAAGGAACCTGTGGAGGAAGTCGATGAGTGAGAGTGACCGCACAACCACCAGCTCGGGCAGCCGCGATTTGAGGCAGCGGGCGATCGACGCCTATGAATCCGCCTGGGATTCCACGTCCGGCGCTACCCGCCGCGCCGGAGATGCAATCGCCGAAGCGCCCCTGGTTGCCCTTGGGGCCGGCCTTGCCGTGGGCGCGCTGGTCGCGGCCCTGATCCCGACCAGCCGCCGTGAGCGCGAGCTGCTCGGGCCGTACGCAGAGCGCGTGTCAGACGCTGCGCGCGAGGCTGCCGATGCGGCGCGCCAGGCGGGCTCGGAGAAGCTTCGCGAGCTTGGGCTGACCCCGGACGCGGTGGCCGAAAAGGCGAGCGAGGCCGCGCGCCATACGGCGCAGGCCGCTCTCGGGACGCTGCGCAAAGCGTGACGGGTTCGCAAGTCGCGCCGCAGCTGCTAGCGCCTCTGACATGAGCAAGCTCCACCTCGTCTTCGGCGGGCGGGTCAAGGACCCGCAGGGCCTCGATTTTGACCTCGATACGATCGACCTTGTCGGCCTCTACGGCAGCTATGCCGATGCCGAGGAGGCGTGGCGCGGACGTGCGCAACGCACGGTCGACGATGCCGAGATGAAATATGTGATCGTCCACCTGCATCGCCTGCTCGAGCCGGACGCGGAAGGGATCAATAGGCCCAAAGTGAAGGCCTGAGCCGACTCCTCATCTCCTGGGCGGCTCGCAGAGCTCCCTGGCACGCGCTTCAAAGGCCGTCATCGTCTCCTCGACCGTGTCGGGCATGATGCGCTCGAGAAGCCTCTGGAGAAGTCGTGACCGCAGTTCGATGTCGATGGTGAGCGTCGCCAGGCAGCCTGCGCCGGCTTCGGTCTCGAAGACCCAGGTCAAAGTGAAATGACGAAACGCCGCATCGGTCGAGGACACCTCGATCCGGCCGGGGCGGTGCAGCTTCGTCTCGGATGCAAAACCCACGCGCATCGGGCCGAACCCAAGAACCTGGTCCGTGCAGTATCCGGCGGCTTGCCTGTCCCGGACCCGCACCGCCATCCATGATCGCAGAAACTCAGGATAACGTTCCACGTCCGCAGCGATGTCGAACAGTTGCTCCGCGCTATAGGCAAGTCGACGTCCGACACTTTGGCTTAGCATCGTCGACAAAATCCATGTTAGTTTTGATCTAGATGACATCCTTTCCAAGCTAAGGACAGCATGATCGGCGAACGTACGAGATAACCAAACATCGCCATAAACCACGCCTGTTCCCGATTCCGCGTGGATGAAGAGAGTGAACTTCCACAACGAAGCAAGTGAGGCACATTTCGACGAGGGGGACTAAACATGGGCAATTCAAACTATTTGCAGGCAAGCGACACCCTTCGTGTCGGAGTGCTGGGTGGATTTGCCGGCGGCCTCGCCGAGATCGCATGGATATGGACGTATGGAGCGCTGACCGGAGCGCCGCTTCTTCCCGTCGCCCGAGGAATCGTGGAATCCACCGCTCCGCAGTTAGCCGCCGCGGCGTGGGCTCCCGCGCTTGGAATCGTCATTCACCTCGGCCTGGCGGTGCTTCTCGGAATCGGCCTCGCGATCGCAATCCGGCAGCTCGCGCCCCGGTTTGTCGGCGTCTACTCCGAATATGGCGTGGCGCTGCTTGTGCTGCTGGGGGTTTGGTCGGTGAACTTCCTGGTGGTGCTCCCGTACCTCAACCCCGGCTTCGTGGACTTGCTGCCCTACAGCGTCACCCTGCTTTCGAAGCTGATGTTCGGACTGGCGGCAGCGGCTACGTTGCGGGCGTACCGGCTGCGCGCGGCTGCAACGCCTTCGCCGGCCTGATCAGGCAGACCGGTACCGCCAAAGCAGTAGCGGCCGCTGCAATGCCAGGCCCGCAAAGAACCCGCCGACGTGCGCCGGGGTTGCCAGCAGCACGCCCTGCATCCCGGCGAGATAGCCGGTCAACAGCTGCAACACGACCCAGGCGGCGAGCAGCCACAGCGAGTTCAGGGCGCGGTTGAGCCCGCGCGACCGCACGATCCGCTTTTGCTGCCCGAAGCTCAGCGCAAAGGCGCCGATGATCCCGCTGACGGCCCCGCTCGCGCCGATCATGGGCATCTGCCCGTAGGGGTCGACAAGCCATTGCGCGATCGCGGCGACATAGGCCGCGATCAGGTAGATGACGAGCAGGGGCCCCGCGCCGAGCACCCGTTCCACGGCGGTACCGCACCACAAGAGGATGATGAGGTTCAGGATCAGGTGAAGGATGTCGGCGTGGACGAGCGTCGCAGACAAGGGCGTGAGCAGCGCCGGCACGGCGGGCGTCAGCATTACCGCCCCGCTCCACCGGTCGGGAATGAAGCCCATTGCGATCGCCGCCGAATCGCTCAACCCAAGCACGGCCGCGACCAGCCAGCTCGCGGCGGTCACAAGCCCGATCCAGGCAGTCGCCGTGGAAGGCATGCGCATCAGCTGCGCGCGCCCCTCAAATGAACTCGACCTTGGCGATCTCGTAATAGCGGTCGCCCGAGGGCGTCGAGACTTCGACCTCGTCTCCGACTTCGCGCCCGATGAGCGCCCGGCCGAGCGGCGAGTTGTAGCTGATCTTGCCGTCCTTGGCGTCCGCTTCGGCCTGCCCGACAAGCTGGTACCTGACCTTCTTGTCGTCCTCGTCGAGCAGGGTGACGGTCGCTCCGAAAACAACCTTGTTCCCGGACAGGCTCTTCGGGTCGATCACCATCGCCCGGCTGAGCTGGTCCTCAAGGTCGGCGATCGCCGCTTCGATATGGCCCTGCCGCTCCTTGGCCGCGTGATATTCGGCGTTTTCGGACAGGTCGCCGTGGGCGCGCGCCGCCTCGATCGCCTCGACGATCGCCGGCCGCTCGACACTCTTCAGGTGACGCACCTGCTCGGAAAGCCTGCGATGCCCTTCGGCCAGCATTGGCACCTTGTCGGCACTCGCCATTGTTTCGGCCCTTCCCTTTTAAAAGCTTCCCGCCCGACGCCGTCGCGGCACCGTGTCTCGGGAGGCGGATTGTCAGCTGAAAGTTCAGTTCACGGAGGCGGAATAATAGGATTGGAGCGAGCGTACTTCAAGCGCGCGCCCCTTGAGCGAGCCGAGCGAACGGGCGACCGCAAGGCTTGCCGCGGCGGTCGTGAAATAGGGCACCTTGCGCTGGAGGGCGGTGGCCCGGATCGAGTGGCTGTCCTTTAGCGACTGCCAACCCTCGGTCGTGTTGAACACGAGCTGCACCTGGCCGTCGGTTAGCTTGTCGACGATGTGCGGGCGCCCCTGGGCGACCTTGTTCACCTCGGTGACTTCCAGCCCCGCTTCCTTCAGGTAGGCCGCTGTACCGCCGGTCGCGATGACGTCGAAGCCAAGCTTCAGCACCGCCTCCACGGCGGGCACGATATGGTGCTTGTCGTTGTCCTTGACCGACACGAACACTGTTCCCGACCGCGGCAGCTTGATCCCGGCGCCCAGAAGCGCCTTGCTGAACGCCGCGTCGAAGTCGCGGTCGATCCCCATCACCTCGCCTGTGCTTCGCATTTCCGGCCCGAGAACGGGATCGGACCCGGGGAAGCGGACGAAAGGGAACACCGGCTGCTTGACGGCGATATGGCCGATCGCCTTGTCGATGGGTGCGAAGCCGGTGAGCGGCTCGCCCGCCATCACCCTGGCCGCGATCTTCGCCACCGGGCGGCCGATCGCCTTGGCGACAAAGGGCACGGTCCGGCTGGCGCGCGGGTTGACCTCGATCAGGTAAACCTCCTCGCCCTTCACCGCATATTGGACGTTCATCAGTCCGCGGACCTGCAGCGCCTTCGCAAGTGCCGCCGTCTGCCGCTCGATCTCCGTGACCACGGGCTCCGGCAGGCTGTGCGGAGGGAGGACGCAGGCGCTGTCGCCCGAATGGACCCCGGCCTCCTCGATATGTTGCATGACCCCGGAAACAACGACGTCCGTGCCATCGCTGATCGCGTCGACGTCGACCTCCACCGCGTCGCGAAGGTAGCGGTCGATCAGCACCGGCGAGGTTCCGGAGACGGCCACCGCGGTGGCGATATAGTGGTCGAGCTGCTCGGGCCCGTCGACCACCTCCATCCCGCGTCCGCCGAGCACGTAGGACGGCCGCAGCAGGACGGGGTAGCCGATGCGCTCGGCGACGTTGAGCGCCTCCTCGCGGCTCCGCGCGATGCCGTTCGCGGGCTGTTTGAGGCCGAGCCTTGCGACGAGCTTGGCGAAGCGCTCCCTGTCCTCGGCCAGGTCGATGCTGTCCGGGCTGGTGCCGAGGATCGGGACGCCCGCCGCCTGTAGCTCCTGCGCGAGCTTGAGGGGGGTCTGGCCGCCTAGCTGAACGATGACCCCCAGAAGCTCGCCCTTCTCCTGCTCGCGCGCGACGATCTCCAGCACGTCCTCGACCGTCAGTGGCTCGAAATAAAGCCGGTCAGAGGTGTCGGGGTCGGTCGAGACCGTCTCCGGGTTGCAATTGACCATGATGGTCTCGAGCCCCGCGTCGCGAAGCGCGAAGGCGGCGTGGCAGCAGCAATAGTCGAACTCGATCCCCTGCCCGATCCGGTTCGGCCCGCCGCCTAGGATGATGACTTTCCTCCGGTCGGAGACATCGGCTTCGTCGACCGGGGCATCGAACAGCGGCGCCTCGTAAGTCGAATAGAGATAGGGGGTGGTCGCGTCGAACTCCGCGGCGCAGCTGTCGATCCGCTTGAAGACGGGCCGCACGCCGAGCTTCAGGCGGTGCGCGCGCACTTCCGCCTCGGTCACCCCGCCGGTCATGTGCTTGAGCGCGTCGTGGACGACCCCGGACCGGCCCGGCTCGGCCGCCGCGCGGGTGGAGCGCACCGAAAGCTGGGCGAGCCGCGCGTCGGAAAATCCGAGCGCTTTCAGCCGGCGCATCTCCGCGGGATCGCTCGGAAGGCCCTCGTCGCGGACCCGGTTCTCGGCAGCGACGATCTCGGCCAGCTGCCGAAGGAACCAGGGATCGAAGCCAGCGATTGCGTTGATCCGCTCGACGCTGAAGCCCTGGCGAAGCGCTTCGGCAGCGATGAGCAGCCGCTCCGGCGTCGGCCTCGCCAGCGCACTTTCGATCCGCTCGGGCGGCGCGCCTTCGAGCTCGCGGAGCCGGTCGAGGCCGCACAGCCCGGTCTCCAGCCCGCGAAGCGCCTTCTGCAGGCTCTCGGGGAAGGATCGGCCGATCGCCATCACCTCGCCGACCGACTTCATCGAAGTCGACAGCGCCGCCTCGGTGCCCTTGAACTTCTCGAAAGTGAAGCGCGGGATCTTGGTGACAACATAGTCGATCGTCGGCTCAAAGCTCGCGGGCGTCGCTCCGCCGGTAATGTCGTTTTTGATCTCGTCGAGCGTGTAGCCGACCGCCAGGCGAGCGGCGACCTTGGCAATCGGAAAGCCGGTCGCCTTCGACGCGAGCGCGGACGAGCGAGAAACACGCGGGTTCATCTCGATCACGACCATCCGCCCGGTCTTCGGATCGATTGCGAACTGGACGTTCGAACCGCCTGTTTCGACGCCGATTTCCCGGAGCACGGCGATGCTTGCCGAGCGCATCCTTTGATATTCCTTGTCGGTCAGGGTCAGCGCCGGGGCGACGGTGATGCTGTCGCCCGTGTGCACGCCCATCGGATCGACGTTCTCGATGGAGCAGATGATGATGGCATTGTCCGCGCGGTCGCGGACGACCTCCATCTCATATTCCTTCCAGCCGAGCACCGATTCCTCGATCAGCACTTCGGTGGTCGGGCTTGCGTCGAGCCCGCCGGCGACGATCCGCTCGAACTCCTCGCGGTTATAGGCGATGCCGCCGCCCGTCCCGCCGAGCGTGAAGCTCGGGCGGATGATCGCCGGCAGGCCGACATGGTCGAGCGCGGCCAAGGCTTCCTCCAGGCTGTGGGCGATCGCCGAGCGTGGGCTTTCGAGCCCGATCCGGTCCATCGCCTCGCGGAATTTCAGCCGGTCCTCGGCCTTCTCGATGGCCTCGGCGTTGGCGCCGATCAGCTCGACCCCGAACCTCTCCAGCGTGCCGTTCTTGGCGAGCGCGAGCGCCGTATTGAGCGCGGTCTGCCCGCCCATCGTCGGCAGAAGCGCGTCGGGCCGCTCCTTCTCGATGATGCTCGCGACGAAGCCCGGAGTGATCGGCTCGACATAGGTCGCGTCCGCAAGCTCCGGGTCGGTCATGATTGTCGCCGGG
>JBKHXB010000064.1:0-12526 GCA_046566245.1 Alphaproteobacteria bacterium | reverse complement strand
GGCCGGGTCCATTGCCTTGTTGGTCTTGCCCCACCAGACGGTCGAGTCGGTGACCTCGTCCCGGACGATAAACTTGTCCTGGGCGCTCCGCCCCGTATGCCGTCCGGTGCGGACCACGAGCGGTCCGTCCTTCGCAAGCAGCCCTTCACCGCGGCGCACCGCATGTTCCACCAGCGGAGCGGTCGTCAGGTTCCAGTGCAACTCGGCAGGAGTCCCGATTCCCTGCGAATCCAGTCCGTACTTGGCGACCCTGTCGGCCACAAATCTTCCTTCCCGAATAAAAATGAGCGGCGGCGGCCCTTCCCGGCAGCCGCCGCATACGTATGCGTGCGTTCGCCTATAGGCACGAAACGGGCGCGGGGTCAAAGCTGCCGGACGCTTGTTTCGCACTTGAGCGGCAGGTAAGTCCCTGCGCGGACCGACCGAATGAGCCACGTGATCGCGCTGGTCGACGACGACCGCAATATCCTGACCTCGGTGTCGATCGCCCTTCAATCGGAAGGCTTCATCACCCGCGTCTATACGGATGGCGAGACGGCGCTGAAGGCCTTCTCCGAAAACCCGCCGGACCTTGGCGTATTCGACATCAAGATGCCGAAGATGGACGGGATGGAGCTGCTACGGCGGCTTCGCGAGTTCAGCTCGATGCCGGTCATCTTTCTGACCTCGAAGGACGACGAGCTCGACGAGGCGCTCGGTCTGGCGATGGGAGCCGACGATTATATCTCCAAGCCCTTTTCCCAGCGGCTGCTGCTGGCGAGGATCAGGGCGATCCTCCGCCGCCAGGAACTCGCGAAGAACGAAGTGTCCGCCCCCAGCGAGCCGGAGCCCGAACTTCTGGAGCGGGGCCGGCTCACCATGGACCCGGCTCGTCACAAGGTGAAGTGGGATGGCAAGGACGTCACGCTGACGGTCACCGAGTTTCTGATCCTGGAGGCGCTGGCGCAGCGGCCGGGGGTGGTCAAGAACCGCAACCAGCTGCTCGACGTCGCCTATCAGGAGGACGTTTACGTCGACGACCGGACGATCGATTCCCACATCAAGCGGATCCGCCGAAAGTTTCGGTCAGTCGACCCGGATTTCGACTCAATCGAGACGCTGTACGGCGTCGGGTATCGCTTTGAAGAGCAATAGGAGCCGCTCGTCGCGGCCGTGGACCGCGCGCTGGACGCTCACATGGCGAATCCTCGCCGTGAACATCTTCGCCGTCCTGATCCTGGCGCTGGGGGTCATCTACCTCGACGCCTTCCGCAACAAGCTGAGCAAGGAGAGGATCGACCGGTTCGAGAGGGAAGCTGCGATCAGCGCGGTGACCGCGCACTCCGTGGCGCCGGAGCGGCGCGCGCAAGCGCTTGCAGCGATAGGCCGAGCAACCGGCACCCGGATTCGTCTGTATGCGCCCGACGGCCGGCTGATCGCCGACAGCTGGACGAGCACGGGTCCCACCTACCGGCTTCGCGACCCGCAGGCCGAAAGCTGGATGAAGGACGTCGCTCGCGCTCTGGACCGCGGCTTCAACGCGCTTGTCGGCGCGGAATACCCTCCGGACTATGTTGAGCCGGCTAGGGACCGCCTCGACGCCTGGCCGGAGGCGCGGCAGGCCCGGCGCGACGGGAAGGTCATCAGCACGGTCCGAACTGCACCGGACCTCACGCCGGTTCTTTCCGTCGCCGCGCCGGTGGACGGCGGCGCGCTGCTCGTTACCTCGAACGAACGCAGCCTGATCCGCGCCATGCGCAGCCAGCGCGCCGCGCTCGCGGTGGCGATGGCGGTTTCGATCCTCGTGTCAGTGCTCCTGTCGCTGTTCCTCGCGCGAACAATCGTGCGTCCGCTTCGCCGGATCGCGCTCGCGGCGCATCGGGTTCGCCTGGGAAGGGCGCGCGAGGTGCGCGTCCCGCGACTTCCGTCTAGGCGCGACGAAATCGGCCTGCTCGCCCGTTCGGTCGCCGATATGAGCCAGTCGCTTCGGCAAAGGATCGACAATATCGAGGCCTTCGCGGCGGACGTCACCCACGAGCTGAAGAACCCGCTCGCCTCGCTGCGATCGGCCATCGATGGCCTCGAGAACGTGAAGGACGAAAAGCTCCGCGCCCGGCTGACCCAGGTGGCGCGCGAGGACGTAGTGAGGCTCGACAGGCTGATCAGCGACATCAGCGAGGCGGCACGCACCGATGCCCAACTGGCGAGGGCCCGGTTCGAGCCCGTGGACCTCGGGCCGCTGGTCGAGCAGCTGGTGAGAAGCTGGGAGAACCGCCGCGAGAAAGGCGACGCGCGGATCGCCTATGCACGGCCGAGGAAAGACAGCGCCGTGGTGATGGGCGATCCGGCGCGCCTCGCGAGGGCGGTGGATAATCTCATCGACAACGCGGTCAGTTTCTCGCCGCCAGGCGGGCTGGTCGAGATCGCGGTTTCGCTCGTCGGCCCGAACGTTCGCATCAGGATCGACGACGAAGGCCCCGGAGTCCCTCCGGAGGCTCGCAAGGCGATCTTCAATCGGTTCCACTCGATACGACCCGAAAGCGAGGACTTCGGCAGGCACTCGGGATTGGGGCTCGCCATCGCCAAGGCTATTGTCGACGGCCATGACGGGGAGATCGCAGTCTATGACCGGGACGATGCGCCGTCGGGCGCGCGATTCATCATCTCGCTTCCGGCGCTAGAGCAGCAATGAATGCGCCTCCGAGGGGGTCCGTGCAGACGATCCACGCCACCAGCGTCGCGATCGGCGGCAGGGCCGTGTTGATCACCGGGCCTTCGGGCTCAGGCAAGTCGGACCTGGCGCTGCGCCTGATTGATCGCGGCTTCACTTTGGTCAGCGACGACCAGACCATCCTTGGCCGCGACGGCGCGCGACTGATTGCGTCCGCGCCCTCGACGATCGCCGGCAAGTTCGAGGTCCGGGGGATCGGGATCATGGACATGGACTATGAGAGCGACGTGCCTGTTGCTCTCCTGGTTTCGCTGGGGGGCGAGATCGAGCGCCTGCCGGCGGGCAACCGCGAACGGATGATCCTCGACGTCCCGGTGCCCACGATCAGCCTTGACGCCATGGCCGCTTCGGCGCCGGCGAAGGTCGTGCTGGCGCTCGACCGTCTGGGTCTCAGGGTCTGATGGCCGATCCCAGGAAACCGCGGCTGCTGCTCGTCACCGGAATGTCCGGCGCAGGCAAGTCGACGGCGCTCGACGCGCTTGAGGACATGGGCTGGGACATCGTCGACAACCTTCCGGCCGATCTTCTTCCCGGCTTCGTCCACTCCGGCGAGCAGTGCCGGACGGTTCCGGCGGCAGTCGGCATGGATGTCCGCAGCCGCGGCTTCGATCCTGAGACGCTGCCGCAGCTGCTTGCCGGGATCGAAGGCGTGAAGCCGCAAATTCTGTTCCTCGACTGTTCTGGCGCCGCGCTCTCGCGGCGGTTCGACAAGACCCGCCGGGTACATCCGCTTGCCCCGGATCGCCCTGCGGAGGACGGCATCGCGCGCGAACGCGGGCTGCTCGGCCCGCTGAAAGCCGCTGCGGACACGGTGATCGACACGACCGACCTTTCGCCGGCAGAGCTTCGTGAAGAGCTCCGCCGCCTGTTCGGGACGAAAAGGGAGCCCGTCCTGACCCTTGTTTCCTTCGGCTTCGGACATGGAATTTCCCGCACCGCCGACCTCGTCTTCGACATGCGGTTCCTTGCCAATCCCTACTGGGTGGACGATCTTCGCACGCTCACCGGCAAGGACCCGCCGGTCAGGGACTATGTCGCCAAGGACCCGGCCTGGACGGGAGCCATGGACCGAATCGAATCCCTTCTCAGGGATTGGATTCCTCGCTACTGGGCGGCGGGCAAAAACTATTTGACCATCGCCTTCGGCTGCACGGGGGGGCGACATCGATCGGTCACCGCGGCAGTGGAGATGGCGGAGCGTTTGCGTGCGGCGGGCTTCTCACCGAACATCAGGCACCGCGACCTCGGCTCGGAGCCGGACGACAGGATTGAGGAAAAGGCGGCGCCCGAAGCGGGCTCCGGGAGTGGAAGCGAGTTGAACGAATGATCGGTTTGGTGCTGGTAACGCATGGCCGGCTTGCGGCCGAGTTCATCGTGGCGATGGAACATGTGGTCGGCCCGCAGGAGGCCATCGAGGCCGTGTGCATCGGCCCGGACGACGACATGGAGGACCGGCGCAAGGACATTGCCGAGGCCATCCAGAGGGTCGACCGCGGCAAGGGCGTGATCATCCTCACCGACCTGTTCGGCGGAACGCCCTCGAACCTCGCGATCAGCCTGATGAAGACCGAGAATATCGAGGTCATCGCGGGCGTGAACCTGCCGATGCTCATTCGTTTGGAAGGCGCGCGCAAGGTCATGGGCGTCCACGCCGCTGTCGCGGCTGCCCGGGAAGCCGGCCGCAAGTACATCTCCGTGGCGTCCGAGATCCTCGGGGAAGCCGCGGCTTGAGCGAGGCCTCCAGGCAGGTCCGAATTGTCAACAAGCGCGGACTCCATGCGCGCGCGAGCGCCCAGTTCGTCAACATGGCGAGCGAGATGAAGCCGAAAATCGAGGTCGAGAAGGATTCGAGCCGCGTGTGCGGGACCTCGATCATGGGCCTGATGATGCTCGGCGCGGCGATGGGCGATTCCATCACCATTCACGCCGAAGGCGAAGGCGCCGAGGAAGCGCTGGCCAAGCTCGCCGAGCTCGTCGAGAGCGGTTTCGGAGAAGAAGCGGGCTGATGCCCCGGCAGGTCACCGCTTTCTCCAATCCCACGGTGAAGCGGCTTCGCTCGCTGCGCGACAAGAAGGCGCGGCGCGCCGAGGGCCTGTTCCTGGCCGAGGGGCTCCGGATCGTTGCCGAGGCCCGCGACAGCGGCCGCCTGCCCGAGATCATCGCCTTTTCCGCCGAGGGCGCGAAGCATCCGCTCGCGGCCGAGATCATCGCCGCGACCGAGGCGGCCGGCGGCGAGGCGATCGAAACCACCCCCGACATCCTCTCGAAGATGAGCGGCAAGGACAATCCACAGATGGTGCTCGCCGCTTATCGCCAGCCGGACACCGCGCTCGACCGGATCGACCGGTCGACAGCGCCGATCTGGTTCGCGGTGCAGGCGCTTCGCGATCCCGGCAACATCGGCACCATCCTTCGCACCAGCGACGCGGTCGGTGCCGGCGGGCTGATCCTGATCGACGATTGCGCCGACCCCTTCTCCGTCGAGGCCGTGCGCGCCTCGATGGGGGCTGTGTTCACCCAGGCGATCGCGACCGCGCGCTGGGAGGATTTCCTGGTCTGGCTGCACTACGAGCAAAGCCAGCTCGTCGGCACCAGCCTCAAGGCGACCACCGACTACCTCGACGCGGGCTATTACCCGCCGTGCTTCCTCCTGATCGGCAACGAGCAGCAGGGCTTGCCGCCCGACTACGAGGCCGAGTGCGACCTGCTCGTGAAAATCCCGATGGCGGGACGCGCCGACAGCCTCAACGCCGCCGTCGCCGCCGCCGTGATGGCCTTCGCGATACGGGCCAGCTGGCGGTGAGCGGAACCCGCGGCGCGCAGGGGCTTTCTCACCGCATGCGCCGCGCGCTCGTCTTCTTGGCCGCCGTTCCGCTCGCCGGCTGCCTGCCGCACCCGCCGCCGCCGCCCGCGCCCTACCACGCGGTCAACGAGGGCTCGACCTGGCACCTGGTGATCGACGACAAGCACGTCACGTTCCTGCCCGCCGGCCAGCAGCCCGTCCGCGAACCGAGGCCGCACCCGAGCATCGGCATCGCGGGCGAAATCTACCAGGCCGGCCGGATCCACGTGAACATCGTCCACGGAGCCTGCGCGGCGAACGGGCGCGCGTTTCCGGACCGCGTGCAGGTCCGCGTCGATGGCAGGCAGTATGAAGGCTGCGGCGGCCTCTAGGCGGGCGTCGCTGGCGGCCCTCGCCCTGCTCGCGGTGCAGGCCTGCGCCGCCCCGCCGCCCCCGCCGATCGCCGAGCTTGCCGGAACCAGCTGGCGGATCGTGGCCGTCAACGGCAGGCAGACCCCGGCGACGGGCGATTATTCGATGCGGTTCGAGCCAGGCGGGCAAATTGGCGCGCGCTTCGGCTGCAACGCCATGGGCGGCCGCTATCGGATGGTGGGCGGCACGCTGACCGTGTCCGAGCTGAGCCAGACGCTGATGGGATGCCCCGAGCCCGCGGCCAGCTTCGAAAGCCAGGGCGCGGCCGTCCTTCAGCGGCGGATGCAGGTCGCCTTTTCGAGCAACGAGCGAATGTATTTGAGCAACGAGGCGGGTTCGATCGCCCTCGACCCGGCGCCCTAGCGGCTACTCGGCGGCGAGCTGGGGTGGCTCGTCGCCCTTCGAGCTGAGCTTGGTCAAGGTCCGCGGCGAAGCCTCGATCACCGGCGGCTCGGCGATCTCTTTCGAACTGCCCGCGCCAAGCTCCTCGAAGCGGCGCGCCTGCGTCAGCACCTGGCTTTCCAGGCTTCCGACCATCTTGTTGTAGGCGTTGTTCATCCGGCCGAGGTTGGTCCCGACGGAGGCGACATGCTCCGCCATCGTGGCAAGCCGGGAATGCAGTTCGCGGCCGAGCTCCGCGATCTTGCCTGCCTCGGCGGCCAGCTTCTCCTGCTTCCAGACCGTGGCGACCGTGCGTGCGATGGCAACCAGGTTCGTCGGCGTCGCCAGCAGCACCTTGCGCTCGAACGCCCATTCCCAAAGCCCCGGGTCCTGCTCGAGAGCGGCGGTCAGGAAATGCTCGCCGGGAATGTACATGACGACATAGTCGGCAGAGTCACCGAACTGCGCCCAATAGGCCTTCGACCCCAGCTGCTGGACGTGGTTGCGCATCGAGGCCACGTGCGAGCGGAAACAGGCGTCGCGCTTTTGGTCGTCCACCTCCTCGCAGGCCTCGAGGTAGGCGTTCAGCGAGCATTTGGCGTCGATGACAAGCTTGCGGTTCGACGGCAGGTTGACGACCACGTCGGGGCGCAGCCGCCCGTCCTCGGTATTGACCGACACCTCCATTTCGAAATCCACGCCCTCGACGAGCCCCGCCTGGGTGAGGACGTTGCGAAGGCTCTGTTCGCCCCAGCGGCCGCGGGCCTTCGGGCTTGAGCGAAGCGCGTTGACGAGATTGCGGGTCTCGTCGCGCACCTGGCCCTGGCCTGCGCGGACCAGCTCCACCGCCTCGCGTAGCCCCGCATAATGGTCGATGCGCTCCTTTTCGACCCGCTGCAGCCCTTCCTCATAGCGTTTCAGAGTGGCTTCGACCGGCTGGAGCAGCGCCTTAAGCTTCGCTTCGCTCTGCTGGTCGGCCTTCGAGAAGCTCTGCCCGGCCTTTTCGAGGAAGTCCTTGTGCGCCTTTTCGAGCAGCTGGTCGGCGATCGTTCGGAACTGCGTGATCAGGGCGTCCTTGGATTCGGTCAGGTCCTTCATCCGCTGATCGAAATTGCGCGCGTCCGCCTGAAGCGCCGCGAGCTCGCGCGAGGCTGCGTCGCAATTCGCCCTCGCCTCATCGCGTTCGGCGAGCACCGCGTTGAGCTGCATGCGGAGGTTGTCGAGGGTCAGCTTTGCCCCTGCCCCGTCGCGCGTTCCGAGCAGCCAGCCGACCAGCCCGCCAAGCGCCAGCGCGGCCACGACCGCAATGATTACACCCCAGTCCATGCTCATTCCCCCGGCGGAACAGAATGGGAACTGTAGGCCTGCCCGGCGACAGTCTCAAGGGGAACCGCTAGGCAATCCACAGGTTCGGGAAACGAGCAGGAGAAGCCAATGTCCATTCGCAAGATGATCGCCCTCCACCCGGCCGTGAAGGGCCACGTCAATCAGCCGCTCGGCGATGCCGCCCATCACCTGATGTATTGTGCGCGGATGTGCGCGAGCTGCGCCGACGCCTGCCTCGCCGAGCCGATGGACATGGCGCAGTGCATCCGTTCCTGCCTCGACTGCGCCGACGTATGCGAAGCGACCGGCAAGCTTGCGGTCCGCCGCACCGGCTCGAACGAAGAGGTGCTTCGGGAAATGCTCGAGCTCTGCGCCCGGGTCTGCGATTCCTGCGCGGCCGAGTGCGAACGCCACGACCACGAGCACTGCAAACTGTGCGCGCAGATGTGCCGCGAGTGCGCGGAGGATTGCAGGAACGCCGCGGCGAGCCTTCAATAGCATCCTCCCCGAGATTTCTCGGGGAGGGGAACCGCCGAAGGCGGTGGAGGGGCCCCTCCGTCACGGCTTCGCCGTGCCACCTCCCCACGAAAGCGTGGGGAGGATGAATTAGGCCGCCCTTAGACCCCGTTCGCGCCTCGCCTTGGCGAGCTTCTTGAGGACCATGTCGCGCTTCAGCTTCGACAGATGGTCGATGAACAATATGCCCTCGAGATGGTCCATCTCGTGCTGCAGACACACGGCCATCAGCCCGTCGATCTCGGCCTCGTGCGTCTCGCCGCTGTCGTCCTGCCAGCGGGCGCGAATCCGGTCCGGCCGAAGCACCTCGGCATATTGGTCCGGGACCGACAGGCACCCTTCGGTGTAGGGGACCGTCGTTTCGGAGGCCCACAGGACCTCTGGATTGATGAACACGCGCGGATCGCGGACGATCGGGCTTTCCGGATCCTCCGGGTCCTCGGACTCCTGCAAATCCATGACCAGAAGCCGGATCGGGACCCCGACCTGCACCGCGGCGAGGCCAATTCCCGGCGCGTGGTACATGGTATCGAACATGTCGGCGATGAGCGTTCTCAGCTCGTCGTCGAACACCTCCACCGGCTTTGAAATCTGCCGGAGGACCGGATCGGGCGTCTCGAAGATCGGACGAATTGCCATGGGGGCGATTTAGGCTTTCGGTGCAACGGCTTCAAGCAACCCTCCCCTCCCCGTGATGGGGAGGGGTTGGGGGTGGGGTGACGCAGAACGGCGCGCGACCCGGTTCGCCACCCCCACCCAACCCTCCCCCATCGAGGGGGAGGGATTTAGAAACTAAGCAACCGGCCGCCGCGCCCTCAGCGCCTGGGCGAGCGTGCCTTCGTCGAGGTAGTCGAGCTCTCCGCCGACCGGCAGGCCGTGGGCGAGCTGGGTCAGGCGCACCGGGAATCCTTCCAGGCGCTCGGCGAGATAATGGGCGGTGGTCTGGCCTTCGAGCGTGGCGTTCATCGCCAGCACCACCTCGTCGATCCCGCCCTTAGAGACTCGGCTGATCAGCTTGTCGATCGTCAGGTCCTCCGGCCGGACGCCGTCGAGTGCCGAGAGGCGACCGCCAAGGACATGGTACCGGCCGGGGAAAAGCCGCGAGCGGTCGAGCGCCCACAGGTCGGCGACTTCCTCGACCACGCAGAGCGAGCGGTCGTCGCGCCTGGGATCGCGGCAGATTCCGCAAGGGTCGGAGGTGTCCACGTTGCCGCAGACCGAGCAGGAAGACAGCGTCTTCGAAACGGTCTGCAGCGCGGCGAGCAGCGGCTCGAGCGCGCTTTCGCGCTTCTTCATCAGGTGAAGCACGGCGCGGCGCGCCGACCGGGGGCCGAGCCCGGGAAGCCGCGCGAGCGCGTTCGCCAATGCCTCGATTTCCTGGCTCGCCACGGCTGCGAGATAGGAATTTTGCCGCTCTCGCGCCATAGGGCAGCGCGATGCGGATCATCTTCATGGGGTCGCCGGACTTCGCGGTGCCGAGTCTCGACGCGCTGGTCGAGGCGGGGCACGACGTCGCCTGCGCCTATACCCAGCCGCCGCGGCCCGCCGGCCGCGGCAAGGCCGAGCAGAAGACCGCGGTTCACCGCCGCGCCGAGGAGCTTGGGATCGAGGTGCGCTGCCCCCGGACGCTTAAGGACCCGGACGAACAGGCGCGCTTAGCGGCGCTCGATGCCGATCTGGCCGTCGTCGCCGCTTATGGGCTGATCCTGCCCAGGGCGGTGCTGGATGCCCCCCGGCAAGGGTGCATCAACGTCCACGCGTCATTGCTGCCGCGATGGCGGGGAGCGGCCCCGATCCAGCGCGCAATCCTCGCCGGCGACAAAGTCACGGGCGTTACGATCATGCGGATGGAGGAAGGCCTCGACACCGGGCCGATGCTTCTCAAGCGGGAAACCGAGACCGATTCGAAGAGCGCGGGCGAATTGACGCGGGAACTCGCTCGCCTTGGTGCCCAAGCTTTGCTCGAATGGCTCGACAATCCGACCCCAGGCGTACCGCAGCCCGAGGAGGGAGCCACCTACGCGCCCAAGATCAGCAAGGCCGAAACGCGCATCGACTGGACGCGCAGCGCCGACGAGATCGAGAGACAAGTGCGGGCCTTTTTCCCGATCCCGGGCGCCTGGTTCGAAGCCAATGGCGAGCGCGTGAAGGTGCTTCGAGCCACGGTGGGCACCGACGCCTCGGGCAAGCCCGGAGAGGTGCTCGACGACTGCCTCAATATCGCGTGCCAATCCGGTTACCTGCGCCCGCTGGTCGTCCAGCGCGGCGGCCGCGGGATGATGCCCCCGGGCGACCTTCTGCGCGGCTTTGCGATTCCGAAGGGGACGGTGCTGCAGTGACCCGCTGGCGGCTGACGGTCGAATATGACGGCGGCCCGTTCATGGGTTGGCAGCGACAGGACCATGGCCCTTCCGTCCAGCAGACGCTCGAGGAGGCACTTGCGCAGATGACGGGCGAGCTGGCGACGGTCCACGCGGCGGGAAGGACCGACGCCGGCGTGCACGCGCTGGCAATGAGCGCGCATGTCGAAATCGAGAAGCATCTGACCGAGCACCGTCTTCGCGAGGGACTGAACGCGCTGGTCCGGCCGCACCCGGTGTCGGTGCTGGCTGTCGAGTCGGTGGCCGACGACTGGCACGCGCGCTTTTCGTGCATCGGCCGGCGGTATCTCTACCGGATCCTCAACAGGCGCGCTCCGCCCGCGCTCGAGCGCGGCCGCGTGTGGCATATCGCGGTGCCGCTCGACGTCGAAGCAATGCGCGAGGGCGCCCGGCAGCTGGTCGGCCGCCACGATTTCACGACATTCCGCTCTGCCCAGTGCCAGTCGGAAAGCCCGGTCAAGACGCTCGACCGGCTGGACGTCACCCGCGAGGGAGACGAAATCCGGATCGAGGCAGCTGCGCGCAGCTTCCTTCACCACCAGGTCCGTTCGATGGCCGGGTGCCTGGCGATGGTCGGCCGCGGCCAGTGGGGACCCGCCGACATCAGGGCGGCGCTCGAGGCCCGGGACCGATCAGCGCTGGGCTTCAACGCCCCGCCGCATGGGCTGTATTTCGTCGAGGCAATCTACCCGTAGAGCGCGTCTAGATCGGCCCGCACTTACAATCCGGGCCAAATGGGCCTATGTGCGGCCCGCTATCAGTCGCAAACGGAACGGGCTCAAGGCGCTTTGCGGCTCCTAAATTCCTTCTCTTCGCTGCTCCTAGCACTTGTGGGCCGACTGGCGGCCCACCCAGAGTAAGGAAATCTGAAAATGCCGGTAGGCACCGTGAAATTCTTCAACGCCCAGAAGGGCTATGGCTTCATCCAGCCGGACGACGGCGGCAAGGACGCCTTCGTCCATATTTCGGCCGTCGAGCGCGCCGGAATGCGCACGCTCAACCAGGATCAGAAGATCAGCTACGAGCTCGAGGAAGACCAGCGCGGCAAGACCAGCGCTGTCAACCTTCAGCCGGCTGACTAATTAAAAGGGGCCGGGGCCGCAAAGCGCGGCCCCGCTCCATTCCAGCAAGGTTAGAGCAAATCGCCAACATGACCGACCGTGAAACCTACCTCGCGAGGGCAGCCGAGGCCCGCGCCCAGGCCGAGGCCGCGACCCTCGACAATGTCCGCGACCGCTGCCTCAGGTCCGAAGCCGCGTGGACTGCTATGGCCGACCGCGCCGAGCGCACAGAGCGGATGCGACAGACCTTGCTTGCCGACAAGGCCAAGGCGGCGGCCGCACAGGCCCTCGCCGGTTCCGAACAAGACTGATTACGGCCGCTTGGCGGTCTGACCTAGTTCCTCTCCCGCGCCTGCAGGGACGCCGAGGCGACCAGCAAAAGGCCCGTCGCGACGAAGCTCGCCGCCAGGATCCAGGCGAAGGTCGCAACGATCTCCCCGGTCTGGCCGAAGAGGCCGTAGACGAGCACGGCGACCGGAAGGCCGCCGAGCAGCACCACCGCCATCAGGAAATCGACAGCGGCCGCGAAATAGGCCCAGTTGCAAAGCGGCGCCCGCGACTTGAGGCCGGAGACGAACAAGGCCCCGGCGCGGATCACGAGCCACAGCACGACCAGGTTCAGGACCGTGAAGAAATTGGCGTTGGGGTCGAGGACGAGACGGAGGCCGGCGACCACGCTCGCGACCGCGGCCAGGCCCTGGCCGAGCCTATGGCCGTGCGAGCGGGCGGCGACGGCGGCAAGCTCGATCAGCCCCGCCGCGATCAGCATCAGTCCGACGACCGTGCGGCCCGGGATATGCTGGGCGATGGGGAGCAGCACTGCGCCCGCCGCCAGCGCCATGATCAGCAGTCCGGCAATCCGGATCGAAACTGCGCGCGCTTTCGTCGACATGGCGGCAGTGTAGCCAGCGTCGGCAGTGTTGTCAGCGCCGCCGCC
>JBKHXB010000063.1:0-12615 GCA_046566245.1 Alphaproteobacteria bacterium | reverse complement strand
GAGGAACCCACGCCTTCGACGACAAGCGCGTCAAGGATGACGTCGGCCTGGTCATCGGCATAGCCGAAGCGGCTGGCGTGCAGCGCCTCGAACGCGCTGCGCATGCGGTCGGGCGAATCCAGCTCCAGCTCGAGCGCGGTGTCGCTGCCTGAATAACGGAGCCGCGCGCGGCGATTGAGCGTGATCGAAGCTTGCTCGATGCCCTGTTCGAGAAGCGCGCGCTCCGCCGCGAGCTCAAGCGCGCGAAGAGCATCCGAGACATCCTCGCCCAGCGGCTTCAGCAGGCTTTGCTCGCGGATCGCCTTCACGTCGGCAAGGCCAATCCCGTAGGCTGAAAGCACTCCGGCAAGCGGGTGGATGAGGATCCGCTCCATTCCCAGCGTGTCGGCGATCCGGCAGCTGTGCTGCCCACCCGCGCCGCCGAAACAGGCGAGCGTGTAGCGAGTGACGTCGTGCCCTCGCGCGATCGAGATCTTGCGGATCGCATTGGCCATGTTGTCGACCGCGATCCGAAGGAAGCCTTCGGCGATCTCCTCGAGCGACTTGGAGCCGCCAAGGGCATCGGCGACCTCCTGCAGGCGCCGGCGCGAGGCTTCGATGTCGAGCGGCTGGTTTCCACCCGGGCCGAACACGGCCGGGAAATTCGCCGGGTCGATGCACCCGAGGAACAGGTTGCAGTCGGTGACGGTTAGCGGCCCGCCGCCTCGGTAGCAGGCCGGTCCTGGATTTGCGCCGGCGGATTCCGGGCCGACGCGGAATCGCATCCCGTCGAAGCGGCAGATCGACCCGCCTCCGGCCGCGACCGTGTGGATCTGCATCATCGGTGCGCGGATCCTCACCCCAGCGACCTGGCTTTCGTCGGCAAGCTCGAAGCGGCCCGAATAATGCGACACATCCGTTGAGGTGCCCCCCATGTCGAACCCGATCAGGCGTACAGGCTCGCCGTCGCCGAAATGGGGACTGCTTGCTGCGACCATCCCGACCACGCCGCCCGCCGGGCCGGACAGGATCGCGTCCTTGCCTCGGAAGGCCTTGGCGTCGGCCAGGCCGCCGTTCGACTGCATGAACTGAAGCCTGGTCTGGGGCGGGAGGCCCGCGGCGACGCGATCGACATAGCGGCGAAGGACCGGAGACAGGTAGGCGTCGACAACGGTCGTGTCGCCGCGCCCCACCAGCTTGATCAGCGGTGCGACCTCGTGGCTCACGGAAACCTGGGTGAAGCCGAGCTCGCGCGCGATTTCGGCGAGGCGGCGTTCGTGCTTCCGGTACTTCCAGCCGTGCACGAGTACAATGGCGATCGCCTCGATCCCCTTCGCGCGGACTTCGGCCAGCGCGGCGCGCGCCTGGTTCTCGTCGAGCGGCCGGACAGTTTCACCATTCGCTCCCATGCGCTCGTCGATTTCGATGATGCAGTCATAGGGTTGCTCGGGAAGGACGATGTGCCGAGCGAAAATGTGGGGACGCGCCTGGTAGCCGATGCGCAAGGCATCGCCGAAGCCGCGCGTGATCGCCAGCGCCACGCGGTCGCCCTTGCGTTCGAGCAGCGCATTGGTTGCGACCGTCGTCCCCATGCGAACCGAAGCAGGCTCGCAGCCGCCATGCCTTTGAAGGACCCGCCGGATCGCCTCGAGCGCGGCGTCCGCATACCGTCCCGGATTTTCGGACAGCAGCTTCTCGACGACGATTTCGCCCGAGGGCGAGCGGGCGATCACGTCGGTGAAGGTGCCGCCGCGATCGATCGCGAATGTCCAGCCGCTGGCCACGCGGCCTTCAAGCATGGCCGGCAACGAGGCTCAAGGAGCGCCGTTCGGGGTCAGGCCACCGACGCCAATGACTGAAGGGATGCGCCGGAGCCGATTGGTTGCGAATGTGCAGAGGGCTCCGCGGTTGCGAACCTGCGGCACTTTCTCTACCCCGAAAGCGAACGGGGGATCCCAAGCGCATTCAGCGACGAGTAGGCATCGCGGGGAGCACGTGGCCAGAAAGCGAATTCGCCAAACCAACGGGCGGGAGTCCGCTGACGTCCGGGCGCTGATCGCGTAGCGCCGTGCACGCACTCGCCAATCCGTCGCGATTCCTGCGCATCGCCAGGCCGGCCACCGGCTGGCTGCTCGGCATCGGCCTTATTCTGACGGCAGTTGGGCTGATTGGCGGGCTGACCCTTTCATCCCGCGATTACCTGCAGGGCGAGACGGTGCGGATCATGTACGTCCATGTGCCCTCGGCCTGGCTTGGAATGGCCGGCTGGGCCGGGCTTGCCGCTGCCGCGGTCAGCCAGATCGTCTGGCGCCACCCGCTCGCCGCGGTCGCCGGCCGCGCGATCGCTCCCGGAGGCGCGGTCTTCACCGCGATCTGCCTCGTCACCGGCTCCATCTGGGGACGGCCGACCTGGGGAACCTGGTGGGAATGGGACGGCCGGCTGACCTCCATGCTCATCCTGTTCTTCCTTTACCTGGGGTACATCGCGCTCGCCGCGGCGGAGCGGGAACGGGGCGGCGAGGGGCGGATCACCGCCATCTTCGGACTCGTCGGTGCGATCAACCTGCCGATAATCCATTATTCCGTCGTCTGGTGGCGAACGCTGCACCAGGGGCAGAGCATCGGAACCTCGGGGTCGAGCATCGACCCGTCGATCCTGTGGCCGCTTCCAATCGCCTTTCTCGGTTTCGCCTGCCTCTACGCGGCATCCGCTCTGATGCTGATGCGCGCGGCCCTGGCCCGCGCCAAGGTCGAGGCGCGCCACCGCAGGAGCGCATCGCAATGAACCACTGGGCGTTCGTTACCGCAGCCTATGTCATCGCGCTGGTATCGGTCGCCGCGCTCCTTCTTCTCTCTTACGCGGCGATGAGAAGGGCAGAAGCGGAAGCCGACCGGTCCGGCGGCCGCCGCGCATGATCCGCCCCAAGCACCAGCGGCTCACCCTCGTCCTCGCGGCGCTTCTTGCTATCGTCGCGGCGGCGCTGCTTGCGATGTGGGGGCTGAAAGATCGCGCGGCTTATTTCTACACGCCCACGGAAGTTTCGGCCGGGAAAGCTGCAACAGGGCAGGCCATCCGCCTCGGCGGTATGGTCGAGAAAGGTTCGATCCAGCGCCTTCCCGACGGTGTGACCGTCCGCTTCCGGGTCGAGGACGGGACCGCGAGCGTGCCGGTGGAATTCCGCGGAATCCTCCCCGACCTCTTCAAGGAAGAGAGCGGCGCGGTCGCGGAAGGGCGGCTTCGCGCCGATGGGACCTTCGTCGCCGATAACATCCTCGCCAAGCACGACGAGCGCTACATGCCGCCCGAGCTTGGCAACCAGGCGGCCGAACACAAGGCTTCGGAGACGCTCGACCGATGATCGCGGAGGCCGGTCTGGCCGCGCTATGGCTGGCGGCCGCGCTCGCCCTGTTGCAGCTGTTCCTCGCGTTCGGCCTTGGAAGCACCCGCGTGCGGCCCGCCCCCATTCGCGCGGTCGCGATCGTCGAAGGGGCGCTCACGCTCTTCGCGATGCTGATGCTCATCTGGCTCTTCGCCAAGACCGACCTGACGGTCCTGCTGGTCGCCGAGAACAGCCACACGATGAAGCCGCTGCTGTACAAGCTCGCCGGCGCGTGGGGGAATCACGAAGGCTCGATGCTCCTGTGGGTGACGGTGCTCGGCATCTCCGGCGCGGTGCTCGCAATCTTCTCGCGACGGCTCGATGAGCGGACCTTCACCGCCGCGCTCGGGGCGCAGGGTGCGCTCGCGCTCGGCTTCTTCGCTTTCCTCCTGTTCGCCTCGAACCCGTTCGCGAGGCTCGACCCGCCGGCAATGGAAGGCAGGGGGCTCAACCCGCTGCTCCAGGATCCCGGCCTCGTGTTCCATCCGCCGACGCTTTACCTCGGCTATGTCGGCCTGTCGGTCGCCTTCAGCCTCGCGGTCGGAGCGCTGATCACCGGGCGTGTCGATTCCGCGCTGGGCAAGGCGATGCGGCCCTGGGTGCTCGGCGCCTGGGTCCTGCTCACCCTCGGGATAACCGCGGGAAGCTATTGGGCCTATTACGAGCTCGGCTGGGGCGGCTGGTGGTTCTGGGACCCGGTCGAGAATGCCTCACTGATGCCGTGGCTGGCGGCGACTGCCCTGCTGCATTCCGTCAACGTGCTCGCGGCGCGCAACTCGCTTCGCGCCTGGACGGCGATGCTTGCGATGGTCGCATTCTCCATGTCGATGGTCGGCACCTTCCTCGTCCGGTCGGGAATCCTGACATCGGTGCACGCATTCGCGGTCGATCCCTACCGCGGCACCTTCATCCTCGCACTGCTCGGGCTCTATATCGGCGCAGCGTTCATCCTTTTCGCGCTTCGCTCCGGCAAGCTCGCGGAGGGCCCGCCGTTCGAGCTGGTCAGCCGCGAAGCCGCGCTGGTCGGCAACAACCTGTTGCTGACCGTGATCCTCGGTATCGTGTTCCTCGGCACCCTCTATCCCTTATTCGTGGAGGCTGTGACCGGAGAAAAGCTTTCTGTCGGGGCGCCCTATTTCAATGCGGTCGCAGGCCCGCTTGCGCTGGTCCTCGCGCTCCTCATCGCGGCCGGGGCGCTTCTGAACTGGCGGCGGGATTCCGGTGAGAGGCTGAAGCGCCTAATCGTGCCAGCCGTCGGCGGGCTCGCGGTTCTAATGATCCTGATCGTCGTAGTCCCGGGGGGCGGAATCCTCTCGAAGCTCGGGCTCGCCGTCGCAGCCGTCCTGATCCCGGCAAGCTTCCTTCCACTGGTGGGCCGCAAGCTCAAACGCACACCGCTCAGCACGTTCGGGATGGTCGTCGCGCATTTCGGCGCAGGCGTCGCGCTTGCCGGGATGAGCGCGAGCGAGATGCTTACGAAAGAAGTCCTGACGGCAGCGCGGCCGGGCGACGAAGCCCGCGTCGGCCCCTGGCTGGTTCACTTCGAATCCGTGACCCCGGTCGCAGGGCCGAACTGGACCGCGCTTCAGGCCGAGCTTCGCGCATCGAGGGGGAGCGGCGTGAAAGTGCTTAAGCCGCAGGCGCGCTTCTATTCGGACCCGCCCACCGAGACGACCGAGGCCGCGATCGAAACCGTGCTCAGCGGACAATTCTACACGGTCCTAGGGCAGCGCACCCAGGATGGCCGCTGGCAGCTGCGCCTGTGGTGGAAGCCGCTGGTTACTCTGATCTGGTTCGGGGGCATTCTGATCGCGCTTGGCGGGATCCTGGCGCTCGTGGGACGGGCCTGGCGCGGTTGGCGGAAGGAGCGCGGATCATGAAGTCGCTCCGATTCATCCCCGTCGCGATCATTGCGCTGATCCTCGCCGCCCTAGTTTGGCGGCTCGCCAATCCACCGGACACGGCGATCGAATCGCAGATGATCGGCAAGCCCGCGCCGATGATCGCTGCCGCAGCCCCGGCGATGCCGGGCAAGCCCGCCTGGTCCCGGGCGGATCTCACCGATGGCAGGCCCAAGCTGGTCAATTTCTTTGCAAGCTGGTGCGTGCCCTGCATCGCCGAAGCGCCGGTGCTGATGGAGCTCAAGCGAAGAGGCGTGCCGATCGTCGGGATCGCGGTCCGCGACAGGCCCGAGAACGTGGCGCGGTTCCTCGGCGAACATGGCGATCCGTTCGAGGCGATCGTCGCCGACCAGGACAGCCGGCTGCAGCTGGCGTTCGGTTCGGTAGGAGTGCCGGAGACCTTTTTGGTCGACGGCCGGGGGATAATCCGAATGGAACATATCGGCCCGATCGAGCCGAGCGAGATGGCGGAGGTGATGAGGGCAGTGGAGGCGGCGCGATGAAGCAGCTTCTGGCACTGGCGCTTTTTGTCTCGGCGGCCGCGGCGGCGACCAACTCCACTCTTCCGCAGGGCAGCCTGGCGGACAGGCATCTTCCCAACGCCGAGCAGGAGGAGCGAGCCCAGGCGCTGATGGAGGAAATCCGCTGCCTCGTTTGCCAGGGGCAGTCGATCGCGGATTCGGATGCGGACCTGGCGCGCGACATGCGCGACATGATCCGGAGGCGGATCGCGGCAGGCGAGGAGCCCGCGGAAATCCGTGCCTGGCTGATCGAACGCTACGGTTCATGGGTCAGCTATCGCCCGCCCGCGGAGCCACTGACGTGGCCTTTGTGGCTGGCGCCGATCCTCCTGCTCGCCGGCGGAGCCCTGGTCGCTCGCGCGCGGCTCAAGCGAACCCGAAAATGAACGGCTGGATCATCCTGGGCCTGCTTTTCGTCGCCGCGCTGGCGGGGCTGCGGCTGCTCGGCGTTCGGGGCCCAATGTTCCAGTTCGCCGCCGCCGCGCTCCTCTTCGGCTCGGCGGGCTATGCGCTCCAGGGCAAGCCTGAGCTTCGCGGACGTTCATCCGCGGCGGCGGCGATGCAGCCGCCGCTCCCGCTCACCCGCTTCCGTCACGCCTTCTTCGGCCAATTCACCGGCGCGGAATCCTGGCTCCGGATATCCGAAGCCTACGCCAGCCGGGGAAAGACGCAGGAAGCCGCAGGCGCGCTCCAGTCGGCGGTGCGCGAGCATCCCGACGACCCGATCCTTTGGATCGGCCTCGGCAATGCGCTTGTCGATCATGCGCGCGGACTCACGCCGGCGGCGCAATATGCGTACGAGCGCGCTGCTGGGCTTGCGCCCGGCCACCCCGCCCCGGCATTCTTTATGGGGCTGGCTCTCGCCCGTTCCGGCGATCCGCAGAGCGCGGTCGCGATGTGGAAAGAGGCGCTTGCAAGAGCTCCGGCCGATGCGACGTGGCGGCCGCTAGTCGAAGATTCGATCGCGACCTTTGAAGTTCAGCGCCCGCGATAATATTCGCTCGCCAATTCTTCCCCGCATGCCGCCGCTTTATTCTGGAAAATATGCTCGCCGATTAAGCGCAGATGATATAGTGACTCGTTTAGTGCTTGGCTGACCCGGGGAGGGGGAACCAATGCCATCTTTGCCGCAATTGCCGGTCGCCTTTCGCGCGCTTTTCACGAGCTTCCTGCTGGTGGTCGGTCTCGCCTATCTGATGGGCCTTGCTTATGTCTTCATGGCGGTCGTCGAACCGCACCAGAAGATGGGGCAGGGTCTGGTTGAGGGGATCGAGACCCAGTACCACGGCGACCCGACCAGTTCGCGGATGGAGGCAGCTCTTCGCGGGTCCATGGCGGAACAGATCCAGGAGTCCGACCGCGACCGCGTCCTCGCCTGGGTTCATAACGGCGCTCCGGAATCCGAATATCCGGCGATGAAGCCGATCTTCGACAACAATTGTGTCGCCTGCCACAGCGCCGACTCTGACGCGACGATTCCGCCGCTGGAAACTTACCAGGCCGTCCTCGAAATGAGTCAGACGGACCAGGGCCCGACGATCACGCAACTGGCGCGCGTCTCGCACGTCCATCTGTTCGGAATCAGCTTCATTTTCATGCTGACGGGGGCGATCTTCGCCTTCAGCCAAATCGCGCCTTGGTTCCGGGTGACGATGATCGTCCTGCCCTACATGGCCATGGTAGCCGACATCGGCTCCTGGTGGCTAACCAAATTCTTCCCCGTGTTCGGGATCATCGTCGTTCTGAGCGGAGCCGTCATGGCTATCTCGATCGCGTGCCAGATCCTGATTCCATTGTGGGAAATGTGGCTGCCCGCGCCGTGGGTCCGAAAGGCGCGCCGCGCCTCGGACTGATCGTGGCGCCTTAGTCCCGGCTGTACTCGAAGCGCGCCGTCGAGTTCTGGATCTTGCCTCCCGCCGGCCGCGCAACGTCGATCAGGATCGACGTTTCGTTGTTGCCGCCGAGGTTGAAATAGCCGCCGTAGGTCAGCGCGCCGTTCATGGTCATCGGCTCGAGCATGACCGACCAGCGGCGGCCGCGCTCACTCACGAAACGCGCACTCACCTTGGCATTGGTGACTCGCTTCCCGGTACCGCGATCGAACAGCGCGACGACAACGTGAATCGTGTTGACGTCGCGCGGCGACACGCCGCTCATCCGCATCTCGCCGACGCGTTCGGATGCATATTCCCTGGCGTGCGCTGCCGGGACGACGCCGAGGTAGACGATGGTTGGGCCGGCGGTCGCGTGTGCCTTGTTCACTCCTGCGAACGCGGGGGCCGGAGCAAGCGCGAGGACCAGTGCCGCCGCGATCGGGAGGCCGTTGGACAGTCTGGAAGGTGTCATGGCGCACCTCCTGTTTCCAACCTTCCCAACTGCGCCAGAAATTCCCGCCTGTCTTTCCGCAATGTTACTTAGGAACCGAAGCGTCAGCGGCCGGGCGGATTCGAGGCTGGAGAGGACGATTCCTTCGGCTGCACTGCGCCGGTTCCGGCCGAGGCCGAGTTCATCGCGGAAACCGCGGCGCGTAGCGCTTCGACCGAGGGCGGCGCCGGAGCGACCGACTTGGGATCGAACCCGCCCTGCTCGGAGAAAGCGGCGACGTGCTGCCGTACCATCGGCAACCATGGGGCGTTCGGATCGGCGCCCTGTTCGAGATCCCGCCAGACCGCCACGGCCTGCCTGAAATTGCCGATTTGCGCCTGCGCCATGCCGACATAATACCGGGCGCGCGCATCCTTCGGGTCCCTGCTGATCGCGTTGGCGAATGCGGCGAGCGCCTGGGGCGCAACCGAACCCTCGCTCGCCATGACGATCGCTTCGCCGAATTCCGACCAGGTGCCGGAATCGTCGGCCCCCAGCTCTATCGCGCGGTGATAGGCCGCGACCGCTTCGTCATATTTGCCGGCCATGAAATGCATGTTGGCGAGGCGCTTGAAGCCTGCCGGGGTCGGATCTTTATCCAGCTGCTTCGCCAAGCCTTCAGCGGACGTGGCGGAAACATCGCCCGAGGCGCCCGACTGTTCGAGCAACCGCGCAGACCCGAGCGGGCTGTAGAGGATGACGGCGCCCAGAAGCAGCGCCGCGGCTGCCCCGCCCGCCGCGTAAAGGATCGGCCGATTATTCTTCCCTGGCGTAGCTCCGCTGCCCTTTTGACCGTCAGACTTCGAACTTTTCACAAGGGTATAAGTCGCAAGGCCGATCAGCAGCAGGCCAAGACCGACGAAGACAAGCCACACCATCGTCCGATTTCCCCGCTGACTAGAATCTGACCCTGACCGCGGTCCCGAACACCGAGACGTTGTATTCTGGCGGCGGATATCCCGGCGTCAGGATGGAGATGGTCGAGCCGCCTTGCGTCGTGGGCTGGATCGGCGGGGCGAAGTTGTTCCAGTCGTTGTTGTGGAACTTGCTCCACCGGTAAAGCAGCGCCCATTCGATGTTCCGGGCGACCCGGTAATGCGCCGACAGGTTGAGCTCGTAGAGGCGGGAGTCGATGTCAGGATAGTCGACGACGTTCTGGTAGCTGAACTGCCGAACCGGCACGGTCACGCCGTTGAACTGCGAGAACAGGACCGAGCCAAAGGACATGGTGTAATCGCCCTTGAGCTTCAGCTTGTCCGTGGCCTGCCATTCCGCGTCGATTCCGGCGGTGTGAACGCTGCTCGTATACTCGTTCTGCCAATAGCCCGCGCTTCCCAGGCAGTTCCCGGTGTTGCTTGCCGCGCAGGCGCCGTTGCCGCGATTGTCGAAATAGATCCGCTGATACGTGTAATAGAGATGGAAGCTCGCGCGGTCCGACGGCCGGAAGCTGATATCAGGGCCGACGGTCAGGTTGTAGTCGCGAACGATCCCCATCCCGTGGCCGGTAAGGTTCCAGGTCCCGGGCTCCCCGCCGATTTCGACTTCCGGATACTTGAAGCGTTCGTCCGCATACCGGAAGAACAGCCCGCCGCTGAACTTGCCCTCAGGGGCGTAGTCGAGCCGCGCCGTCACGGAATCCGAGTTCATCGGCGCCTGGTAATAGGCGCCCGAAGGCATGCCAGCCTCCTCCGGGTGTCCGAACTCGAAATTCCCCCAGGCCGTGCCGTAGATCAACCGGCCGCTGCGATCCGCATGCTCGTAGGTCAGGCGCCCCATCAGGGACTTTCCGATCATGGAGCTTAGCTGCACCATTCCCGTGTGGGTCGTGCTGTTTTCGACCTGGGCATTGGTCCGATGGATGTCCTGCCAGGAATATTCCGCGCGGAGCTTCGTGCTGCTCGCGCGGCGGATATGATAGGTGGCTTCGACCTTTGCGGTCTGCTTGTACCATTCCTGCGGAACCACGTAGGCGAACCGGTTTGCCGTGGCATCCGCGCTTCCGCCGCCGAGCCAGACCTTGAACTCGTCGATGTCCACTTCTCGGCCGTCGAAGACATAGGACAGCCGTCCGTCGAGCCGATCGGTAAGGCTTGAGTCGATCGCGATATTGCCTTGGTAGACAAACGCGCGCGCGTCCGGGGAATTGTTGACGGTCCCCTGGTTCTGGCTGTTGAGATTGTTGAACCACGTATAGGTCGGATTGCCCAGAGTGCTGCTGAGGTTCGGGTTCGCGCTGTTTGCCGGGAACGTGTCGTCCTGCAGCTCCCAACCGATGCGCCCGTTGATCGTCAGCCGAGTGCGCGGCGCGAAGTTATAGCCGAGCATCCCGGTCAGGTAGAATGCGGAATTGGTCGGCGGCAGCGAGTAGAGCGCGCTTTGCGCGAATGGCCCCGATGTCGCGGTGAGCGCGCGGATCGAAATCGGGTAGGGAATCGTGACCGCGAGGTCATTGTTCCTGAACTTCGAATAGGTAAACTGGGCGACTGCCTGGAGCCGCGGAGTGTTGTACGCGGCCGAAAGATCGAAACGGTCGGTGTCGTAATCGACCGGATGCGTGAAGGCCATTCCACTTAGCCCTGCGCGAAGCGATTGCTCGAGCGAGCCTTCTTTGTGCTCGTGCTGGACCCGGGAGGCGATGGTCCAGTCGCCGAGCCTGAATGTGCCGCCAAGCTGGAAGATATCGCGGCGCGTCCCGACCTGGAACCGCTCAAGCGCGCCTGCCAGCGTCGCCGGCGTGTAGGAGGTGATCGGGCCGACCTTCATCGGGACGTTCGTCGCGCCGCCCCATGCCGGGTAGCCGTTGTTCAGCGTCGCGGTCGTTCCATCGACCGTGTAAATCGAATCGATGATGTTGCCCGTGTAGGTGATTGCCCGGTAGCCGGCATCGACGCTCCAGCTGCCTTGGTTGCCTGCGCGCAGCTCGATCGCGGCTTCCGGCCCGATATTATTGTTGGTCCTGTGGCGAAATTCGCTGTCGTCGAAGTCGTCGGCCAGCTCGTCGCCGAACTGCACGAGCAGGTTCGTCCCCGTGAAGTCGTAGAAGAAGGTCTTGCCCGAATCACCGGGATCCCGGTGACTGAACGCGAAGCTTCCGATCAGGTCGAAGCCTTCGTTGGTGAGGCCGTTGTAGCGGCCGAACAGCCCGGTGTTCTCGCCGGTTACCCATAGCGCTCCAAGCGTGACCTCGTTCGTCAGGAACGGCTCGGCGACATCCGCGGAAGTGTCCTGCGCATCCTGTGCGGCGCTGTTCTCCGGAGCAGTCCCCTGAGCTTCCTTTGCCGCTCCAGTTTCCTGGGCCATGGCCGCAACCGGCGTGAGGCAGGAACTTGCCAGGGCCAGTGCGAATACGATCCTCTGCATCTCGGGGCCTCCCCCGCTATCTGAAGAAAAATGCTCCGTTTGGACTGTTCGAGCCGTGCACCTGCGAATGGCAGTTCAGGCACTGACGCTGGTTCGCCAGCGCGCTTGCGAACGGCACGTTAAGGTTGCCCGGTATTGAATGCGCGCCACCAAAAGCGCCGCCGCTATTGTTGGAAACGGCGCTGTGACAGGTGGCGCACATGAAATTCATGCGCTCCTTCATCAGCCGCGCCTCGGTCGAGCCGTGCGGGGTGTGGCAATTCAGGCAGTTCTCGCGAACCGGCTGGTGTTCCCACAGCAACGGGCCGCGCTTGTCGGCGTGGCAATTGTAGCAGGTCTCATTGACCGTGAATTCCTTGAGCTGCTTGGGCCCAGAGGACCCATGCGGGTTGTGGCAGTCGCCGCAGGTCACCGTGCCCTCGCGCACCGGGTGGTGCGAATAGAGGAAACTCTCGGCGCGCTGCTGCGCGTGGCAGCTGAAGCAGGTCGCCGGCTGCGTCTCCCGCGCCCGGACCGGATCATTCCTCGCATGCAGCGTGTGGCAGGTCGCGCAAGACAGGTCGTTGCGCTGGTGCGGGCTGCCCTGCCAGTTCATCCTGGCCGTGTCCTGGTGGCACGTGAGGCAGGCGCCATTGCGTGCATCGACTGGCGAGATGTTCGGGCCCTTGAAGACGATGGCGGGGGGCGCGAACTCGCCCTTCTCGAAGGCATCGACGTGGGCCTTGCTCGGCCCGTGGCAGGATTCGCACTCGAGCTTGGCCGCAGGAGTACGGGGATCACCCTTCACCCAGTGCGCCGTGTGGATGATGTCGTTGACCGGAGCCGCGCCATGGCATCCAAGGCAGGTCGCCGATCCGCCCTCGGCGTAAAGGGCGGCCGGAGTCGCCGTTAGCGACTGCTGCGGCGGTTGCGCCGGCGTCGGAGCCGCGTCGGTCAGCGTAGCGCTGGCGACAAGAATGCCGCTGATGCCGGCGATAAACGCGGCCAACGGATATTTGTAGCTTCTTACCTTCACGCGGCACCTCCGCGTCTAAGATGAGATCTTTGGCCTTCAGCACTCCTTGAAACCGACTGGCGCGCATCGCGCGCGTACGCTCTATTTCGAACGCT
>JBKHXB010000062.1:0-12616 GCA_046566245.1 Alphaproteobacteria bacterium | reverse complement strand
GTCCTCTCCGAGCGCCTCGCGGTAGCGGAGGTGGACCGAGCGGGCGAGCGTCTCGACCTGCGCTCCCGCGTCGTTGACATAATATTCCTTGGTGACCCGGAAACCCGCTGCTTCCAGAACCCGCGCCAGCGCATCGCCAACGACCGCTCCCCGGCAATGGCCCATGTGCAAGGGCCCGGTCGGGTTGGCAGAGACGTATTCAACGTTGACGCGCTCGTTGGCGCCAACGTCGGAGCGACCGTAATTCTCGCCTTCGCGAACGATCGTCCTCAGCTCGTCGCGCCAGGCCTGTGGCGAGAGGCGAAGATTGATGAAGCCGGGCCCGGCGATCTCAACCGAGGTGAACCCGGGAACAGCCTCGAGCTTCGGCGCGATGAGGGCGGCCAGCGCGCGCGGGTTCATACCTGCCTGTTTGGCCAGAACCATCGCGGCATTCGTCGCGAGATCGCCGTGCGCGGGGTCGCGCGGAGGCTCGACAGCGACCGCCTTGCGGTTCGTTCCGGGCGGCAGGGCGCCATCAGACTGAAGCTCGTCGAGCACTCCGTCGAGGAGCGCGGAATATTGGGCGTAAAGGCTCAATTTTCTCTCGTCTCTGGTGCGGGGCTGCGCGTCTAGCGCAGCCTCACGCTTGCGTCACCATCAGCTGGACGTAGCCGCCACAGTCGTTTCGACGTCGAATCGGAACGGTCTGTCGTTACCATCCCTCTTACCCCTTAGCACTGTTCATCGTGCTGTAATCAAAGGGGAAACTTATTCGTTTCACCGCCGTTATCGGGACATGGCAACATCGGACAAGAGGACCGGCGCGCCGTCGGCGCGGCCGAAAGGCGCTGAGTACGGTTCGGAAAAACTCCGGGCCGAGCGGGCCGCGCTGCTGGTCGAAGCGATCGAAAAGCTCGCAAGCGCCGGGGGCATCGACGAGGTCGTCGCTACCCTTCGGACGATGACGAGGCGCCTGATCGGGGCCGACGGGATCGCTGTCATCCTGCGCGAAGACGAGCAGTGCTGGTACGTCGAGGAAGACGCGATGGGGCCGCTCTGGAAGGGCCAGAAATTCCCGCTCACTTCCTGCATCAGCGGCTGGGCAATGCTCCACAAGGAAACCGTGATCATCGAGGATGTCCGCGAGGACGAGCGCATCCCGCAGGAGCTCTACAGGGACACGTTTGTGCGCAGCCTGCTGATGGTGCCCGTGCGTTCGAACGACCCGATCGGGGCAATCGGGGCGTACTGGAGCGACCGGTATCGGGCCAGCAGCTGGCAGGTCGAGACCCTCGAGCGACTCGCAAGGGCGACCGCGACGGCCATGGAAAACGTCCGGCTGATCGCCGCATTGTCGAAGGCCCTGACGGAGGCCGAGCTTGCCCGCGACGAGCTTCGCCACCGGGTGAAGAATGCCTTCACGGCAGCGCAGGCGCTCGCCGCGCTCACCCTGCCGCCGGATCACTCGCGCGCGCTCAACGCCAGGATCGAGGCTCTCGCGCGGGCCCATGCGCTTCTCGACGAAAAGCTGTCGCACCAAGATTCCATCACTCTCTCGGAGCTCGTGGCGGCTGAGCTCAAGCCCTATGCGATGGACAGCCCCGGCCGCCTGCGCCTGCGGGGCGATACGGTTCGTCTCGGCAGCGCCCAGGCCATCGCGCTCGGCCTGGTGATCAACGAGCTCGCCACGAACGCCCTCAAGTACGGCGCACTGTCGAACTCGCACGGCCAGCTCGACGTCGAATGGCGGACGGAGCCTGACCACCTGCTGCTGACCTGGCGCGAATGCGATGGTCCGAAGACGCGCGCCGCGGCAATCGAAAATTTCGGATCGAGGCTGCTACGCCGGCTCGTCGAAGGCCAGCTTCGGGGCTCGCTCCGGCGCGAGATCTCGCGAGAGGGGGTGACCTGCGTGGTCGAGTTCCCGATCTCTCCGGTCAGGGACGAAGAACAGGCGAAATAGGAGCGGTCAGAACCTGTCGGGAAGCTCGACCGGCCCGATGAGCTCCGCGTGACGTGCGATCGCGAAGCGGTCGGTCATCCCGGCGATGAAGTCTCCGATTCGTCTTACCTGCAACGTTTCGCTCTCGTCGGTCCGCCAGTCGTCCGGCAGCAGCGCCGGGTCGGACCGATATGCGCGCGCGAGGTCAAGCACCACGCGCTGGGCCTCGGCACGCACCGACACCAGCTCCGGTGCGTTGTAGAGCTTAGCGTAAAGGAATTGCTTGAGAGCCTTTTCCTCGCTTCCCAAGGCGGCTGAAAAGCCCGCAAGAGGGCACCCAGCAGCCCGAACGTCCTCGATGTTCCTGGCCCCGCATTCGGCCGCGCGGCCGCTGGTCTCCGCAATGACGTCTCCAACCATCGTTCCGATCATGTCGCGCACCAGCGCCCGTTGCATTTTCTCCGGTGGAAGCTCGCCGGAGCGGTTGACGATGGCTTTCCAGTGCCTCTCGACGATGGGGACGGCGAGCAACTCGTCGAGCTTCAGCACGCCGGCGCGGAGCCCGTCATCGATGTCATGATTATCGTAGGCGATGTCGTCCGAGATCGCGGCGACCTGCGCCTCGAGGGAGGCCCAGCTTTGTAGTTCCAGGTCGAATTCCGAATTGGCCTCCGCAAGCGCCCAGCCCGGCTCGACGACCGGCCCGTTGTGCTTGGCCAGCCCCTCCAACGCTTCCCAGCTGAGGTTGAGCCCGTCGAACCCGGCGTAGGGCGTTTCGAGCTTCGTCACGATCCGGACCGTGTGGCCGTTGTGATCGAAGCCGCCGCAGTCGGCCATCGCCTCTTCGAGCGCGTCCTCGCCCGCATGGCCAAACGGGGGATGGCCGAGGTCATGCGCCAGGCACAGGGTCTCGGTCAGATCCTCGTTGAGCCCCAGTGCACGGGCGATAGTGCGGCCGATCTGAGCGACTTCCAGGCTGTGGGTAAGCCGCACGCGGTAATGGTCGCCGTCGGGAGCCACGAAGACCTGGGTCTTGTGGCGAAGGCGGCGAAAAGCGACCGAGTGGACGATCCGGTCGCGGTCGCGCTGGAAGATGTCGCGCGGCCCCCTGGGACCGTCGTCGCTTTCGGCATGTCGGCGTCCGCGCGAGCGAGAGGGTTGCGCGGCGAGGTGGGCAAGCACCGTCATCGGCGCTGCCTTATTGGCTCGAAAGCTTCCTGACTACCTGTCCGGGCTGGCTGACCCAGCGGGTCGAATCGATCCGCACGGTTTCGAGCGCATCTGCAAACAGGCGCGCGTCATCGTCCGTACGAAATGGGCCGATCAGAAGCCGCTTCCTTGACCCCTCGTCGGCGATGAAGCCGCTAATCCCCTCGAAGAGCGATGGCTCGCGCGTGCGGATCCGGCGAAACTGATCCGGATAGGTGCTGGCGTCGCCGCCGCTCGCGAGCTGGAGCCAGATCTTCTTGCCTCCGCCGGTCGATGGAACGCGCTTCGTCTCGATGATCTCGTTGCTCGGAGAAGCCGCTTTCTGAACTGCGCTACGATTGACCGAGGCCAGCTGGACGCGGGCTGGCTGCGCCTGCTGGACGAGCGCAGGCCTGGCCGGCGCCGAATAGGCATAGCCGCTGGTGACGGGCTGCTGCGGAGCCGACTGCTGGGCAAGCAATTGCTCGATAGAGGCGAGGCGGTCTTCCCTGGCTCCCGCGGAAGCGATCGCTGAGCCATCACCCCCGGTGCCCGGGAAAATACCCAGATTCACGGCCGCGGCCTTTTGCGGCGAGCTCAGCGCCGGAAGCATTCGGAAGAACGGCCCCATCGCCGCTTCGGACCCAGGCATCCTCGCGCGCAGGGTCTGCTTCGCGCCTTCGGTGTCGCCGGCCAGCGCGAGCACCAGCGCCCGGCAGCGGGCGGCACCCGAATCGCCGCGTGCAAGAAGCGGCTCGAGCGTGGTCAGCGCGTCGTCTTTCTTGCCGGTGATGGCCAGGCTGAGCGCGAGCCGGCGTCGCGCCTCGTCGCGATCGGGCCCGTTCATTGCGGCCCGGTAATCGGTCTGGGCGACAACATGCTTGCCAAGAAGGTCGTAGGCTAGCCCGCGGTCGCTTCCGATCATTGCCGGAGTGGCGCCGAGTTGCTCTGCCCGCGCGAAATAAATGAGCGCCGCCTGAGGATCGCCCGTCATTACCAGCGCCGCGCCCATCCCGGCTTGGGGGATCGGGCTAGTCGGGTGGACTTCCTCGGCACGGCCGAAGAAGCCGGCGGCCGATTGCGCGTCGCCGAGATCGAGCGATGCCTTTCCGGCACCGACGAGAGCGTTGAAGTCGCGCGGGCTGTCGGCAAGGATCCGGACGTAGCGCGCCATCGCGTCGGACGGGCTTTCGGCATAAACCTGGAGGCCGAGCGCACTGGCAGCCGTCGGCAATGCCGCAAGCGCCATTCCGGCACTCGCGAACATCAATGCGGCCGCGCGCGCGCGTGACATGAGAATCCCCACCGCCATGATCTCACCCGTGGCACAGAGAATCTTGCCAAGCGCCTTCTGCCTAGTCCCTTAACGACGAACCGTGCAGGCGAAACGGTGAGGCGGTCGCAATCCAGCCGTGGTTATTGCCCTGGTTAACGGCAAATGCGACGCCACAACTGCGGAGCAGCGCGACGAACCGTCAAAAGCCGGGCGCGACTATTGGTTGTTCTGCCGGTTCAGGAATCGAGGAATGTCGAGTGGCTCCTCGCCCAAGCCGTCTCCGCCCTCATTCTCATCGAGCTTCGCCTTTGGGGCACCGCGCGCCATGTTCGACATGCGCTCGAACAGCGTGGAACCGCCGCCAGCAGAGAGCTTGGGCTGCTCGGCCGGCTCGGCGTTCTCCCCGGACTCCTCGTCATCCGAAGGCGGCGCGATCGGGGCCGACCCAACCGGGCTCGTCAGGATGTCGTCGGCGTCCAGGACCAGCTCGTCGCCTTCGTCATCCCCGGCCTCGTCGGAAAGGTCGAGCGCAACGACATCCTCTTCGTCCGCGGGTTTGGGCGCTGCGGCGGCCGCAGCCGGACGCGAGGGGAACGTGAAGACCTTGGCGGGCTGCGACTGGGCGACCGTTTCCGCCTCGATTCCCGTGGCGACTACGGAGACCCGGATCTTGCCCTGAAGGTCGTTGTTGAACGCCGAGCCCCAGATGATGTTGGCGTCCGGATCGACCAGTTCCTTGATGTGACTGGCGGCCTCGTCGACCTCCATCAGGCGCATGTCCTCGCCACCGGTGATCGAAATGATGACGCCCTTGGCGCCCTTCATACTGACTCCGTCGAGGAGCGGGTTCGAGATGGCCTTCTCGGCCGCCTCGATCGCTCGGTTGTCGCCGGCGGCCTCGCCGGTGCCCATCATCGCCTTGCCCATCTCGCCCATCACAGAACGGACGTCGGCGAAGTCGAGGTTGATCAGGCCCGGCATCACCATCAGGTCGGTGATTCCGCGGACGCCCTGCTGAAGCACCTCGTCGGCCATTTCGAACGCTTCCTTGAAGGTCGTTTCCGAATTGGCGAGGCGGAACAGGTTCTGGTTCGGGATAACGATCAGCGTGTCGACGTGCTGCTGCAGCTCCTCGATGCCGGATTCGGCCGCGCGGGTGCGACGCGCCCCTTCGAACGCAAACGGCTTTGTGACGACGCCAACCGTGAGAATACCGCGGTCGCGCGCCGCCTTGGCGATCACCGGAGCGGCGCCGGTGCCCGTGCCTCCGCCCATACCGGCGGCAAGGAAGCACATGTGCGCGCCCTCGAGGGCGGCGATGATCTCTTCGAGCGATTCCTCGGCCGCGGCGCGACCGATCTCCGGCCTGGAGCCGGCGCCCAGTCCCTGGGTGATCTTCAGGCCCAGCTGAATGCGGCGGTCGGCCGACGAGGTGTTGAGCGCCTGCGCGTCGGTGTTGGCGACGATGAAATCGACGCCCTGGACGTCGGCTCGGATCATGTTGGCGACAGCGTTGCCGCCGGCTCCGCCCACGCCGATCACGCTGATCCGCGGTCGAAGTTCGTCCACTTCAGGCCGGATGAAATCGATGCTCATGGGTCCCACCCCCAAAAATCCCAGCAACGCTTTGACGCGTCACGGTGAATCTTTGAATCATCGCGAGTCGCAAGCCAAGCGAAAAGTTGGTCTGGAGGCAAAAAAGTGGGGAAAGCGACTCTTCGGACTCAATCAACACAGTTTGTCGACGCGAACCCTCCTCCGGTCGATTTGGCTCGGCTAGCTCACCCATAGCGGTGCGAAAATGGGCGTGGGTTGGAGAAGGTCGCATGAAGCTTGCGCTCGTCATGTTCTTGGCCGCTCTTTCGGGAACGCAAGTATTCGCCGCGCCCAATCGTGCTGGCCAAGTGGAAACCGGGTTGCGCGCTCCTGTGGCCGTCGCTGGCGAGGCTCCACGCACATACAGGCTGGCCGACCGAATGCGGCACTATGCGGTGCCCGGGGTAAGCATCGCGGTCATCGATCGCGGCCGAATTGCATGGGCTAAGGGATATGGTGAAGCGCAACGCGGGCGCCGTATTGAGCGGTTCACCCGCTTCCAGGCTGGATCGATCAGCAAGCCGGTCGCAGCGGTCGCTGCAATGAAGCTGGTGGTGGCCGGGCGGCTTTCGCTTGACGATGACATAAACTCTATCCTGAGAAGTTGGAGGCTGCCCAGAGCTCCGAGTGCAGGCGACGCCCCTGTCACATTGCGCCAGCTGCTAAGCCACTCGGCTGGAATCGGAGTGCACGCCTTCTATCCGGGCTATGAGCCTGGCGTCCCCCTCCCGACGCCCCTGGAAATTTTGGATGGAAAGCCGCCGGCGGCTAATCCCCCGATCAGGGTCGAAAATCCTCCTGGGCGAGCCTTCGATTATTCAGGTGGCGGCTATCAGGTCACCCAGCAATTGCTTACCGACGTAACCGGCGCGGCTTTTTCCGAATTGGTGCAAAAACTCGTGTTCAGGCCGCTCGGAATGAGGAGCAGCAGCTTTGTCCAGGTCTCGCCCTCGCAGGCGACGCAGCACCACGCGAGCGGCCACGACCGGGATGGCAAGGAGCTTCCGCAAAAATGGTATCTGCACCCTGAATTGGCGGCGGCAGGGCTGTGGAGTACCCCGAGCGATCTTGCGCGGCTCGGATTGGCGCTCACACGGGATTGGAAGAACCGGCGTGCCCTTCTCGGCCGCGAAGGGGCCTCACAGTTGCTTTCGCCCCAGCAAGGAGGTTGGGGACTTGGCTTCCAGGTCGAGGGCACAGGCCGCGCCTTTCGGTTTCGTCATGGCGGTGACAATCCCGGCTATAAGGCGGTGATGGTGATCTTTCCGGAAAGCGAGCAAGGTGCCGTCATCATGACGAATGGGGATCGCGGCGACCGCCTAGCCGACGAGCTACTCTATTCGATTGCGGCGGCGTATGGATGGCCTGATTTTGCACCCAAGACGAAAGTGAGACTGCCGGTCAGTCCGGCCGAGCTTGAGCGCGTGGCCGGCATTTACGCTTTGGATTCAGATCCTTCGACGCGCATCGTCGTCGCACCTGCAGGAAGCCACCTGTCCTTCACGCTCATCCAGGCGTCTGGCCGAAGCAGCGTCGAGTTCCTTCCGGCCGGGCCGGGCCGCTATTTTCGACGGGACATCGATTTCGACCTGCAGTTTTCCAGCGAGGTTCCGGCCAGGAAGGTCACGCTGGTTCAGGATGGGGAAAGCTTCACGGCATCGCGAACAAGCAACTAATAGCCCTGCTTCAGCACTTGAATCATTCGCCCGAGAAAGCCCTTGGCCTGCTTCCTCTGGCCTGTCGCAGGCAACCCGATGTCGCGCAGGTCGCTCGTCGGCGAAGCGGCCAGCATCGCAAGGCCCACAAGCGTCGAGAATGCCGGGCCACTGTGCGCGTCCGGAAGCCCGGCAAGCGTCTTGGGACGCCCGACCCGCACGGTCCGCCCCAGCACCCCCTGCATATAGTCTGCGATGTTCTTCAGCTCCGCCCCGCCGCCGGTCAGCACCACCGGCCGCCCGACCGGCCCGCCGAAGCCGAGGCTCTTGAGCGCGGAGTCGATCTCGTTCGTCAACTCCTCGACGCGGTGGCGGATCACCATCATCAGCTGCGCGCGGGTGATGCGTACCGGCTCGGCGCCCTCCTCGGCGCCGATCTGGTTGGCGTCAATCAGCTCATGGTTGTCGCGCGGGCTCGTCATCGCAGAGCCGTAGAAGCATTTGAGCCGCTCGGCGTCGCGCCGGTTGACCCCGAAGGTCGCCGCGATGTCGTCGCTGATGTCCTTTGCGCCAAGCGGGATGGAGCGAAGGCCGGCCAGGATTCCGCCATAATGAAGCGAGACGTTGGTGACACCCGCCCCGAGCTCGACCAGCGCGACCCCAAGCTCGCGCTCCTCCTGCGAGAGGCAGGCGAGGCCCGACGCGATCGGCGAGGCGACGATAGCCGCGACCCCAAGGTGCGCGGCGCGGATGATATAGTCGAGATTGCGAAGGGGCGGAGCGTCCGCCGCGATCACGTGGATGTCCACGCCCAGGCGGTCGGCGTGCAGCCCGATCGGCTGCTGCACCTCCTGCGCGCCGTCGATCGTGTAGAGCGCCGGGTGTGCGTGGAGAACGAGCTTGCCGCCGCGGTCGATCGCCTTGCGGCCCTCGCTCAGGAGTTCGTCAATGTCCGCGCTCTCGACCTGGTGCCCGCCAAGCTCGACCTCGACGTTCGCGACGTCGCTGGTGAGCCCTCCCGCGCCGTAGCTCGCCCAGACATCGTCGATCGTCACACCCGACATGCGCTCGGCGAGCTCGACAGCCTCGCGGACCGCGAACTCGCTGGCCTCGATATCGGTGATGTAGCCGCGCTTGACCCCCCTGCTTTCCCGCTGGCCCGTACCGAGCACGCGAAGCCCGTCCTCGCCCTCCTTGGTGGCGATGAGCGCGCTGACCTTCGACGAGCCGATGTCGAGCGCCGCGATCAGCGTCGGTGTGGTCGGAACGGCCACGGCGGGTCAGTCCTGCGGCTGCGGCGCAGCCGCGCCCTGGGTGGCGTCCGGTGCGGCGGATTCTTCGTTCGCGGGCGCCGCGGGAGCCGGAGCGGGAGCAGGCGTCTCCGCCTCTTCCGGAACATGGGGCAATCGCACGACCATCTTGCCGGGAAGCCGCAGGTCGATGCGGATGAGCCCGCGGCCGAGCAGGCCCGTCGACTTGTCCAGCTCGGCGAATTTCGCGAGCGCCGCGCGCGCCGCGTCGGTTCCTTCGGGAAGGGCGATCGTCTCGCCGGTTTGCAGCTGCAGGTCCCAGCGGCGACGGCCCACCCAGCTTGCCGACACCAGTTGCGGCTTCAGGCTTGGGGCCACCTCGAGGATGCGGTTGAGCTCCCGCCCGTGAAGGTTGGCGCCCGGTCCGACCAGCAGCGGCAGATCCGGCATTTTCGTTACCGGGACGCGATCGATCACCACGCCTTCAGCGTCGATCAGCGCGAGCCGGTCGCGGTCCTGCCAAAGTGCCGCCGGCTGCCGCTCGACGATGTCGATGACCAGGGTGTCGGGCAGCCGGCGCGAGACGCGCGCGTCCTTTATCCAGCCATAGCGCAGCAGCTTCTGGCGGACCGCGGCGACATCGACGAGCGGCATCGCCATCGACCGTTGCTCTAGCGCGACCTCATAGACCGGGGCGCTGGCCATGTTCTTCAGCCCGACGACCTCGACCCTTTTGACGGTGAACCCTGCCCGCCCGATCGCCTCGCCGATCGTCGTCATCGCCTTCCAGGGAACGTCGAGCGCGACGAGAACGACCGCGGCTATCAGCGCCAGGAACAGCGCGAAGGCGATCCCAGCCCATTTGGTCACCTTCGACTGGTCGCCCGGCAGCCTCCGGGTGCCTTTTTTGCGTGCGGGCGCCCGCGTGCCGCCGCGCCGGACCCGCGCCGCGCTCATGCAAGCGCCTCCGCGATCAGGCGTTCAACCAGCTCGGCATAGGAAATGCCCTTCTGCCTGGCCTGCTCGGGCACCAGGCTGAGCGGCGTCATCCCGGGCTGCGTATTGACCTCGAGCAGGTAAATCCCAGCCTCGCCCTGGCTGTCGTCCCAGCGGAAATCCGCGCGCGAGGCGCCCCTGCAGCCGAGCAGCCGATGCGACTGCAGAGCCATGTCCATCATGGTTTCCGCAATCTCGGCCGGAACCTCGGCGGGGCACACGTGAACCGTCAGCCCGTCGGTATATTTTGCGTCATAATCATAGAAGCCCGCGACAGGCTTCAGCTCGGTCACGCACAAGGCTTCGTCGCCCAGCACAGCGACGGTGAGCTCGCGGCCGCGGATAAACGGTTCCGCAAGCAGTTCGTCGAAATGGTGCCAAGGACCCTCGACGTCGCGCCCGATCGGCGACCCGTAATTGCCATCCTCGGTCACGATCGCCACCCCGACCGAGGAACCCTCGTTGACCGGCTTGACCACATAGGGTCTTGGAAGCGGGTCGCGCTCGAACAGGCTCTCGCTCTCGACCATGGTGCCCTTAGGCATGCGGATACCGCGAGGCACCAGCACCATCTTGGTCAGCTCCTTGTCGATGGCGATGACGGAGGTCTCGAGCCCGCTGTGGGTATATTTGAGGCCCATCAGGTCCATCATGCCCTGGACGCTGCCGTCCTCGCCCGGCGTCCCATGAAGCGCGTTGAACACGACATCGGGCTTCAGCTCGGCGAGTCTGAGAGCGACGTCGCGGTCCATGTCGAGCTCGGTGACCCGGCTCCATCCGTTGCCGCGCAGGGCCTCCGCAACGCCGCGGCCGCTCATCAGCGACACTTCGCGTTCCGACGACCAGCCGCCCATCAGGACGACCACGTGAATGTCCCGGTTCAAGCCCAATCCCCGATGCGCTGGATTTCCCACTCGAGCTGAATGTTGGTTTTCTCCATCACACGACGCCGCACTTCCTCACCCAGTTCCTCGATCTCGGCGCTCGTCGCGTTGCCTAGGTTGAGCAGGAAATTGCAATGCTTTTCCGAAACTTGGGCGTCGCCGATCCTGAGTCCGCGGCATCCCGCCGCATCGATGAGCGCCCAGGCCTTATGGCCGGGCGGATTCTTGAATGTCGATCCGCCCGTGCGGCTGCGCAGCGGCTGCGAGGCCTCGCGCTCGGCGGCGATCCGGTCCATCTCGGCCCCGATTTCCTTTGGGTCACCGGGCACGCCCTCGAACAGCGCCTCGACCACGACTGACCCAGGCGGAACCTCGCTGTGACGGTACGTGTAGCCGAGTCTTTCGAGCGGCCAGGTTTCGATCGTGCCGTCGCGCAGGACCAGCCGAGCCTCGACGAGGATGTCCTGGACCTCGCGGCCGTATGCGCCCGCGTTCATCCGCACCGCGCCGCCGACCGTTCCCGGAATGCCGCGAAGGAACTCAAGGCCGGCAATTCCCGCGTCTCGCGCGGCGGAGGCGACGGTAATGCCCATCGCCCCACCCCCCGCGCGCACTCGGTTGCCGGGCTCAATTGTTACCTTGGCGAAACTTTTGGGGAGTCGAATGACGGCGCCATCGACTCCGCCGTCACGAACGATGAGGTTCGATCCGACGCCGATCGGCGTCACCGGAACGCTTTCGTCGAGGTCGGCCAGGAACCGCGCGAGATCGGCCTCGTCCTTCGGCCTCACCAGCCATTGCGCGGGGCCGCCCGTCCTGAACCAGATGAAGTCGGCGAGGCTTCCGCCCGCCTCGATCGTGCCGCCAATGCGGGGCAGGATATCGGTCGGCGCCGAGCTCATTTCCCAGCCCTCGCCGCGCAAATCCCTTCCGCGATCGCCGCCGCCCACTTGGTGATGTCGCCGGCGCCCATGCAAACGATGATGTCGCCTTCGCCGGCCAGCTCATTGAGGTTCGAGCACAGGTCGTCGATGCTCGCGACCGCCTTCGCCATCCGGTGACCGCGCGCCCTCAAGCCTTCGACCAGGGCATTGGAATCGACGCCCTCGATCGGCTCCTCTCCGGCGGGATAGACGGGCGCGACGAACACGGCATCGGCTTCGTTGAAGGCGGTCTGGAAGTCCTCCATCAGCGCCTGCAGGCGCGTGTAGCGGTGCGGCTGCACGACCGCGATGACCTTGCCGGACGCAGTCTCCCGCGCCGCTGACAGAACGGACCGAATCTCGACCGGGTGGTGTGCGTAATCGTCGATGACGATGGTGCCGTCGACTTCGCCGACCTTGGTGAAGCGCCGCTTGACGCCTTCGAACCGCTCGAAGCCCGTGACGATCCTGTCGTCGGGGATTCCGAGCTCGATCGCGACCGCCACCGCCGCGAGCGCGTTCTGGACGTTATGCCTCCCCGGCATCGGCACGTGGATGCCCTCTATCGTGCGCCTTTCGCCGTCACGCTCGAGAACGACCGCGTCGAAGCGGGTGCCGGTCCCGTCCGGCTCGACATTCTCGGCGCGGACGTCGGCGAGCGCCGAAAATCCGTAAGTGACGATGCGCCGGTCCCGGATGCGGCTAAGGATCGCCTGCACCTCCGGGTGATCGACGCACAGCACCGCGAGGCCATAGAACGGCACGTTCTCGATGAACTCGCAATAGGCGCGCTTCACCTCCTCGAAGCTGCCCCAGTGCTCGAGATGCTCTGGATCGATGTTGGTGACGACCGCGATTGTGCCGTCGAGCCTCAGGAAACTCCCGTCGCTCTCGTCAGCTTCGACCACCATCCAGTCGCTCTTG
>JBKHXB010000061.1:0-12907 GCA_046566245.1 Alphaproteobacteria bacterium | reverse complement strand
CGGCGCGGCGAGGTCGAGCGTCAGCCGGCGGGTCGCCGCGAAGCGGTCCGCGAGCCCCGGCTCCACGCCGGCTACCGCGTTCCGCCGGGTCGCCAAAGAAGGTCTCCGCCGCTTTCCGTCGCCACGTAACGGGCGGCGACGAACAGAAAGTCCGACAGCCGGTTGAGATAGGCGAGCGCCTGCGCGTTGACCTGCTCCTTTTCGGAGAGCGCGACGGCCGAGCGCTCGGCTCTTCGAACCACGGTCCGCGCGAGGTGAAGCGCCGCGACCTCGGGAGGCCCGCCGGGAAGGATGAAGCTCCGAAGCGGCTCCAGCCGGGCATTAAGCGTGTCGATTCCCTCTTCCAGCCGCTCCACCTGCGACGCGACGATCCGCAAGGCCCCTTCGACATCGCCGGGGGTGGCGATATCGGCGCCGAGGTCGAACAGCTCGTTCTGGATGCGGCGCAGCTGCTCCGCGACGCTGTCGTCCTTGAGCAGCGCTATGGCCATTCCGATCGCGGCATTGGCCTCGTCCACGTCGCCGATCGCGCCCATTCGCGGGCTCGCCTTGCTGACCCGCGACCCGTCCACCAGGCCCGCGGTACCGCCGTCGCCGGTCCGGGTGTAGATCCGGTTGAGCTTGACCACCGGCCGGACTCCTAGCGGCCGCTCGTCCCGGCGAGAATCAGGATCAGGATGACGAAGATGATCGCGAGCGCCTGGAACAGGATGCGCCTGCGCATCCATTGCTGCTGCTGCTCGCTCGACCCAACGCGGCCCTGGGCCATGGTGACGACGCCGCGGACAAGGACATAGGCGGTCGCTGCCATCGCCGCGACGAGGAGCACCGTCAGGAAGATCGTCATTGCGCCATCTTAGGCTTCTGACAGCCGAAAGCCATAAGGGATTGACCCAAGGGCAAGCTCGGCGGCGAGCGTTCGGCCGTCATGGCCCTGCTCGCGCAGAGCGGCGAGCGTCGGCGCCCGGTCGCGCTTGGCGAGCCTTCGCCCGTCGTCGTGCGTGATCAGAGGGTGGTGGAGATAGGCGGGCTCGGGAAGTCCGAGCAGCATTTGCAGCAGCCGCTGCACGGGTGTCGAGGCGCGCAGATCACCCCCGCGAACGACCAGGGTCACGCCGCTCGCCGAGTCGTCGACGACGCAGGCGAGGTGGTAGCTCGCAGGCGCATCCTTGCGGGCGAGGATCTCGTCATCGATGTCGGATTCCGAGGCTAAGAAGCGGCGGCCGTCCCTTTCGGTCCAGGACGGAAGACCGACGCGGGCGATCGCCCTGGCCGAATCCAGCCTCCAGCTGTGCGGCGTCGAAGCCCGCCGCCGCGGATCGTCTGCGAGTCCGCGGCAGGTTCCGGGATAGCGGGAATGCGCCTTGCCATGCGGAGCGCTCAGCGCCGCGGCGATGTCGGAGCGGGTGCAGAAACAAGGGTAGACGAGTCCTTCCGCCCTCAGGCGTTCAAGCGCGTCGGAGTAGGCTTTCGTTCGCTGCGACTGGACCAGCGGCTCGCCGTCCCAGTCGAGCCCGAGCCAGCGCAGGTCCTGCTCGATTCCGGTCACGTATTCCGGCCTGCAGCGGCCCTGGTCGAGATCCTCGATGCGCAATAGAAACCGCCCTCCCGCCTCGCGGACAACGCGGTGGGCAAGCACCGCGCTATAGGCGTGGCCGAGATGTAACTGGCCGGTCGGGGAAGGGGCAAAGCGGGTGGTCAGCATATTGCGCGGACTTGACCCGGAGTCGTGGAACATGTTGTCATGCGCTTGTCACGCCGGGTTGGCATCCGGCATGCGCAAGGGAAGATGGGCCCGAGGCGACCCTTCTCCTCCTTGAGTGCGACAGGGCCGGAGGTTCGAAGCGGGCGACACGCAGGAGGTCATTGCCCGCATCATGTATCAGCCGGAGACGATCCGCCATCCCGACAGCTGCCCCGCGCTGGTGCTGAATGCGGATTACACGCCGCTGTCCTATTTCCCGCTGAGCCTGTGGCCGTGGCAGACCGCGATCAAGGCGATCTTCCTCGAGCGGGTCGACATCGTCGCCCATTACGAGCGCGAGGTGCACAGCCCGAGCATGGCGCTCAAGCTGCCGTCGGTCATCGCGCTCAGGCAATATGTGCGGCCCAACGAATATCCCGCCTTCACCCGGTTCAACCTGTTCCTTCGCGACAAATTCCGCTGCGTTTACTGCGGGTCGAACAAGGAGCTGACGTTCGACCATATCGTGCCGCGCGCCCAGGGCGGGCGGACGACCTGGGAGAATGTCGCCACCGCCTGCGCCCCGTGCAATCTTCGCAAGGGCGGCCGGACCCCCAGGCAGGCCGGGCTGCATGTCGAGCGCGAAGCCTTCCGGCCGACAAGCTGGCAGCTCCAGGACCATGGGCGGAGCTTCCCGCCCAACTACCTTCACCAGACCTGGCGCGACTATCTCTACTGGGACGTCGAGCTCGATCCTTAAGCTGTCTTATCGGCGCGTTAACCATTTTCGTTTAGCCCGCCGGTCATGGACCAGGAGCTGGAGCGAAAGCGCATAGGCGGGCAGCAGCGGCTGCTCGTCATCGAGCCAAACCGCAATTACCTTGCAGTGATCGCGCGCCGGCTGGGGGAGTTCGGCTTCCGAATCGCGACCGCGGAGAGCGCCGAGGCCGGGCTTGCCGAGCTGCATCGCGTCCCCGCCGACCTGCTTTTGTCTTCCGCCAAGCTGCGGGGAACGAGCGGGATCGAGCTGGTGCGGATGATCCGCGAGGACCCGGCCAACCGCGACCTCCCGGTCATGCTGATCGTCGGCCGCTCCGACGCCTCGACAGCGGTCAAGGCCTTCGAATCGGGCGCGGACGGGATCGTCCGCAAGCCCTGCCATTTCGAGGTGCTCGCCGCGGCTATCGCCCGCCAGATCAAGCGCGCGGAAGCGATGCGGCAGCTGATCGTCGACAAGGCCGCGCTCGACGCGCGGGTCATCAGCCGTTCTATCGAGCTTGGCGAAACGCGCGACCAGCTCCGCGCAGCGGAAAAGGAACGCCGCCGGCTCGCCGAGATCGTCGCCGGGCTCGCCGCCTAGAGCGTCGCCAGATAGGCGCGCAGGCGCGGCGCGACGTCGTCGCGCCGCAACGCCATCGCAAGATTGGCGATGACGAAGCCCGCGCGGTCGCCACAGTCGTGCCGGACGGCATCCACCTTCAAGGCATGGAACGGCTGGCTGCCAATCAGCTGGGCCATGGCGTCGGTGAGCTGGATCTCGCCGCCCGCGCCTCTTTCGCCCTTGTCGAGAATGCGCATGACCTCGGGCTGGAGTATGTAGCGGCCAATGACGCCGAGCCGCGACGGCGCCTTCTCGGGCGCGGGCTTCTCGACCAGGCCCCGGACCTCGGTCAGCGAGCCCTTGCTCTCGCCGGGCGTGATGATCCCGTAGGATCCTGTCTTTTCAGTAGGCACTTCCTCGGTCGCGACAACATTGCCGCCGATGTCCCGCCAGGCATCCACCATCTGCCTCAGCGCACCGGGCGAACCGGCCATCAGGTCGTCGGGAAGCAGGACGGCGAAGGGCTCGTCGCCGACGACATGCCGCGCGCACCAGACGGCGTGGCCGAGGCCCAGCGGCTGCTGCTGGCGTACGGTGACAATCTCTCCGAAGGCCGCCCGGGAGGGCTCGAGCACCTCGAGGCTCTTTCCCTTTTCCGAAAGCGTGCTTTCGAGCTCGATCGCGGCGTCGAAATAATCGACCAGGCTCGACTTGCCGCGGCCGGTAACGAAGATCATCTGCTCGATCCCCGCCTCGCGCGCCTCATCGACCGCATACTGTATCAGCGGGCGGTCGACGATCGTCAGCATCTCCTTCGGGATCGACTTGGTCGCCGGAAGCAGGCGGGTGCCGAGCCCTGCGACGGGAAAAATCGCCTTGCGGATTTTGCGGCTCATTCGGGGGTTACCGGTCCGACCTGGTTGGTGTCCTCTTCCTCCTCGCTCCCGGCCGGAAGCTCGGGCGCCTGTCCGCTGGGGGGCGGCAGGTCGAAGCGGTCGGCCTCCCGTGGTTCCGAGCGCCGCATCAGCTCGTCGACGCGGTCGGGGTCGGCGTATGCCGGCGGAGTCAGGAGCTGCTCCGCGTCGGGGGTGGCCTTGGCCATCAGCGGCTTGACCGGAAGCGATTTGCCCTCGGCGGGCTTGAGATCGGCGCGGTTGCCGCAGCCGGCGAGCACGGCGAACGCCGCGAAGGCAAGGAACCGTGCTGCAAGCTGCGACCTCACGGACGCGGGACTAGCCGCTCGCGCGGCCTTCTTCCAGCCGCTTGTCGCTGCTATCGGCTCCGCCATGCGACTTCGAACCTCGCTTTTCCTCTTTTTGCCGCTGGCGCTCGCCGCCGCTTCCTGCGGAAAGCAGCCTACTTCCGACGAAGCTGCCGAAGTCCAGGTCCCGGGCAAGGGCGTGGACCGGAGCCAGGCCGGTAAGCCGATGCCGGACGCGGAGCTTCTCAACGCGGAGGACGAGACGGCGCAGCTCACCGAGGCGTCGGGCAAGCCGCTTCTGGTCAATCTCTGGGCGAGCTGGTGCGCGCCCTGCGTCAAGGAGCTTCCGACGCTTGACTCGCTGAGCAGGCGCGAGGGCGCTCCGCGAGTCCTCATCGTCGCGCAGGAAAGGGCGGAGCGGCCTTCGGTCGAGGCGTTCCTCGAAAAACACGGGATCCGCGACCTCGAATCCTGGCGCGACCCCAAAATGGCCCTATCTAGTGCGCTTGGCGCGCAAGTGCTTCCAACGACCGTCTATTACGATTCCTCGGGCCGCGAGATTTGGCGTTACGTCGGCGACCTCGACTGGACCGGCGAGGAAGCGGCTAGGCTGCTCGCCGAAACTGGCGCGCCTTCACCGCGCTGAGCGCGCCCCCGTCGATTGCCGCGAGTTCGGCAAGATCTTCCGGAGCGAGGGATTCGCTTAGCAGCGTGGCGCGATGGGCGTCGCTCCCCGCCAACAAATGCTCGTGGCCGAGCGATGAGCCCCGTTTATCGCCTAGTCGCGCAACAGCTCGTTGATGCTGGTCTTCGAGCGGGTCCGCTCGTCGACCCGCTTGACGATAACGGCGCAGGCAAGCGCCGGTCCGCCGCGTTCAGACGGCAGCGTTCCGGGCACGACGACCGAGAAAGCGGGGACGCGGCCATAGAAGACATCGCCGGTCGCGCGCTCGACGATCTTGGTGGAAGCGCCGATGAACACGCCCATCGACAGGACCGCGCCCTGTTCGACGATCACGCCTTCGGCCACTTCGGAGCGCGCGCCGATGAAACAATCGTCCTCGATGATGACGGGCCCGGCCTGGAGCGGCTCGAGCACGCCGCCGATCCCCGCACCGCCGCTGATGTGCACGTTGCGCCCGATCTGAGCGCAGCTTCCCACGGTCGCCCAGGTGTCGACCATCGTCCCCTCGCCGACGCGGGCACCGATGTTGACGAAGCTCGGCATCAGCACGGCGCCGGGTGCGATATAGGCGCCGCGGCGGACGATCGCGCCAGGAACGGCGCGGAAGCCGGCGGCCTGGAACTCCTTTTCTCCCCAGCCCGCGAACTTGGACGGCACCTTGTCCCACCAGTGCGAACCGCCCGGCCCTCCCGGGATCAGCTCCATCGGGTTGAGCCTGAAGGAAAGCAGCACGGCTTTCTTGAGCCACTGGTTGACGGTCCACTGGCCGTTCTTTTTCTCGGCGATCCGGGCCTCGCCGGAATCGAGCGCCGCAAGAGCCCGGTCGACCGCGCCTCGAACCTCGCCGCGGGTATCGGGGCCGATCGCGTCGCGTTCCTCCCAGGCCTTGTCGATTGTCTCCTGAAGCTGCGCAGTCATGCCTTCTCCTCGAGTATCGATTCGAGCCAGTCGCTCACATTTTCGATGCGCTCGTCGATGAAATCTCCGAGGCCGTGGTTGCCTCGTTCCGATCCGTTGTCGACCCAGATCGTGGTCATTCCCAGCGCCTTCGCCGGCCGAAGGTTGGCCGCCATGTCGTCGGCCAGGAGCGCCCCGGTCGGATCGATTCCGAACCGCTCGCACAGCAGCTCGTAGCCGTGCGGGTCGGGCTTGGGCCGGTATCCGCTCGCGTGGATGTCGTGGAGGTCGTCGAATCGTTCGTGCACCCCGATCGCTTCCAGTACCCGCCGAGCATAGGTCGCATCCCCGTTGGTGAAGACGAACTTGCGGCCCGGGAGCCTCCCAAGCGCCGATTCCAGCCGCTCGTCACGGCACACGCAGTCGAGGGGGATCGCGTGGACGTGGCCGAGAAAGTCATGGGGGTCGACCCCGTGCTCCTTCATCAGGCCGGCGAGCGTCGTCCCATGCTCGTGGAAATGCGCCTTTTGCACGCGGCGCGCCTCTTGCGGGTCGCAATCGAGAAGCCGCTGGATGTATCTGCCCATGCGCTCGTCGATCAGGGAGAAGAGGCCGGTCGAGGCCGGGTACAGGCAATTGTCGAGGTCGAAGATCCAGTCGCGGATATGGGCAAAGCGCGGGTCCATGAAAGCCAAGCGCCTTAGCGGCTAACCGCTTTCAGGAAAATGAAAGGTTCCAGCAGCGATAGGCGAATCGGGGGAAGTTGTTGTTTTTCAGCAGCTTGAGCGGGAGTGGTGTAAACATGAAAACCCGGTTCCTGGCGATGAGCGCGGTCGCCGTCTGTCTTGCCTTCACGATCTCGGCCTGCGGAGGCGGCGGCGGTGGCTCGCGCCCCGCGCCTTTGCCCTTCACTCCGACCCCGACGCCCACCCCAACGCCGACCCCGACTCCGACGCCGACCCCGACTCCGCCGCCGGGGACGAACTACGACACGACCGAGTATCGCAACTCCAACTATGCGGTCGCTGCCAACGCGATCGCCGCCTACAACACGGGCGCGACGGGTGCAGGGATCAAGATCGGCGTCGTCGACAGCGGCATCAACCCGAATCTTTCCGAGTTCAGCGGCAAGATCGACCCGGCCAGTGGCGATGTGTACGGCCAGCGCGGGGTCAGCGACGAGGACGGCCACGGCACGGCGGTTTCGGCCGTGGCTGCTGCGGCCCGGAATGGCAGCGACACGATGGGCGTCGCCTTCGACGCGACGATCATCTCGATGCGCGCCGATAAGCCGGGGAGCTGCGCGACTGCGGACGGCTGCGCCTTTTACGAGGACGCCATCGCGGCGGGGATCGACGCCGCCCGCCAGGCTGGAGCGAAGGTCATCAACCTGTCGCTGGGCGGTTCCGCGCCCGGCCCCGGCCTGCTCGCGGCGATGCAGCGCGCCGTCCAGGCCGGCATCGTCCTCGTCATTTCGGCCGGCAACGACGGCACGGTCAATCCCAATCCGTTCGCGCTGACGCCCGCGTCTCAATTCCCGGGCATGGTGATCATCGCCGGCGCGCTTAATACCGACAATACGACAATCGCCAGTTTCTCCAACCGGGCGGGCAATGGCGCGACCTTTTATCTGATGGCGGTCGGGGTCAACGACCGCGCTCCCGACGAGACCGGTACGCAGTATCTGTGGTCGGGAACGAGCTTCTCTGCGCCGACCATCACCGGCGCGGTCGCACTGCTCGCGCAGGCTTTCCCGAACCTCACCGGCGCCCAGATCGTCGATATCCTGTTCAAGAGCGCGGACGACCTCGGAGCGGCCGGGATCGACGAAATCTACGGGCGCGGGCGGCTCAATATCGCCAGGGCGTTCCAGCCGATCGGGACGACCAGCCTTGCAGGTTCGGAGCAGCCGGTAAGCACGAGCGACAATGGCGACCTTCCGCCGGCGGCCGGCGACGCCAACGGCGGCCAGTCGCTCGGCGCGATCATCCTCGACGGGTACGACCGCGCCTTCGTCCTCGATTTCATCAAGACCATGCGAAGGGCGCCTGTCTCGAAGCCGCTGACGCACGCCATCCAGAGCGGAGTCCGGGTCAACCGCGTCGCGGCCGGTCCGGTGACGATCGCGATGACGGTCGCCGAGCGCCGCGACCTGCCGCAGGGCTTTGCCATCAAGCAGTTCGGGATCGGTCCAGAGGACGCGCGCAAGGCGAGGCTGATCGCCGGTTCGGCCGTCGCCAGGATCGACAACAAGACCGCCGTTGCGTTCGGCTTCGCCGAGGGCGCGAAGGCCATGCAGAGACACCTTTCGGGCCAGGAGGGCGGCGCCTTCCTGGTTGCCCGCGACATCGCCGGCGACCCTGGGTTTGCAGCGACGCGCGGAACGGGCGTCGCGCTTCGCAGGACGATCGGTTCTCTCGGAGTCACCATCGCCGGTGAAAACGGAAAGGTGTGGACCGAGGCGCGTACCAGCGCGACCGATTCTCCCTATCGTTTTGCCGGGATCACCCTCGACAGGCAGTTCGGAAGCACGTGGCTTTCGGCGGGCCTCAGCCGCCTCGAGGAGAGGCAGACCCTGCTCGGCGGGCGGGTCAGCGACGTGCTGGGCGGCGGCGGGTCGAGCACCTTGTTCCTGGACGTCGAGGCGCGGCGCGATATCGGCCGAGGCTTCGCTGCCGGGCTGTCGGCGAGGCATGGCTGGACCGATTTCGGCGGCGGCAGTTTCCGGACGCAGGCCTTTGCCTTCGACCTGAGCAAGGACGGCATCCTTGGAAGCAGCGATCGCCTGGGCCTCAGGGTCGCACAGCCGCTGCGCGTTTCCGGCGGCGGCTTCGCGATGCTGCTGCCGACCGCCTACGACTACAGGACCGGGACCGCGACCAACAGCTGGACGACGGGGTCGCTGACTCCGAGCGGGCGAGAGATCGACGCCGAGCTCAGCTACGGGTCAGGGCTGTGGGACGGGAACGGCTGGCTCGGCGGCAATGTGTACGTCCGCCGCCAACCGGGCCATGTCGCGTCGGCGGACAACGACTACGGCGCCGCGATCCGCTTCACGCTCGGTTTCTGAACCTCGGGAAGAGCTTCCCAACCCGGGCGCGATATTCCTCATAATCGCGGCCATGGAAGGCGACGAGGTCCCGCTCTTCGTAGGGAATTGCGATCAACATATAGACCGTCATCCCGGCGGCGAGGAGTAGGTGGCCGACGGTCATTTCGGGAGTCGCCCAGAAGGCGAGGAAGAAGCCCGAATAGATGGGGTGCCGGACCCATTTATAGAAAAGCGGCGTCCGGAACGCCGGCGGCGGGGGCTCGCTGCCGCGCGCGAAATAATAGGCCTGCTGAAGCCCGAACAATTCGAAATGGTTGAGCAGGAACGTGCTGACCAGCACCGTCACCCAGCCGATCCAGAACAGCAGCCACAGCAGGTCATGGAGGAGCGGCGCATCGGTGCTCCACACCACCGCGTCGACCGGCTGCCAGAACCGGAACATGACGATCAATGCCAGGCTCGTGAGAAGCACGTACATGCTCCGCTCGGCGGGCCTTGGCACGATCTTCGTCCAGGCGCGCTTGAACCCCTGCCGCGCCATGACGCTGTGCTGGATTCCGAACAGCGCGACCAGGGCGACATCGATGGCCAGCGCGGCGGCAAGCGGCAAATCGGAGGGCGGGCTGTCGACTGTTCTGGGCGAAAATGCGCCGAGGTCGAAGTCGCCGACGAAGATGATGAGATAGAGGAAGGTCGCGAAGAAGACCGCGTAGGCGATGATTGCGAAGGCGAGGGTTGCAGCTCTCGACATTGGCGTGGCCCCTTGTTCAGAGGTCCAAGCCTAGCACAGGTCGAGCGTTAGACGGTGAAGCTTTCTCCGCAGCCGCACGCGCCCGTCGCGTTGGGGTTGTCGAACACGAAGCCGGCGGCGAAATCGTCCTCGCGCCAGTCCATGATCGAGCCGACGAGATAGAGCACCGACGCGCCGTCGACGTAGAAGGTGCCGCCGCGGGTTTCGATCTTCTCGTCGAACGGGTTTTCCTCGCTCACGTAATCGACCGAATAGGCAAGGCCCGAGCAGCCGCGGCGCGGGGTCGACAGCTTGACCCCGATCGCGCCTTCGGGCGCGCGGCTCATCAACTCGGCGATGCGCGCTTCCGCGGCAGACGTAAGGGTAATCGCCGCCCGCCGGGCGCGGACCTTCGTTTCCTTGCTCATAGCATTCCGAGCTCCAGCCGCGCCTCGTCGCTCATCTTCGACGGGTCCCAGGGCGGGTCCCAGACCAGCTTCACCTCGGCATCGCGGATGCCGGGAACGGAAAGCACGCGAAGCTCGACCTCGCCGGGCATGGATTCGGCGACCGGGCAATGGGGGGTGGTGAGCGTCATCGTCACCACCGCGTCGCCGTCCTCCGAGATGTCGATGTCGTAGATCAGGCCGAGCTCGTAGATGTCGACCGGGATCTCGGGATCGTAGATCGACTTCAGCGCTTCGATCACCCGCTCCTTGAGCTCCTCGTTGCCGACGTCGGCGGCCGGGCGCGTCTCCGTCTCGCCGGCGAGGAAGCCGGCCAGGTAATCGCGCTTCCGTGCGACGCTTTCGGGCACTCGGGCGCGCGGCGGGGTCGGCACCGAATCCACCTTCTCGACCTCGATCTTGCGTTCCTCGTTCATGCCGCGAAAATCCGCTTCACCTGCTCGATCCCGCGCACCAGCGCCGCGATGTCGGAGCTGTCGCTGTGCGCGGCGAAACTCGCGCGGGCCGTCGCCGGCACGCCCAGCACCTCCATCAGCGGCTGCGCGCAATGATGTCCGGCCCGGACTGCGACGCCCGCGTCGTCCAATATGGTGGCCGTGTCGTGCGCGTGCACCCCGTCGACGTTGAAGCTGACGATCCCGGCCGAATCCTCGGGCCCGTACAGAGTCACGCCGCCAACGTGCTTCAGTGCTTCGCGCGCCTCGGCGACCAGCGCGCATTCATGGGCGTGGATCGCATCGAGCGTGAGGCCTTGGACCCAATCGATCGCGGCCTTGAGCCCGACCGCCCCGACGATGTGCGGGGTCCCGGCCTCGAAGCGCATCGGCGGGTCGAGATAGGTCGTCTCCGCGAAGGTGACACGGTCGATCATCGACCCGCCGCCCTGCCATGGCGGCATCGCGGCGAGCAGCTCGGATCGTCCCCACAGGCAGCCGATTCCGGTCGGGCCGTAGAGCTTGTGGCCGGACCAGGCATAGAAGTCGCAGCCGATTTCCGTCACGTCGAGCGGAAGGCGCGGGACCGCCTGGCAGCCGTCCAGGAGCAGGAGCGCGCCCTTCGAATGCGCGATCTCGGCCGCGCGCTTCGCGTCGAGGACCGAGCCGAGGACGTTCGACACGTGCGCGAAGGCGACGACGCGATGGTCTTGCGTGAGCATGCGCTCGGCCGCGTCGAGGTCGATCTTGCCTTCCGAAGTGAGCGGCACCGCGTCCACCTCGTAGCCGGCGAGCTGCCACGGGACGATGTTGCTATGGTGCTCAAGGCTCGAGAGCAGGACCCGGTTGCGGCCCTCTCTCGGCAGGGTCCGCGCGACGAGGTTGATCGCCTCGGTGGCGCCGCGGGTGAAGATCGCTTCCCCCGCCTTTCCGCCGATCAGTCCGGCGGCGGCCGCGCGCGCGTCCTCATAGCTTTGGGTCATCACCGCCGAGCGTTCGTAGATGCCGCGGTGGACCGTCGCGTAATCGCGCGCGTAGGCTTTGGTGATCGCGTCGATCACGGCCTGAGGCTTCTGCGCCGACGCGGCGCTATCGAGATAGTGCCAGTTCGCGATCGCCGGGAACTGGTCGCGGACCGAGAGCATCGAGTTGGCGACGAGGGCGGTCTCGCGGTTCATCCGACCACCTCTCGGAGCGCCTCGCGCGCTGCCTCGCGGATCGCGTCCGGCTCGCTCGCGCTGTCCCACAGGCCCATGACGAATCCCTCGAGCAGCAGCGCCCGCGCCTCGGCAGGCGGGAGCCCGCGCGCCTGGAGGTAGAAAAGCTGGGTCTCGTCCAGCTCGCCGACGCTCGCGCCGTGGGCGCATTTGACGTCGTCGGCATAGATTTCGAGCTCGGGCTTGGCATTCGCCGTTGCTCCGCGGTCGAGAAGCATGGCCTTCACCGACTGCTCGGCGTCGGTCTTCTGGGCGCCGCGCGCGACCTCGATGCGGCCGAGATAGGTGCCCACCGCCTTGTGCCCAAGCACGCTGCGGATGGTCTGGCGCGAGCGGCCGTTCGGTTCGAGGTGGCGGACGCTGCTGACGATCTCGTTGGTCGAAAGGCCGGTCCCGATATTGGCGGCGAACATCTCGAACTCGGCGCCCTCGGCGAGGGTCACGTCGAGCTCGATGCGCCCATAGTGTTCAGCGCTGTTGAGCGCGAACAGGCGCAGCGAGGCGCCGGCTCCGAGGCTGATCTCGACGCGGCGAACCTGGACCGCGTCGGCGGATGGAAGCCAGACCCGCTCGAGGCTCTGCCCGGGGAGAAGCGCAATGCGCTCCGGCTCGCCGAGCTGCTCCCACACGGGTTGCAGCGCGTCGAGGTCGGCGTAGCGCCATTCCTCCTGCTTGCGAGTAGGGAAGGGGGCGGTCATGCGCCGACCCCCTCCTCCCTGTGCGAGAAGCGCATGGGGAGGTGGCACGGCGAAGCCGTGACGGAGGGGCCCCTCCACCACGCAGCTGCGCTGCGCGGTCCCCCTCCCCATTCCTTTGGAACAGGGAGGAGAATCATTGTGCCGCCTCCGCATAGCCTTCGCGCTCGAGCTCGCGGGCCAGCTCGATGTCGCCGGAGCGGGTGATCCGCCCCGCCTGAAGCACGTGCACGCGGTCCGGCCGCACATGTTCGAACAGCCGTTCGTAGTGCGTGATCAGCAGCACGCCCTTGTCGGGGCCGCGCATGATCCGGTTGATGCCTTCGCCGACGATGCGCAGCGCGTCGATGTCGAGCCCGGAGTGCTCGAGGATCACGTCGCGCATGCTGCGGCGCGGGAACGGCTGGCCGAAGTCGATCGTCTGCTCGCCGCGCTTGATCACCAGCCCGCCGGTGGCCTCCTGGATCACGTGGCGGATGAGCCGCTCCGTGAAGGCCATGTTGTCCTCGTAGTTCCAGTAGGCC
>JBKHXB010000060.1:0-12963 GCA_046566245.1 Alphaproteobacteria bacterium | reverse complement strand
TGCAGGTTCTTGCGAACCCCGCGAGTTCCCTCGCGGGCGGCGCCGCTTTCGCACGTTTCCTTGAGAGCCGGCGACGCGGTTCTACGAACTCGGCCAGACCCAGACCGAGACCGCCACCCAAACCGCCAGCACGCTGACGCTGGATCCGCCGCAGCCGCTCCAGACGGTCCAGCCCGAGCAGGCCGCCGGACTGGTCCCGCTCAAGGAGGAGCAGAAGGACCTGCTCGAGGAGAAGGTCGACGGCTTCGTCAGCGAGCTGGTCGCGCTCGACTCCAACTCGCCCGAGTTCGGCAAGAAGGTCGACCAGCTGACCAGCATGGGCCGCAAGGAGATTGCCGAGGCGGCCGGCCATTCGAACCGCTTTCTCGACCGGCCGGTCAAGGCGATCAACGCCGACACCGGCATCGGCGCCAATCTCACCGAGCTTAGGAAGACGGTCGAGGCGCTCGATCCCGGCCGCGGCGGCGCGCTGACCAAGCCGCGCAAGCTGTTCGGCATCATCCCGTTCGGCAACCGGCTGCGCGGCTATTTCATGAAATACCAGTCGGCGCAGAGCCATATCGCCGCGATCCTCGCCGCTTTGGCGTCGGGCAAGGACGAGCTCTTGATGGACAATGCCGCCATCGACGTCGAGCGCGCCAACATGTGGAAGACGATGGGCAAGCTCGAGCAGATGATCCACATCTCCAAGACGCTCGACGCCAAGCTCGAGGACAAGGCGAACGAGCTCGACGCGACCGAGCCGATGAAGGCCAAGGCGATCCGCGAGACCGCTTTGTTCTACACCCGCCAGCGCACCACCGACCTGCTCACCCAGATGGCGGTGACGGTGCAGGGCTATCTCGCGCTCGACCTCGTCAAGAAGAACAATGTCGAGCTGGTGAAGGGGGTCGACCGCGCCTCGACCACGACCGTGTCGGCGCTGCGCACCGCGGTCACCGTCGCCCAGGCGCTGACCAACCAGAAGCTGGTGCTCGAGCAGATCACCGCGCTCAACACGACCACGGCCGGGATGATCGAATCGACCGGCGAGCTCCTGAAGACCCAGTCGGCCGAGATTCACAAGCAGGCGGCCTCCTCGACCATCCCGCTCGAGACGCTGCAGCGCGCCTTCCAGAACATCTACGATACGATGGATTCGATCGACAGGTTCAAGATCGAGGCGCTCGGCAACATGAAGCAGACGGTCGAGACCCTCGGCCGCGAGGTCGAGAAGAGCCGCGGCTACATCGCCCGCGCCGAAGGCGTGGAGCAGAACCGGCTCGCCGGGCCGGTCGAATCGCCGCTGACCGCGCTGGAAGGCTGATTTCGGGAGCGCCATGGCCAAGCATCCGCGCACCGTCGACGAGGCCCTCGCCCGCTTTGACGAGGTGATGGGCCGGATCGACCGCAGCAGCGCCTCGCGCGAGGCGCAGCGCCGCGAGACCCGGCGCCAGGCGTCGATCGTGCTCGGCAAGGCGCGCAATGTCGGCATCGCCGTCGCGGTCGTCCTCGCCGGCGCTGTGGCGGCAGGAATTGTGCTCAATGGCATCGGCATCACCGGCCTGTTCATGGTCGCGGCACTGATGTTCCTGTCGGTGATCGTCTTCTCGATCTGGAGCCCGAGCAGCGCCGAGCGGCCGATCGTCGACTATCGCGACGACATGCCCAACAAGGCGGTGGTGCAGCGGCTCGACAGCCTGCTCGTCCGCAAGCGCGCCGCTCTCCCCGCTCCTGCCGCGCAGAAGCTCGACGCGATCAGCGCCCAGCTGCCCTTGCTCGAATCGCGCCTGTCCGAGACTGCGACGCTCGACCCGCTTGCCCAGGACGCGCGCCGGCTGATGGGCCGGCATCTGCCCGAGCTGATCGAGCGTTACGAGCGCGTGCCCGCCCAATATCGCCGCGAGCGCGACGGCGAGGGCCTCACCGTCGACGAGCGCCTCGTCCAGGGGCTCGACGCGGCCAGGACCGCGCTCGACGACCTCGGCCGCAAGCTCGCCCATGAAGACCTGAGCGCCTTCGAGACCCAGGGCCGCTTCATCGAGAGCCGCTACAAGGACGACATCCAGAGCCAGTGAAATGGCGGACTTTCCCAAGGTATTGATCGAGACCGAGCACTTCCTGATGGCGCAATTGGGGAGCCGCGGCGCGCGGGCACGGACCGGGCGGCAGATCCGGCGCGGCGTCGGCGAGGTGGTGCGGCGGCTGCGGCGCGCCGGACTCATCTTCCTCCTCCTGCTGTTCGCACTGATCCTGTTCAGCGCCGCGGTGTCGCCGCTCGGCTGGGCCTGGCTGCTCGCCCTTCCCGCCACCTTCGTTGCCGCCCTTCTCAGCCTGATGTGGCCGACCCGCGGCGCCCGACCGGCGCCGTCGCCGGCCCAGCCAGCGGAGAAACTGGCCGCAATGCCGCTGCCCGAGCTGGCCGGCCGTTGCGAGCATTGGCTGATCGACCGCACTGCCGACCTGCCGCACGCCGCGCTCGGGTCGGCCGACACGATCGTCTCCCGGCTACGCGCCCTGCAGCCCGCGATCGCGGAGCTGCCCGCGACGGCGCCGGTCGCGGGCGAGGTCAGGCGACTGATCGGCGATCACCTGCCGCGGCTGGTCGATTCCTACCTCGCCTTGCCGCCCGAAGCGCGCGACAGGTCGAGCGAGAACAGCCGGCGCGTGAGCGAAAGCCTAGACATCGTCGCCGACGAGCTGACCCGCTTGTGCAACGACATCGACGGCACCCGCAGCGCGCGGTTCGAGACCGAGCACCGCTTCATCGAGACTCGCTACCGGGACGGCGGCCCATCCGACTGAACGCGTGACCGGAACGGGCGCGATGGTGTAAGCTGCTGCTTTCGATCGGCATTCGGGGGGCGAGGCCGTTGGCCTTCTCGTTTCTTTTCGGCCTGCTGCTTCAGGCCGCCGCTCCGGGCGTGACGCCCGAGCAGTTCTTCGTCGGCCTCACCGAGGGCAGCGGGACGGTCCGCATGGTCCTGTCCCGCCCGCACGGCGTTCGCGTCCGCAGCCGCGGCCGGATGGACCGCGACGGCGCGCTGCTGCTCGACCAGGTGGTCGAGGAGGAGGGCAAGCCGCCGCGCAGGCGGGCCTGGCGGCTGGTGCGAAGCGGTCCGAACCGCTTCACCGGCACGATCAGCGACGCCCGCGGCCCGGTCACTGGCGAGATCACCGGTAACGTGCTCGTCCTCGCCTACCGGAGCGCGGAGGGACCGTCGGTCGAGCACCGCATCACCATCCGCCCCGACGGGCGCAGCGCGCACAACCTGACCCGCTTTCGCCGCTTCGGCCTGACCGTCGCCACCGTCGACGAGGTGATCCGGCGCGTCGATTGAGCGGCGCGGCCCTGCGTCAGCCGAAGATTTGCCCATAAAAGACGCCGGCAGCGGCGCAGCCGGCCAGCACCGCGAGAGGGCCGAGCCTGAACCTGAAGATGCCGAAGAGGGCGAAGCCGGTCAGCAGTATCGCCGGCCAGCTCGCGCTCGAAAGGGTCGGCAGGTCGAACCGCAGCGGGCCGGCCTCCAGCGGTCTGACCTCGAGAAACAGGCTGTGCAGCGCGAACCACAAGGCGAGATTCAGGATAACGCCGACCACGGCGGCGGTCAGCGCCGACAGCGCCGCTGCAAGCGCGCGATTGCCGCGCAGCCGCTCCATGAACGGCGCCCCGAGGAAGATCCACAGGAAGCAGGGCACGAAGGTGACCCAGGTGGTGAGGAGGCCGCCGAGCGTTCCCGCGACCATGGGAGGCAGGCCGGTGGCCTGGCGCAGCGCCCCCATGAACCCGACGAATTGCGTCACCATGATCAGCGGACCGGGCGTGGTTTCCGCCATGCCGAGCCCGTCGAGCATCTCGCCCGGCCGCAGCCAGCCGAACTGCCCGACCGCCTCCTGCGCGACATAGGCCAGCACCGCATAGGCGCCACCGAACGTCACCACCGCCATTTGCGAGAAGAACAGGCCGATCCGGCTGAACACGTTGTCGGGGCCGAGCCACAGCCACAGGATCGCCACCGGCGCCAGCCAGAGCGCCAGCAGCACAGCCGAGATTCGTAGGGACCAGCCGAAGTTCGGGCGCGCATGAGCGGGAACCTCCGCTCCGATCGCGCTGTCGGAATCGGCGACGAAGCCCGCGCCGGCTACCTGATGGCCGCCCGGGGCGAAGGCGCCGAGCCCGCTCCGCCCCCCGGCATAGCCGATCAGCGCGGCGCCGAGCACGATCAGCGGAAACGGGACCGCGAGGAAGAAGATTGCGACGAACGCGCCGATCGCGACCGTCCACAGCCAGCCATTGGCGAGCGCCCGCCGCCCGATCCGGCGCACCGCATCGAGCACGATCGCGAGCACCGCCGCCTTGAGGCCGAAGAACAGGGCGGCGACCGCGCCGACGCTGCCGAAAGCCGCATAGAGCCACGACAGGGCCATGATCGCGAGCGCCCCCGGCAGCACGAACAGGCCGCCGGCGATCAGCCCGCCTTTCGTCCGGTGCATCAGCCAGCCGATATAGGTGGCGAGCTGCTGCGCCTCGGGCCCCGGCAGCAGCATGCAATAGTTGAGCGCGTGCAGGAACCGGGCGTCGCCGATCCATCTCTTCTCCTCGACCAGGATGCGGTGCATCAGCGCGATCTGGCCGGCCGGGCCGCCGAAGCTCATCAGCGCGATGCGCGCCCAGACCCCCGCCGCCTCGCGCAGCGTCACGCCATGCCCGTCGCCGCTCATCAGCCGCCCAGCCCGACGCAAAGAATGCCGGAGCGCCGTCGCGCGCGCTCAAGGATCCAGACGCAGGCGGCGACGTCCTGGATCGCGCTGCCGGTCGAATCGAACAGGAAGGTCTCGTCGTCGGTCCTGCGCCCCGGCGCCGCCCCGAGCAGCACCTCGTGCAGCTCGGCGTGGACATCGCCAATGCCGAGCGCGCCGGCAGAAAGACCGTGACGAAGGTCGCCCATGATCGCGCATTGCGACGTCAGGTCGGTCACCACCCGCGCTGCCGCCATCAGGTCCGGATCGATCTCGCTCTTGCGCGGCGAATCGGCGCCGGCAGCGGCGATGAACGTTCCCTGCCGTACGAACCCGGCGTCGAGATAGGGCTCCCGCGCGCTCGTGCAGCACAGGATCACGTCGCTGCGGCGCGCCGCCGACGGCAGGTCGGCCGCCGGTTCGCCGCCGACCGCGTCGGCAAGCCGCCGGGCACGCTGCGGGTCGGCATCCCACAGCAGGACTCGCTCGAGCGGCAAGACGTCGCGGACCGCTTCGAGCTGGGCAATCCCCTGCCGGCCGCAGCCGCAGACCAGGGCCGTGCGCGAGTGCGGCCTTGCCAGCAATTGCGCCGCGAGCGCGCTGGCCGCCGCGGTCCGGCGCAGGGTGACCTCGATCGAGTCCAGCACCGCGAGCAAGCGACCGTTCTCGCCGTCGCAAAGCAGGATCGCGCCCTGGATCGTCGGCAGGCCGAGCCGATCCGGACTGTCCGGGAAATTGCCGTTGAGCTTGAGCGCGACATAAAGACGGTCGAGCCGGAGGCTGGCGCCCTTTGCGTGAAAGGCGCCGCTTTCCGCCGCGATCGCCATCGGCTCCGGCGCATGCGCCCGGCCCTCGCCGAGCGCGCGAAAGGCGAGCTCCGCGGCATCGAGCCAGTCGGACCGGTCCATCAGGGCAGCGACATCGCGCCTGGTCAGGATGAGGCTCTGCGGGCTTTCGCTGACCAGCGCCGCCGGCGCGCTCACGCCTCCACCCGCGCGCGCGACCGCGGCTGGTGCGACACCCAGTCGTGGGTCTCGTCGACCGCGTCGCGGCACCAGCGATAAAGCGCGTCGTAGACGAGCATCCCGGCCTCGAGCTGAGCCAGATCGTCGCCATACATGCGCGACAGGCCGAGCGAGACCGCCAGCAGGCCCGCCGATTGCGGCGCCAGCTCCGGCCGCGCCGTGTCGGCGCCGCGCACGATCGTCGCCAGGCGTGCGAGCGGCGCGTGACCGGCGAGCCCGAATACCTCGACCATCGTGTCGAAGCTGCATTGCTCGCCGCGATGGCTCCAGAACACGCCGTCGACGTCGAACGGCGTCGCGCCCATCCGCTCGGCGACGCCTTCGATCTCGCTCGGCGCGACGAACAGGAAGAGCGCGCGCGGATCGACGAAGCGGCGGATCAGCCAGGGACAGGCGATCCGGTCGACCTTTGGCCTGGCGCGCGTCACCCACAGCGTGCGCCCCTCGGAATCGCGGAGCGGCAGCACCGCTTCGTCGACGACCGGCAGCCCGGCGCGGCGCCAAGCCTCGAGGCCGCCTTCGAGCAGCTCGGCGTCGGCGCCGGCCTGGCGAAGCCAGGCGGCGACGCCCGCGCTCTCGTGGCGGCCGGCCTTGCAGACGACGACGACATTTCGTCCCGCCAGGCCGCCGGCCCAGTCGCGAACCGTGTCGGTGTCGCGCCGTTGCGCGCCGGGAATCAGGATTTCCTTGGCCGGTGGCAGCTGGACGATCGTCGGGCAGTGCGGCGTGCCGATCAGGCGCGCGAGCTTTTCGGGCGTGATGGCGTTGATTGCAGACATGCGGCGTCCCTTCATTCAGCAGGACGCGATACTTCGGCATGTCGCCTCATGGGGCGATCGCATTCCCCATGTGCGAATTAGACGCGCGGCCAATCCCGCTGTCAAGCGGCGGAGCTGCGCGCGCTGCGCCATTCGGGCGCTAGTCGCCCCTCGTCTCGAAACGCGTCCTGCAGGAGACCCTGAACCATTGCTCCGGAAAGCCCAAGCCCCAGGTCCGGGTGGCTTCAATCTCGATTCCGGGCGGCGCAGGCTCCAGCGTGAAGTGCTGCATCTGCCCAAATCGCGGCGGCACAATTGGGCCCGGACGGCCGTCGATCATGACCGGCCGGAAGGACATTGGGCGGCCGACATGGGGTGGCGCCGATGGCCGCAGCGTCATGCCAATTCGGCGCTGGAAGACCTCCAGGTCGATCGCCGTCTCGGGCGAGGCCATGAACATTGCCGAGAAGCTGTCTCGATGGACCGGATCGCGATAGTCGGTCGTGTTCACGATGAGCGATGCAGCGCCATCTGTGACTGGACCGCGCCAGCCCCGCTCATGTTGGTTCTGGAGCGGCACCGGCGCATCGACCCCGAAGTCGCGATCGTAGTGATCGGCCCTGTCGGTGAGTCGCCAACCGTGCGCAATCAGGTGTTGGGCTAGCTCGAGCTTGTCGCCTTCGGCCCGGCATAGCGACTGTACCGCGTCGACAAGAAAATCGACGGCGGACCGGGTTTCGCCGGCTGGGTGCTGAGCGGGGGACGTCGCAGGAGCCGGTATCAGAATTGCGACAGCCGTCACCGCCTGGATCGATCGGCGCATGGTCATGACTGCTCGCTGGCCCGACAACTTATCTGCAGCGACTGCTCGGGATAGCCTGCGCCCCAATAGCGGGTCGCGCCGATCTCGATGCCTTGCGGGGCAGGCTCGAGCGCGAATGACTGCATCCGACCAAATTGCCGCTCTGCCGGTTCCCAGCTCGTGACGATGACGACGTTCTCCTCGGATGATTGGCTGCGGCGCGAAGGCTCGCGGCCCTCGACTGCCGGCCCAGTCGCTCGCAGCCTCAAGCCGATGCGGCCCTGCAATGCCCCAAGATCGATAGCGCTTTCGGGCGAGACCCTTATCCAGGCGGAAAAAATAGGTGCGCGAGCGAGGTCGCGATAGGAGGTTACCTCGACATGCAGCGTCCCGCGGCCATTGGCCAGAGCACCGCGCCAGCGGCGCTCATGCGTGTCGTGTCGCGGGAATACTGCCTCGACGCCCAGCTGGACGTCGATATGATCTTCGCTGTCGGTAAGGCGCCAGCCGGCGGGAACGACCCGCCGCGCGCTTTCGATTCGACCGCCCTCGGTCAGACACAATGCGCGGACGGCCTCGATCATGAAATCGATGGCCGCAGGCGGACTCGATGGTGCCGCTCCAGTCGCCGTCGGCGCCACCAATGCCGCCAGGAGAGTCGTGATCATCAAAGTCTTTCGGCCCATTGGCGCGCCGTGCTCAGTCGCGCCACGCCTTCGTCCAGCGTCGCGGTCTGCTTGGCGAAGCACAGCCGGATGACGTTGCGGACCGGGTCTTCCGCGTAGAAGGCGGACAGCGGGATCGCGGCGACGCCCGCCTCGCGGACCGCCCGCTCGCAAAAGCCGAGATCGTCGTTCCCGGCGCCCGACGCCGCCAGGTCGACGCACAGGAAATAAGTCGCCTCCGCCGGCAGAACGGCGAAGCCGGCGTCGGCGAGGCCCGAGCGCAGGTGATCGCGCGCCGTCTGAAAGTCGCTGCGCATCGCGTCGAAATAGTCGGCCGCCTTGCCGAGCCCGTAGGCGACCGCGCTCTGCAGATTGGGCGGCGTCGTGAAGGTGACGAACTGGTGCGCCTTGGCGATCGCCGCGGAGAGCGGCGGTGCAGCGACCGTCCAGCCGACCTTCCAGCCGGTCATCGAGAAGATCTTGCCGGCCGAGCCGACCTTGACCGTGCGCGCCGACATGCCCGGCAGCGCCGACAGCGTCAGATGGCGCGCGCAATCGAAGACCAGATGCTCCCATACCTCGTCGGACAGGACGATCGCGTCATGCGCGACGCAGAAGCGGGCGAGCAGGCCGAGCTCGTCCGCGGAGAACCGGCGCGCGGTCGGATTGTGCGGATTGTTGAACAGGACGAGGCGCGTGCGCGGCGTGAACGCCGCCGCCAGCGCCTCCTCGCTGATCCGCCAGTCCGGTGGCGTCAGCCGCACCAGGCGCGGCACCCCGCCGGCGCGGCGAACCAGCGGCAGATAGGCGTCGTAGAGCGGCTGGAACAGGATCACCTCGTCGCCCGGCTCGACCAAAGCGAGCAGGCTCGAGGCGAGCGCCTCCGTCGCGCCCGACGTCACCGTCACCATATCCGCATCGACGTCCAGCCCCTGGTGCCGGCGATAGTGCTCCGCGACCGCCTCGCGCAGCTCGGGAAGCCCCCGCATCGGCGGATATTGGTTCGAGCCGGTCCTGAGCGCCGCGGCGGCGCGCTCGATCACGTCCTCGAGCCAGCCGAAGTCGGGAAAGCCCTGGCCGAGATTGACCGCCTCATGGGCGCGGGCGAGCCCCGACATATGCTCGAAGATCGAGGTCGGCTGGTTGGCGAAGATCGGGTTCATGCGGGCCAATCATGTCGCGTGCGGCGGCAATCGGCAAAGGAATTGGCGCTCGGCCGGCCTTCGGGCCCTCAACCCGGCGCCCATGGCATGTCCCGGGCCGCATCGACGAACCAGTAGATGAGCGCAAGGGACGAGACGGCCAGGAACGCGATCAGGAGCCAGTCGAGGCGTCGCATCGGCGTGCGATCTCCTGCTACAATTGCGCCATGATATATCTGACGATCAAGGCCGTCATCTCCGGCTTTCTGATTGCGGTTGCGTCCGAGGTTGCCCGGCGGTGGCCGGGTTGGGGCGCGCTGATCGTGTCCCTGCCGCTTGTCTCGATCCTGGCCATGCTCTGGCTGTGGCGCGACACGCACGACCCGGTTCGAATGGCCGCGCATGTCGAGGCGACCTTCTGGTTCGTGATCCCGTCGCTGCCGATGTTCCTGCTGGTTCCCGCGATGTTGCGCCAGGGCTTCTCGTTCTGGACGGCGCTGCTCGCGGGATGCGCGCTCACCATCGCGCTCTACCTCGCGATGACGTGGCTCGGCCCCCGGTTCGGGCTGAGGCTCTAGCCAGGACTTGGAGACCTGGAGCGACAACGGGCTTGCGCTCCAGGTCTCCTCCCCTGTTGGGCGGTCCGGGGAAAGCAACGGACCGCCATCCGCCGGGCAGTGCCCGCCCGGCGGACCTTGTCTCAGCGCGGCTCCCTGCGGGCGGATGCGCGACCCGAGGCCTGGCCCGAGGCGTCCGCCGAGGCATCGACCGAATCCAGCCGATCCCTGGCCCGGCCGACGGCGCCGCGGGTGCGTTCGCGGGCATTGTCGGCCGCGGCGCGCGTGCGCTCGCGCGCACGGGCGGTCCGGTCGCGCAGGTCGTCGGTGCCGATCAGGTCGGCATCAGCGCCGGCTTCGCCCGAAGCGCTGCCCTCGCCGTCGATCGTGCCGGCAAGCGATCCGAACGGCGTGCCGCCGAAACCGTCGAGCGCGCCGGCGCCCCGGCCTTCACCGCGCGCCCGCGCGCTGGCGCGGCCCGAGCGGCGGTCGACGCTGCGGTCGACCTGCGTGTCGGCATTGCCGAGGCCGCGGCCGCGAAGCGCGCCGTCGATCCCGCCCATCGGTCGGCTGAGCGAACCGCCGAGGCCGCCGCCCAGCGAGCCGCCGAGCTGGCCGCCCAGCGATCCGCCACCGAGAAGCTGCGCCGAAGCCGGCGCCGCGGCGACGAGCGCGCAGCCCGCAAGCAGTTTGAATGCGAAAGTCATGAATCGTCTCCCTTCAGCGATGACCACGGTCGTCTGCCTGGAGAACGAGACGGGAGTGCGATTTAATCCCGCGAGGCGCGCGCGTTACCGATCGGCGTGCGGCAATCGCCGCAGATCACGCCGCGGCCGCGACCGCGCCCGCCGCGCGGGTCGACCTCGGCGTCGAGCGCGGCGATGCCGCCGCCGCTGAGCTGGCGGACCAGCCGCCCGGCGACGAACGGCACCGCATAGGACGTCCCCCTGACGGCGCCCAGCCGGCCATTCTCGGTCGCGGCGGCCATGTCGGCGCCCGGCGCGGCATAGTCGAGATGCAGCGCCCGTCCCGCCTCGGGCAACGGCCGGTTGCGGGCATCGACGCCGGTGACGGCGATCACACCGGGATAGGATGCCGGATAGGCCGGCGGCGCGGCCGGCCCGTCATTGCCGACCGCGGCGACGATGTGGAGCCCGCGGCCGCGTGCCTGCGCGACCGCGCGCGCCACCAGCGGATTGGGCGGACCGACCAGGCTCACCGCGACCACCGACACGCGCTGCGCCGCCATCCAGCCCAGCGCGCGCGCCAGCGCCAGCGCGTTGCCGCCCGCGGGGTCCGCGCCATAGACGTCGGCGACGATCAGCGTCGTTCCCGGCGCGACGCCCCGCACCATGCCGGATCCGGCGATGAGCGAGGCGATCGCCGTGGCATGGCCCGACGGGCGCGGTGCGCCCCGCGCGAAGCCGCGCTGCCGGACCGGGCCGCGGATCGCCGGATGCGCGGCGACGCCGCCGTCGATGATGCCAACCGCGGCGCCGCCCGCGCCGCCGCCTTGGGCGAGCGCGCCGCCGGCCGCGCCGGCGGCGCCGCTCTGCACGTGCAGGTGGTTCGCCGCGAACTCGATGCGCGGCGCGATCCGCCGCAGCCGCCGCAGCGCCCGCTCGACGGACATGCCGCGCGGGACGGCGAGGATCGCCGTGCGCAGGTCGAGGCCTTCGATCGCCTCCTGCTCCAGGATCGCGAACCCGGCCTCGGCCGCGGCGGCGAGCGCCGCGGAATCGGCGTCGATTGCGAGCACCTGGCCGCGCACCGCCGGCCCGAGCCGGGTCATTTCCAGCGCCTCGGGATGGGCGCGCACCAGATCGCGCAGCCGCGCGATTCGCTCCTCCTCGAGCGCGCGCACGCCTTCGCGCGCGGTGTCGAGCAGGCGGGTCGTGTCGTCGAGCCGGTCCTGGCGGGTCCGCTCGATGCCGCCGAGGATTCCGCCCAGCGGCGGCGTGCGCGGCAGATCGGGGATCGTGCCCGGCCCCTGGATCGGCGGAAGACGCTGCGCCGCCGCGAAGCCGGGGGCGAGGACCAAGGCGCCGATCAGCGCCAGCGCCGCCATTGCTTTCCTGCTCACCATCGAATCATGCCATATTTTCGCTTGCCTGGGGAGGAAACGCGCGGGACCATCCGTTTCTTCCGTCGGGAGTAACCGGAGTTTCGTCCGTTTGCAGGGTTTCGAACGCGAGCTTCTGTCGCTGCTGCCCCGGCTGCGCCGGTTTGCGCGCGCGCTCGCCCGCGACGCGGCCGATGCCGACGACCTCGTCCAGGCGTCGGTCGAGCGCGCGCTCAGGGCGCAGGCGCAATGGACCCCCGGGACGAGGCTGGATTGGTGGACGATGAGAATCATGCGCAACAGCTGGATCGACGAGACGCGCAGCCGGGCGCGCCGGGCACGCACCTTCGCGCCGGCCGAGGACGGCAGGGATGCGGCGTCGGACGACCATCGCCAGGTCGAGATCCGTGCGCAGATGCGCGACGTCGGCCGGGCGATGGACGCGCTTCCGCCCGAGCAGCGCGAGGTGATCGCGCTCGTGCTCGTCGAGGGCCTCGCCTATCGCGAGGCCGCCGACCTGCTCGACATTCCGATCGGCACGCTGACGTCGCGGCTGACCCGCGGCCGCCAGGCGCTCGCCGCGATGCTGGAGGCGGCATGATGGGACAGGACGACGACCGCCTGATGGCCTTTCTCGACGGCGAGCTCGACGAGGCCGGCCGCGCCGAGGTCGAGGCCGCGATTGCCGCCGATCCGGCCCTCGCCGCGCGGCTCGAGGCACAGCGGCGTCTGCGCGACCGGCTGCGCGCGCATTACGGCCCGGTCGCCGACGAGCCGGTGCCCGATCGGCTGCGCTCCCTGATCGAGACCAATGTCGTCCCCTTCCGGCCGCCGCACCGGGCCGCCCGCCCGGCCTGGCAGCTTCCGGCGGCGATCGCCGCGAGCCTCGTGCTCGGCATCCTCGGCGGCCGAATCCTGCCGGGGGGCGGGCCGGTTGCTCTCGACGACGGCCGGCTCGAGGCGCGCGGCGCCCTCGCCGCGGCGCTGCAGACCCAGCTCGCCGCGGACCAGGCCGCGGACGCGGTCACTGACCTGCCCGCCGGACGTCTGCCGCGTTTTCGATCTGGGATCACCATGCGCGCCGCGAGCCGGGCGCTGGTCGAGCGCCGCGTCCGGCGCAGGGTCGAGGCGGACGAGCGGGTGCGCTTCCTCGCCGGGCGCGAGGCGACCGGGCTCGTCCTGGACGGCCCGGGAGAGCGGGTAATCGGAGTCAGGACGCGGGTCCGCGGCGAG
>JBKHXB010000059.1:0-13008 GCA_046566245.1 Alphaproteobacteria bacterium | reverse complement strand
CGCTTTGCGGGTAATAGTCATAGACCGTCGACGGAGTGACCATCGAGGAATAGCCGATGCGATAGGCCTCCGGAGCGAACTCCGGGTTGCCGGCGAAACCCGCGCTGTAGCTGGCCTCGCCAAACGGGATCCGCGTCTCCTTCCCGTCGTAGGTGCGAAGGATCAGCTGGTCGAGCCCGTCGACCCGCTGGTGGATGGCGAGATGATCGCGGTAGCTCGCCGCGCCCATGATATAGACCCGGTCGGAGCCCTCGATCAGCGTGTGCCATTCGCCCGGGTTGGCCGGGTCGGCTTCGGCCAGGCGGAAGTTCACGTGATCGTCGTTTGCGGTGATCCACAATTTGCCGTGCGCCGCGTCCACTGCATATTCGCGGCCCTCCTTGCGCGGCGAAACGACGACCGGTTCGGCGAGCGGGTTATCGGCGGGAACGAACCGAACCTCGGTCGTCACATTGTCGCCGGTGGCGATGAAGATCAGGCTCCGGTCCTGCGAATCGTCGACCGCCACCGAAAAGCCGAGGTCCTCGGTCTCCTCGTAGAGCGTCTTGTCCTCCTCGACCGGGGTCCCTAGCCGGTGGTAGCGGGCGCGGTAGCTTCGCCAGTTCTCGTTCACCTCGGTGAAGACGAGGCCCTTGCTGTCGCTGGTCCACACGGGCGAGCCGATGCCGACCTCGGTGATCGTCTCGATGTCCTTGGCCGTAGCAAGGTCGCGGACCTTTAGTGTGAATCGCTCGGCGCCGCTGGTGTCGGTCATGATCGCAAGCAGCCTGCCGTCCGGGCTCACCTCGAGCGCGCCGAGGCGGAAATATTCCTTGCCCTCGGCTTCCGCGACCTCGTCGTAGATCAGCTCGTCTTCGCCGCCTGCGACCGGCTTGCGGTACCAGCTGCGATACTGCGCGCCCGGCTTGAACGCCCACCAGTAGAGCCAGTCGCCGTCGCGGATCGGGACCGAGCTTTCGTCCTCCTTGATCCGCCCCTTCATCTCCTCGAACAGCTGCTCGATCAGCGCCCGGTTCGGCTCCGCCCAGGCGTCGAAATAGGCGTTTTCCGCCTTCAGATAGGCGAGGACGTTCTCGTCGGTGACGTTGGGGTAGCCCTGGTCGCGAAGCCAGTGCCACGGGTCCTCGATCTCGATCCCGTGATGCTGGTACTTGTGCAGGCGCTGCTCGGCCCTGGGCGGCGGCGGAAGCTCAGGAGACTTGTTCATTTCCCCGCTTTAGCGCGGCGAGCGCCTGCGGGAAGCGCGAAAGCCAGCACCAGGGCGCTTCCGGTGGAAAGCGGCGGAACTTCACCCGGGCATGAGCGCGCTTGTTGGCGCATCCTGGCAGGATTAGGTAGCGCCCATGTCCAGCTATGCAGACCGCCTGAAGGCCCTTCGCGAGCAATTGAAGGCCGACCGCCTCGACGGCTTCGTCGTCCCGCTCACCGACGAGCACATGAGCGAATATGTCGGCAGCTATGCGCAGCGCCTCGCCTGGCTGACCGGGTTTGAGGGCTCGGCGGGCTCGGCCGTCGTCCTCCCGGAGGAAGCGGCGATCTTCGTCGACGGCCGCTACACGCTCCAGGTCCGAAGCCAGGTCGACGGCAAGCACTGGAGCTACCAGTCGGTGCCGGAGACCAGCGTCGCCGACTGGCTGAAGGAGCATGCGCCGAAGGGCGCGCGCATCGGCTACGACCCGTGGCTGCACACCCGCGACTGGGTGAAGAAGGCGAGGGAGTCGCTCGCCAGCCGCGGGGCGGAGCTGGTCGCGGTCGGCGAGAACCCGATCGACAAGATCTGGCGCGAGCGGCCCGAGCCGTCGAAGGCGAGGCTGATCGTCCAGCCCGACCAATATGCGGGCAAGAGCGCGGCGGAGAAGCGCACGGACATTGCCGAATGGCTCGAATCGAAATCGGCCGACGCGGCGGTGCTTTCCGCGCTCGACAGCATTGCCTGGGCGTTCAACGTTCGGGGCCAGGACGTCACCCACACGCCGGTCGCCCTGGCCTATGCCATCGTCCACAAGGACGGCACCGCCGACTTGTTCGTGGCCGGCGAGAAGGTCGGGCCGGAGGTCCGCCAGCACCTCGGCAACGGCGTGCGCCTGCGCGAGCGCGACGCGTTCGAGGCGGCGCTCGGCGAGCTTGGCGGCAAGACCGTAGCGGTGGACCCGGAGCGGGCCGTCGCCGCGATCTTCGACGCGCTCGAGAAGGCCGGCGCCAAGGTGCTCGCGGTTCGGGACCCGACCGTTCTTCCGAGGGCGCTCAAGAACCCGGTCGAGATCGCGGGACATAAGGCGGCGCAGGAGCGCGACGGGGCGGCGGTCGCGCGGTTCCTGCGCTGGATCGACGAGGAGGCGCCGAAGGGCAAGATCGACGAGCTGGTTGCGTCCGACCGGCTGGAAGCTCTCCGCCGCGAGTTCCCCGAGCTTCGCGACCTGTCGTTCGATTCGATCTCGGGCGCGGGGCCGAACGGCGCGATCGTCCACTATCGCTCGAGCGAGAAAACCAACCGCAAGCTCGAGAAGGGCACGCTCTACCTGATCGATTCGGGCGGCCAGTATGTCGACGGCACGACCGACATCACCCGCACCGTGCCGATCGGTGAGCCGACCGAGGAGATGCGCGACCGCTTCACGCGGGTGCTCAAGGGCCATATCGCGGTCGCGACCGCGCTCTTCCCCAAGGGGACGCGCGGGACGCAGCTCGACAGTTTTGCGCGGCGGCCGCTGTGGGAGGCGGGGCTCGATTACGCCCACGGCACCGGCCACGGCGTCGGAAGCTTCCTTTCCGTCCACGAGGGACCGCAGCGCATCGCTCCGGTCACGAGCGCGCAGTCGGGCGGGGACGAGCCGCTTCAGCCCGGGATGATCCTTTCCAACGAGCCCGGCTATTACAAGACCGGCGAGTACGGCATCCGGATCGAGAACCTCGTCCTCGTCGTCGAGAAGCAGATCCAGGGCGCGGAGAAGGAGATGCTGGGCTTCGAGACCCTGACCTTCGCGCCGATCGACCGGCGGCTGATCGTCAAGGAAATGCTGTCAGAGGCCGAGCTCGACTGGCTCAACAACTATCACGCTCAAGTCCTGGAGAAGATCGGGCCGAAGCTCGAGGGTGCGGACCGCGATTGGCTGGAGCGCGCCTGCGCCCCGATTTAAATCCTCCCCTCGATTTCGAGGGGAGGGGGACCGCCGGAGGCGGTGGAGGGGTAGTTTGCCCTGCAGGATTTCGGTCCTCGGATGTCCCCCGGACATCCAGCGGGCCGAAATGGTGCTGCCGGTGAGGATTGAACTCACGACCTCAGCCTTACCAAGGATGCGCTCTACCACTGAGCTACGGCAGCACTCTGTCGGAGGAAGCGCGCCTATGACCGCGCCCCCGCGGGCCTGTCAACCCGCTCATTCGTCACTGTTCAGGACTTGCTTGCCCGGCGTTCGTGCCGCCGCGTAAGTGGGGGCCATGGGCGGAAAGGACAAGACGCGCGAGGAACGGCTGGCGGCGGCGCTTCGCGAGAACCTGCGCCGAAGGAAAGCGCAGGCCCGCAAGCTCGCCGGCAGTGGTCAGCAATCCGAGGAAGAATCGGCCTCTCCGCGAGAGGAGAGGGGCTAGGGATGCGCTTCTTCTCCGACAATGCGGCCGCGGCGCACCCGAAAGTAATGCAGGCCATCGAGCGCTCGAACCGGCTCGACACGGCCTATGACGGCGACGAGTGGAGCCGGCGCCTCGACGAGGCCTTCTCCGCCTTGTTCGAAACCGAGGTGCGGGCGCTCTGGGTGACGACGGGTACTGCCGCCAATTGCCTCGCGCTCGCCGCTCTCTGTCCGCCCTATCGCGCCATCCTCTGCCACCGCGACGCCCATATCGAGGTGGACGAGGCCGGCGCTCCCGGCTTCTTCACCGGCGGCGCCAAGCTGGTCCTGCTTGAAGGCGAGGGCGCCAAGATCAACCCCGATGCCGTCGCCGCGGCCTGCGACCGAATCCGTCCCGACGTCCACCAGGTGCAGCCCGCCGCCGTCTCGATCACCAACGCGACCGAATATGGCCTCGTCTATCGCGCTTCGGAGGTCGCCGCGCTGGGCGAGCTGGCCCGCTCGCGAGGACTCGCCCTGCACATGGACGGCGCGCGCTTCGCCAATGCGATCGCGACCAGCGGCGAGAGCCCCGCCGACGTGACCTGGCGCGCGGGCGTCGACGCGGTGAGCTTCGGCTTCGTCAAGAACGGCGGGCTCAACGCCGAGGCGCTGATCCTCTTCCGGCCCGAGCTTGCCGACGAAGTCGAGGTCCGCCGCAAGCGCGCGGGGCATTTGCTATCGAAGGGCCGGATGCTCGCCGCGCAGATCCTTGCGATGCTCGAGGACGATCTGTGGCTTGAGAATGCGCGCACCGCCAACGCGTCCGCGCAGGTGCTTGCCCGCGCGGCGCCCCACAGGCTCGTCTATCCGGTCGAGGCGAACGAAGTCTTCCTTCGCGTGACGCCCGAAGAGGCGGCTTCGCTCAGGGCCCAGGGCTTCGACTTTTACGACTGGGGCCCGGGCGAAATCCGGCTCGTGACGAGCTGGGATCAGCATGGCGAGCCGGTCGAGATGCTCGCTTCGGCGATCGCCGCGCTGTGAGGGAAAGCCGCGCCGACCTTTCGGTCGTCGTCCCATTCGTCATCTTCACGGCGATCTGGGGGTCGACCTGGATCGTCATTCGCGACCAGCTCGGCGAAGTGCCGGCGCAGTGGTCGATTACCTATCGCTTCATCATCGCCGCGGCTGCGATGGCGCTCCTGACCCTGTTCAAAGGGCAGAGCCTGCGGCTCCCGGCGGGCGGAATGGCGGCGGCGGCGATCCTCGGGCTGCTGCAGTTCGTGATCAACTTCAACGCCGTCTATTTTGCCGAGCATCACATCACTTCGGGGCTGGTTGCGACGGTGTTCGCGCTGCTCGTAATCCCCAACAGCCTGCTTGCCTGGGCTTTCCTCGGGCAGAAGCCGAGCCGACGCTTCGCCTTGAGCTCGATGGTGGCGGTGGCGGGAATCCTGCTGCTGTTCGCCCATGAGCTGCGCGAACATCCTGCTCGGTTCGAGGCGATCCTGACCGGCATCGGCCTGACCCTGATTGGCCTGTTCGGCGCGTCCGCGGCCAACGTCTTCCAGGCTCGCGAAGAGGTGCGGCGTTATCCCCTGTTCGCGATCCTGACCTGGGCGATGGCGCTCGGGGCGGCGATGGACGGGCTGCTTGCCGTGACCTTTGCGGGACCGCCGGTCATCGAGATGCGTACCGGCTACATTGTCGGTCTCCTCTATCTCGCTGTCTTCGCCTCGGCGCTGGCATTCAGCCTCTATCTGCCGGTGGTGCGGAAGATCGGTCCGGCCAAGGCCGCCTATTCGAGCGTCCTCGTGCCGATCATCGCCATGGGCTTTTCGACCTGGCTCGAAGGCTATCGCTGGACCCTCCTCGCCGCCGCAGGAGCGGTTCTCGCGCTTGGCGGAATGGTCGCGGCGCTGACCCGCAGCCGGTCGGTTGTCCCGGCGCCCGACGCCGCCTAAGCCTGCGCGCCATGGCCGATATCCAAGTCAGCGCGGAAGCCCCGCAAAGCCCGACCCACATGACCATCCGGCGGGAGGATTACCGGCCGCCCGACTGGCTGGTGCCGGAAATCGCGCTCGATTTCTCGCTCGACCCCAAGGCGACGCGGGTGCGCGCGCGCCTCACCGTCGAGCGCAACGGCGACCACGACCGTCCACTGCGCCTCGATGGCGACGAGCTCGAACCTCTTTCGGTCCGCGTCGACGGCGGCGAGGCGCGCTGGCGCATGGACGGGCCCGTGCTGGTGATCGAGATTGGCGCCGACCGCGCGATGGTCGAAACCGAGATCGAGACCCGTCCGGAAGCCAATACCAAGCTCATGGGCCTCTACGCGTCCGGCGGTATGCTCTGTACGCAGTGCGAGGCCGAGGGCTTCCGGCGGATCACCTTCTTCCCGGATCGCCCGGACGTCCTCTCCCGCTATCGGGTGCGGATGGAGGCCGACGAAGCGCGCTTCCCGGTTCTGCTCACCAACGGCAACCCGGTCGCGAGTGGCAAGGGGGAAGACGAGCGCCATTGGGCCGAGTGGGAAGACCCGTTCCCGAAGCCCTGCTATCTGTTTGCGCTCGTCGCCGGCGACCTCAAGGCGAACAGGGACAGCTTCACGACAACGAGCGGCCGCAAGGTCGCCCTCAACATCTGGGTGCGCGAGCCGGACCTGCCGCGGACCGCGCACGCGATGGCGAGCCTCAAGCAGGCGATGGCCTGGGACGAGAAGGTCTACGGCCGCGAATATGATCTCGACCTTTTCAACATCGTCGCGGTGTCCGACTTCAACATGGGCGCGATGGAGAACAAGGGGCTCAACATCTTCAACTCGGCCTACATCCTCGCCGACCCGGAAACCGCGACCGACGTGGATTTCGACAATATCGCGCGGGTGGTCGCGCACGAATATTTCCACAACTGGTCGGGCAACCGCGTCACCTGCCGCGACTGGTTCCAGCTGAGCCTGAAGGAAGGCTTCACCGTCTATCGCGACCAGTGCTTCTCGGCCGACATGGGCAGCCCGGCAGTCAAGCGGATCGAGGACGTGCGGACGCTCCGGGCGATCCAGTTCCAGGAGGATTCCGGGCCGCTCGCGCATCCGGTCCGGCCGGACTCCTATCTCGAGATCTCGAACTTTTACACGGCCACGGTCTATAACAAGGGCGCCGAGCTCATCCGCATGATGGCGACAATCCTCGGGCCGGAGAAGTTTCGCGCCGGGACCGACCTCTATTTCGAGCGCCACGACGGCGAGGCCGCGACCTGCGACGATTTCGTCAAGGCGCTCGAAGATGCCAGCGGAATCGACCTCGCACATTTCAAGCTCTGGTATTCGCAAGCGGGGACTCCGCGGGTGAAGGCCAGACTCGAGCAGGATTCGAATGGCGAGGCCGTACTCCACCTGGGTCAGGAGGTGCCGCCGACTCCCGGCCAGCCGGTGAAGAAGCCGATGGTCATCCCTCTCCGCACCGCGCTCATCGGCGAAGACAGCGGGGACGAGATCGCGGGCGAACGGCTGATCCTGCTCGACAAGCCGGAGATGGCGGTGCCGTTCGACGCCCTTCGGGAACCGGCGCTGGTGTCAATCAACCGCGGCTTTTCCGCCCCGGTCGTGATGGAGGTCGAGCGCCGCCACGGCGAGCTTGAGCGGCTCGCGGCTTCGGACAGTGACCCCTTTGCGCGGTACGAGGCGCTCCAGGAGCTGATGATGCGCTGGCTTGTCGGAGAGGCAGCCGGACAGGGTGACGACCCGGCGCCGATTGTCCGGGCAGTGGGCAATACCTTGCGATCGAACGCGCTCGATCCTGCCTTGAAAGCCGAGGCGATTCTTCCGCCGAGCGAAAGCCTGGTCGGCGACCGGATGGAGCGCATCGATCCCGATGCCATTCACGGGGCGCGCGAATGTTTGCGCTCGGAGCTCGGCCGTCAGCTCGAAGGCGAGATCGCGGCCGCCCAGGGGCGATCGGGCCTGCCGGGCGACGATCTCAGCCCCCAGGCCAAGGGAACGCGGCGGCTGCGATCCGTGGCGCTCGGCCTTCTTGCCGCCGGAGATCCTATCCGCGGCGCTTCGCTCGCCAAGGCCCAGTTCGACCAGGCCGACAACATGACCGACCGGATGGGCGCGCTGGCAGCTCTGGCCTCGCTCGACGCCCCGGAGCGCGAGGAGGCGCTCAGTGCCTTCTACGCGCGGTTCCAGGACGACCCTTTGGTCCTCGACAAATGGTTCGCCGTGCAGGCGTCCGCGCAGCGCGAAGCCGTCATCGACGAGGTCGAGGGGCTCACACGACATCCGAAATTCAGCGCAGCGAACCCCAACCGGTTGCGTTCGATCGGCGTCGTCTTCGGGATGAACCAGTGGGCCTTCAACCACCGGTCCGGGCGCGGCTATCGCTTCCTGGCCGACCTCATCCTGCAGGCGGACCGTATCAACCCGCAGGTCGCGGCCCGGCTGGTTCCCCCGTTCGGCCGGTGGCGGCGCTTCGACGAGGCGCGCGCTGCATTGATGCGCGCCGAGCTCGAGCGGATCGTCGCGACTCCAGGACTGTCGAAGGACGTCTACGAGCAGGCGAGCAAGTCGCTGGCCTGAGTAAGGGTGCACGCCTCATCCCCGGATGAGGCTAATGCTCGTCAGCCGCCGATCCAGCCGGCGACCTCGCGAGCGACCTGGTTGGCGGCCTGGTTGAGCGCAGGCCCGACGGTCGCGGCAGTTCCATCGGCCGGCACCGTGGCGGTGAAGCGGCGGGTCTGAACGTGCGTGCCGCCCTGCGTTGCAAGCGACGCATCGTACTCGACCACAGCCATGCCTTGCTGCGCGTCATAGCCGAACTTGAGGAGCTCGCCGCTGACGACGAGGCCTGGATCGAGCGCCGACTGGTTCGGGTCGAGCACAACCCGGCCAGTCGTGTTGCGGACCGTTTCCTCCAACAGCTGCTGGAACAGCTTGTCGGGTGTGTCGACCCAGGTCATGTCCTTCACATATTCGACCACCACCGGGCTGACCTGGACAGGAACACGCGTTGTCCTGAGTTCTCTGGCGATGACCGGGACGCGGATCGTCACTGTCTCCCCGGCCGGAGCGGAGCGCTCGGGACTGGCCGCGGGAGGCGATTCGGAGGTCAGGTCGAAGAGGTGCGGCGGGGTCTTGCCCCCGCCCAGCATGCTGCTCACGGAGCAGGCCGTAACGGCGAGTGCGAGAGCGGCGGCCGCGCCGATACGCGTGAAGAGGTTCATTGGCTTTTCCCCGGTTCATAGTCGGGCAGCTTCTGCGGCCCAAGCGCGCCGCCGATCCCGCCCTGTTCGATCCGCTCGGACACGGCGCGAAGCGACTGGGTCAGCTCGCGCATATCTCGCACGAGCCGGTTGAGCTCGGGAAGCGTCGACTTGCTGAAATTCTGAACTCCCGGTCGCGCGTCGGCGATCATCGAATCGAGATTATCGGTCGCCTGCTGCACGCCCGCGATCGCCTTGCGAAGGTCCTGCGCGGCGGGCCGGCCTTCCTCGATCACGAGCGCATTGGTGCTGTCGGCGAGTGCTCCGACCCGCTGCGCGGCGATCCCTGCGTTGCGGACTGCGATGCGCGTCTGCGTGATCGCCTCGCCGAGCTCCGGCGCCTTGTCGGCGAGAACGTTGGTCGTCCGCTCGACATTCTCGAGGATGTCGGAAATGGCGTTCTGGTTGCGGTCGTTGAGAAGCTCGGTGAGGCGCTCCGTCAGGCGCTGGATACGCTCCATCAGCTCCGGCGCGCTGTTGAGAAGCGCGCCGAGCCCGCTGGTGCTCGACGGGATGACTGGGCAGCCCTGCGGACCGACCTGCTCCAGCGGGCGGGCCCCGCGGTTGGCGCCGGTCAGCTGGATTTCGCTCACTCCGGTGAATCCGACGCCGTGGATTTCGGCCGTCGTCCCCTGGAGCACGGGCGTGTCGCTATCGATCTCGATCCTGACCCACACGAACTCTGGCCGGTCCGGAAGCAGCGAGATCTTCTCGATCTGGCCGACCGGGACGCCCGAGAAGGTGACCGCCGAGCCCTTGTTCAGCCCGCCGACGGCCTGGCTGAAATAGATATCGTAGCACTTGGTCTCCCGTCCCGAGAGACCGGCGAGCCAGACGGTGAAGATGAGCAGGCCGGCGAGCATCGCCAGCGTGACCGCACCGACCAGGACATAGTTGGATCTCGTCTCCATCAGGCCTCAATGCTCCCCAGCGTTTCGGCGTGCTCCTGAGCGGTGTTGGCCGCCGCACGTCCCCGCGGCCCGTTGAAATATTCCTGGATCCACGGATGGTCCAACTTCAGCAATTCCGGAATCGGCGCGGCTGCCACCACCCTTTTGTCGGCCAGGACCGCGACACGGTCGCAGATGGCGTACAAAGTGTCGAGGTCATGCGTGATCAGGAAGACAGTGAGGCCGAGCTTCTTCTGGAGCGACAGGATCAATTCGTCGAAGGTCGCGGCCGCGATCGGGTCGAGCCCGGCGGTCGGTTCGTCGAGGAACAGGAGCTCCGGGTCGAGCGCGAGCGCACGCGCCAGTCCCGCGCGCTTGACCATCCCGCCCGACAGCTCCGACGGGAACTTCGGCCCGGCGTCCGGGGGAAGCGCGCTCATCGCGATCTTGTAGGAGGCGATTTCGTCGAGCAGGTCCTGCTTGATGAACGGGAAATATTCCCGGATCGGCACCTCGACATTTTCCGCGACGGTGAGTGTCGAGAAGAGCGCGCCGTTCTGGAACAGGATACCCCACCGCCGGCGGATGTTCTTCGCCTCATCCTCGTCGCGGTCGATCATGTTCTCGCCGAGGACCTCGATCTCTCCGGCCTCTGGCCGCTGGAGCCCGATTATCGAGCGCATCAGCACGGACTTGCCGGTGCCCGATCCGCCGACGACGCCGATGATCTCGCCGCGGCACACGGTCAGGTCGAGATTGTCGTGGATGACCTGCTCTCCGAACGCGTTGCGAAGCCCGCGGATGGTGATGACCGGATCGCAGTCCTTCGGGGTGCCCTGAACCATCAGCGCCACCCGATCGAGCTGAAGAAAACGGCGAAGACCGCATCAAGGACGATCACGAGGAAGATCGACTGCACGACCGCTGTCGTTGTGCGCTGGCCTACCTCTTCCGAATTACCTTCGACCAGCATGCCCTGGAAGCAGCCGGCAAGAGCGATGATGAAGCCGAAGACCGGGGCCTTGATGAGGCCGATCCACAGGTCGGTGAGCGGCGTCACCTCCTGCAGTCGCTGGATGTAGGTCAGCGGCGGGATTCCGAGCTGCAGCCAGACGAAGATGCCCCCGCCGAGAAGCGCCATCAGCATCGCCCAGAAGGCGAGCAGCGGCATCATCACCACCGTCGCGATCAACCGCGGGATGACCAACGCCTCGATCGGCGACACTCCGATCGTGCGCATCGCGTCGATTTCCTCGGTGATCTTCATGGTTCCGAGCTGGGCGGCGAAGGCGGAGCCCGAGCGGCCGGCGACCATGATCGCGGTCATCAGGGTGCCCAGTTCGCGGACCGTGATCCGGCCGATGAGGTTGATCGTATAGATCTCCGCGCCGAACTGCTCGAGCTGCACCGCCCCCTGCTGGGCGATGACGATCCCGATCAGGAAGCTCATCAGCCCGATGATGCCGAGCGCTCGTACTCCGACGACGTCGAACCGCTGCACGACCGCGTTGACCCGGAACTTCTTCGGCCTTCGGATGAGGTTCGCGAAGCCGACGAGGGTTGCGCCGAAAAAGCCCATCAGCCCGATCAGGGTCGTCCCGACATCGGCCATCCACTCGCCGAGCTCGCGAAGGATTCCGATGAATCCGCCCGCTTCCTCCGGGTGGACCTTGGTCGGGTGGTCAGCCTCGGCGACCTGCTCGAGCAGGCTCTTGGCTTCCTCGCTGGCGCCGACGACCTTGGCTCCGCGGTCGCGGACGGTGCGGTAGACGATCCAGGCGCCGACCGTGTCCATCCGCTCGACCTTGCTGAGGTCGATGGTCAGCGGGTCCGGCTCGGCGGCGATTTCGCGCGCGGTGCTGGCGGCGCGCGCGATGGTGATCGCGCCCGCCATCCGGTAGATCGCGCCGCTCCCCTCTTCGGCCCCGTCTGGCGCAGTCCGCTCCATGCGGCGCGGAGACTGCGCGAAATTATCAGCATCAGCAAGCGTGTCGCGCTTAATGCGGTTTTGACGTGCGCGCCCCGGCCCCTAAGAAGCCCCCTGCAATGGACGACGAAAGCCGCCCGCTCTTCATTCCCGTCGGCTCGAACCCGGCCCGTGCCTTCGCTCTCGATGCCCGGGAGCGGGCCTGCAGGCTCGCGGCCAAGGCCGGATTCGAATGCGCTGATTCCCCACAGCTGGGCCATGGGGGCCTTCTCGCCAACCTGGACTATGCCTGGGATCCCGCGTGGCTCAATCTGCTCGCCAGGAAGCCGGGAAGCGTGCTCGTCTTTCGCGGCGAGCCGGTCCTCGCGCACGTGTCCGGGATTCCGGCCGGTTCCGTCGAACAGGCGATGCTCGGCTCTGGCGGCTCCCTCGACGGCCTCGAGCCGATCGACGCCGAATCCGCCGAGCTGAGCTACGACGAGCTTCGCAAGCGCGACCGCCCGTTCGTGCTGCGGCTCGATGAAAGCAGTGCCGAAGCGGTCGAGCGCGCGGCCTATGACGCGTCCTACAAGGGCGTAACAGATGCCCTGACCCTCTATCTTTGGCGCCGTCCCGCCTTCCACCTGACCCGCTGGGCCGCGCAGGCGGGCCTGTCGCCCAACGCGGTCACGGCGATCGGCGCTCTCCTCTGCGTGCTCGCCTTCTTCCTGTTCTGGTACGGGCTCTACTGGCCGGGTGTGGCCGCGGGCTTCGTCTTCATGGTGCTCGACACCGTCGATGGGAAGCTCGCGCGCTGCACCGGGACGTCCTCGAAGTGGGGCGAGGCGTTCGACCACGGGATCGACCTCATCCACCCGCCTTTCTGGTACTGGGCCTGGGCGGAGGGCCTGGCGGCCTACGGAACGCCGCTGGAGCCGGTCTATTCGGCGATGCTCCTGGCCGCCATCATCATCGGCTATGTCGCACAGCGCGTGATCGAAGGCATCTTCATCGTCCGCTTCGGAATGCACATCCACGTCTGGCGGAAGATCGACAGCCAGTTCCGGCTGGTGACTGCCCGCCGCAACCCCAACATGGTGCTGATGGCTGGAGCGCTGCTGTTCGGGCGGCCGGATACCGGCCTGGAGCTGGTCGCCGCGTGGACCATCCTGTCGCTGATCTTCCATTTGGTGCGGCTCGCCCAGGCCGAGGCCTGCGCGCTGCGCGGCGAGAAACCGATCTCGTGGCTGGGATGAACGGCGTGACGGCGATCGTGCTCGCAGGGTCGCGGCCGGCACCGGACCCGTTCGCGGCGCAGTTCGGAACCGACCTCACGGCGCTGATCCCGGTCGCCGGCCGGCCGATGGTGCGCCGGCCGGTCGAGGCGCTGCTGGGGTGCGAA
>JBKHXB010000058.1:0-13017 GCA_046566245.1 Alphaproteobacteria bacterium | reverse complement strand
TTCCGCGCCGAAGCCGCCGGTGCGAAGATCCTCGTGCACGATCAGGCAACGCCTCGTGCGGCGGACGCTGTCGAGCACCGCCTCCCGGTCCCATGGCATCAACGTCCGGAGGTCGATGACGTCGGCGCTCACCCCCTCGGCCGCCGCTTCGCAGCGCGGCACCATCGCGCCCCACGCGACGATGGTGATCCGGTCGCCTTCGCGCGTCTTCTTCGCCTGCCCGAATTCGAGCACATAATCGTCGCCGGGCCAAGGGCGCCGCGCCCAGGCATCGTCGAGCATCGCGCGATGCTCGAAGAAGATGACCGGGTCGTTGCCCCGAAGGCTCGTTCGAAGAAGCCCGACCGCATCCTCGGCGTTGGAAGGCACCGCGACCTTCCAGCCCGGATTGTGCACGAACTCGACTTCGTTGGTCATGCTGTGCCACGGGTCGCCGCACTTGAAGAAGCCGCCGGGAATCCGAAGCACCATCGGCGCCGCGAAGCGGTTGTTCGTCCGCCAGCGCATCGTCCCGCAATCGTGGATCTGCTCGCTCGCTGGCTCGGCATATTTGCGGAACTGGATCTCGGGCACCGGCATCAGCCCGGCCAGCGCCATACCGACCGCGCGGCCGACGATCCCTTCCTCGTTGAGCGAAGTGTCGAACACGCGCTCGCGCCCGAATTTCTCCTGGAGGCCAAGGGTCACGGCGTGGACGCCGCCCTTCGGCCCGACGTCCTCGCCGAACACCAGCACGCGCGGATTCGCCTCGAGCTCCTGGTCGAGCGTGCGGCGGATCGCGGTCACCATGTTGATCCGCTGGCCCTCCGGCTTCGGCTCCCTGCTTGCCGCGGGCGGCATGTAGCCGCTGTTCCACAGGCCGCCGACCTGCTGCATCTCGCCCTCGAAGAAGACGTGATCCGTTACCCGATGAGGGTCGGAAATGCCGCGCGACTGCGCTTCCGCGACCGCTGCGGCGACCTCGGCGGCAACTTCGGCCTCGATCTCGGCCCATCGCTTGTCGGAAAGCCCGGACTGCGCCTTGAGCCTCGGCAGCGGGTCGCGCGCCCATTCGGCCGCGATCTCTTCCTCGCTCTTGTAGGCCTGCGTATCCTGGGCGCTGTGTCCCTCCAGCCTCGGCACGGTGAGTCGCAGCAAGGCCGGCCCGCGCTTCGTCCGCACGTGAGCGACCGCATCGCCGATCAGCTGGGCCGCCTGCTGCGGCTCGCTCCCGTCGCCGTTGAAAATCGTAAGTCCGCGGAAGCTCGCGAGGTTCGCGGCGATGTCCTTGCCCGGCGTCTGGTACTCGGACGGCACTGAAATGCCGTAGCCATTGTCTTCGATGTAGATGAGAAGCGGCAATTGCTGCGTGGTCGCGATCGTCAGCGCCGACCAGAAGCCGCCCGTGGCGCAGCTCGCATCGCCTCCGAGCACCAGCGAGATTGCGTCGGTAGGTCCTTCGCCGAGAACCTTGGTCTTGTACCTGATGGCCTGCGCCCAGCCGGCCGCGGGCGTATATTGCGCCCCGACCCCGCCGCACATCGGAAAGGCGTGGGCTCCTCCGGGATTCGGATAGTTGAAAACGACGCCGATATCGCGACCGTCCGAATAGCCGCCCGACAGTCCCATCCCTGAGCCCAGCGCATCCGCCAGCGGAACGCCCAGCGCAAGCAGCAACGGCCGAGAGCGGTAATAGCCGAAGGCGCCGTCGCCGTCCTTGAGCTGCAAGCCGAGCAGGGCCTGCGCCATGTCGTGGCCGCGGGCGGAGAACTGGTAGAGGACCTTCTTCGCGGGAACGAGCTCCTGCTCCTCGATCCGGTCCATCTCACGGCTCCGGAGGACCAGGCGCGCGACCTGCTCCCAATCCACTGCCGCGCCGGTAAATCGAGCCGCGTCGGCCTCAGCCATTCATCACCTCGAGCACCGCGGAGGCGAAGCGGTCGACATCATCGTCGCACATTCCGCAGATGTTGAAGCGCCCGCTGTCGGCCATGTAGATCGCGTAGCGTTCCCGAAGCTCCAGCACCTGCTGCGGCGTCACCGGAAGCATCGAGAACATGCCCTTTTGCCGCTCGATGAACGCCAGGTCCGGTTCAGCCGCGGCGAGACGCTGCCGAAGGGTGACGATCCGCTCGCGCATTTCCTCCAGTTGCGCGTGCCAGTCCGCGGTCAGCTCCGGATCGTCGAGCACAATCCGGACGGCGGCGGCGCCATGGTCGGGCGGCATCGACCAGAATTCGCGGGATATCTGGAGAACGTGGCCCATCGCCGTCTTCGTCGCTTCGGCCGAGCCTGTCTTGAGCCACAGCGACCCGACGCGGTCGCGGTAGACACCGAAATTCTTGTCGCAGCTCTGCGCTGCGAGGACTTCCTCGCACGCCGTCAAAAGCCCACGCAGCCCAGCCGCGTCGGGGGCGAGGCCGTCGCCGAAACCCTGGTAGGCGATATCGACGAACGGGATCAGCCCGCGCTCGCCGATGATCCGCGTCACCTCCGCCCATTGGCCGTGGTCGAGGTCGGCGCCCGTCGGGTTGTGACAGCAGCCGTGAAGCAGCACGATGTCACCGCGTCGTGCCTTCTGCATCGCCTCGACCATCGCGTCGAACCGGAGCTTGTGCTGCGCGCGATCGTAGTGCGGATATTCGACGATCTCGAGCTTGGCGGCGGTGATGACCGGGATATGGTTCGGCCAGGTCGGTGTGCCGACCAGGACTCGCGCGTTGGGATTGGCGGCCCTGAGCAGCTGGAAGCCGAGCGCCAGGGCGCCGCAGCCGCCGGGCGTCTGCAGCCCCGCGATCCGGTCGTCCCGGCTATGCTCGCCAAGAAGGATCGGGCGAAGCAGGTCGGCGAAGCGCACGTCCCCGCGTCCGCCGAGATAGGCCTTGGTTTCCTGCTTTTCCCACAGCCGGCGTTCGGCCTCCTTGATCGCCCGGAAAATGGGCGTGTGGCCCCGGCTGTCGCGGAACACGCCCACCCCGACGTCGATTTTCTCGGGCCGCTTGTCCGCGTTCGCAAGCTCGATCAGTGCGAGCAGCGAGTCGTTCTTGACCGGCTGGAGGTCTCGGATGGAGCGGCTGTCAATGTCCGGCTGGTCCAGCATGGGAGCCCGCTTAGCCCCAAACCCTTAACCGCGCAAAAGCCTCAGGCATCATAATCGACTGCTACGCCTTCGCCGGCGGGCACGGACTGGCAGGTCAGCACATAGCCCTGCTCGATCTCCTCGTCGGTGAGGCCGTAGCGCGCCGCCATTTCCACCTTCCCGCTCATCACCTTGGCCCGGCAGGTCGCGCAGACGCCCGCCTTGCAGGCGAAGGGCGCCGGAAGGCCTGCGGCCCGGGCGCTGTCGAGGATATTGCCTTCGCTGAACTCGACACGGCGCGTTCGCCCGTCGAGCGTAATCGACATGATTATCCCCGCAGCCTTGCTCTGAAGCTCCGCCATCTCCTTGACCAGGGTCTGCGGCGGCCGGTCGGCCGTGAAGCGCTCGATGTGGATTCGGTCTCGTGCAGTTCCGCGATCCAGGAGCGCGGATTCCGCGGCGTCCATCATCGGGCCCGGGCCGCAAATGAACCAGCCGTCTACGTTCTCCGGCTCGTCGATCAGCCGCTCGAGGACCAGGTCGCAGCGCGCGCGGTCGAGAATGCCGTTGAACAGGTCCACGTCGCCCTCTTCCTCGGCGAGGAAGTGGTAGAGTTCGAACCGGTCCAAATACCGGTCCTTCAGCCGCGCCAGCTCCTCGAGGAAGATGATCGAGCCACTGTCCCGGTTGCCGTAGATGAGGGTGAAGTGGCTGCCGGGCTCGGTCTTCAGGAGCGTCCGGAGGATCGACATCACCGGCGTGATTCCGGAGCCGCCGGCGATCCCGACGAGATGCCGGCTGGCCTTCGAGTCGAAGTCGGTCGTGAACGACCCGTGCGGCGGCATGACGTCAATCGTGTCGCCGGCCTTGAGATGATCGCCGACCCAGTTGGAAAACAGCCCGCCGCCGATCCTTTTGACGGTCACCATCCAGTCCTGTTCGTCAGGCGCGGTGCACAGCGAGTAATTACGCCGCACCTCCTCGCCGTCGATCTCGGCCTTGAGGGTCAGGTGCTGGCCCGCCTTGAATGCGAATTTTTCGCGAAGCTCCGGGGGAATTGCGAACCGGATCGAGTTCGCCTCGGCGGTTTCGGGAACCATCTGAGCTACCCTGAGCGGATAGAAATGCGTGTCCATTCCTACCAGCTCGCGTCCGGGTAGGTGCGCGGGAGGAATTGCATGACCGCCAGAATATGGCCCAGGTGCTCACTGTGGTGGCCGCGCCGGCCCCCGAGGATCGGGCGTTGGTCCGCCGGCGCGTCGAGCTTCGCCTCGGACAGGACCGATGACAGAGCCGAGCGATAGTCTTGCTCGAACTGCCTCGGGTCTGGCGCAATTCCGCGCGCGATCAGCGCTTCGAGCGTCTCGTCGACCTCGAACAGCTCGGGAATGAAACGCCAGCACCAATCGAGCCCGTCTGCCATGCGCCGAGCGCTTTCCTCCGTTCCGTCGCCCAGCCGGACGGTCCACTCGGTCGCCAGCGTGCGGTGATAGGCGACCTCCTTGACTGCCTTGGCCGCGTATTCGGCAAAAAAGCGGTCGGAGGAGCCGGTCATTCGCTGCAGGAGCAGATGCTGCCAGGTCGAAAAGAGCAGCTGGCGGGCAATGGTTCGGGCAAAATCGCCGTTGGGCTGTTCGACCAGAAGGCAGTTCCTGAAATCGAGCACGTCGCGGTGGAAGGCGAGCTTGTCCCCGTCCCTGCCCTCGCCTTCGCAGGCTCCCGCCTCTCCCAGCAGGAGCATCGCCTGGCCCACGAGGTCGAGCGCGACATTGGCGAGGCTAAGATCGACTTCTAGCGCGGGCGCGTGGCCGCACCATTCCGACAGCCGTTGCCCGAGAATCAGGGAATCGTCGCCCAGGCGAAGCAGGTAATCGAAGCGCGCCGGGTCGGGCTCGCCCGCGGCCGGCGCGTCGAACGCGCCCTCACCAGTCGCGCCTTCCGGCGTGTCGATGGGAGGGAGAGAGGCCATTAGCAAATGCCTCCCCACGATTTCGTGGGGAGGGGGACCGCCGAAGGCGGTGGAGGAGGGAATAACGAGACATCAATACCCCTCCACCAGCTACGCTGGTCCCCCTCCCCGACAAATGCCGGGGAGGATGGTCTGCTCATATGTGCTTCACCTCGTCCGGGATGTCATAGAAGGTGGGATGCCGATAGATCTTGTCCGCAGCCGGCTCGAACAGCTCGCCCGCCTGGTCGGGGTCGGACGCGACGATGTCGCTCGACCGAACGACCCAAAGGCTCACTCCTTCCATCCTGCGCGTGTAGGTGTCGCGGGCGTGGGCGAGCGCGAGCTGCGCGTCAGGAGCATGAACGCTGCCAACGTGGCGATGCGAAAGACCGCCCTTGGTGCGGACGAAAACTTCCCAGAGCGGCCAGTCATGACCAGACATCCTCAAATCCTATTCCGTCACCTCCGCGAAAGCGGAGGCCCCGCTTAACCCTCACCCGTTGTCAAAGACAGCGGGATTCCCGCTTTCGCGGGAATGACGAAAGAAGGTCAAGCAGCCCTCCTCTCGCGCCGCTTCGCCTCGTGCGCGTCGGCAGCCTCGCGCACCCAGGCACCGTCTTCCCAGGCTTTGCGGCGCGCTTCCATGCGCTCCTTGGCGACCGGGCCCTCGCCCTTCACGACCGCGTAGAATTCGTCCCAGTCGATCTCGCCGAAATCATAGCCGCCCTTCTCCTCGTTCCACTTGAGGTCCGGGTCCGGGACCGTCAGACCAAGGAATTCGGCCTGCGGCACGGTGATATCGACGAACTTCTGGCGGAGTTCGTCGTTCGTCTCGCGCTTGATCCTCCAGCGCATCGACTGCGCCGTATTCGGGCTCATCTCGTCCGGTGGCCCGAACATCATCAGGCTCGGCCACCACCAGCGGTTGAGCGCGTCCTGCGCCATCCTTTTCTGCTCGGGGGTGCCGCGTGCCATGGCGATCATGATCTCGTAGCCCTGGCGCTGGTGGAAGCTTTCCTCTTTGCAAATGCGGACCATCGCGCGGGCATAGGGACCGTAGCTCGTCCGCTGCAGCGGCACCTGGTTCATGATGGCGGCGCCGTCGACCAGCCAGCCGATCGCTCCGATGTCCGCCCAGGTCAGCGTGGGATAGTTGAAGATGGTGCTGTACTTGGCCTTGCCCGAGTGCAGCGCCTCGACCATCTCCTCGCGGCTCGTGCCGAGGGTCTCTGCCGCGCAATAGAGATAGAGGCCGTGGCCGCCCTCGTCCTGGACCTTGGCCAGCAGGATGGCCTTGCGCCTCAGGCTCGGCGCGCGGGTGATCCAATTGCCCTCCGGCAGCATTCCCACGATCTCGCTGTGCGCGTGCTGGCTGATCTGGCGCGTCAGCGTCCGCCGATAGGCTTCCGGCATCCAGTCCTTGGGCTCGATGAACTCGTCGGCGGCAACCCGCGCCTCGAACGCCGCGAGAAGCTCCGGGTCCTCGAGATTCTCGATCTTGCCGGTCTTTTGAAGCTCGGTGGTATACATGGGCCCGATGTAGCCATTGCGCACAGCCGGTTCAAATGCGCGATGACCGGCGCGACAGTTTCAGGCTATACCCACCCCGCCATTACCGGGGGGAGTGTGTCATGGCAGTCGAAACTAAAGCTGAATCCGCTACCGGCCTGGACATTGCGCGTTCGCTGGTGCTTCCGGCGCATAATTGGGGCTGGCTCGTGGTTCGTGGAGTCCTTGCGCTTGCGCTCGGTGCCGCGGCGATCCTGTTTCCGCTGGGCGCGCTTTACGCATTTACCTTGCTGTTCGCGGCTTTCGCCTTCGTCGATGGAATCGCCTCGCTGATCGCCGGGATTCGCGGCGCTCGCACCGGCGAGCGCTGGGGCGCACTGGTCCTGCGCGGCGTTGTCGGCGTCGCCGTCGGAGTCCTGTTCGTACTGATGCCGATGATCTCGACCCTGTCCTACGCCTATGTGACGATCGCCATGCTCGTTGCGTGGTCCGTCATTGCCGGCGTGCTCGAAATCCAGGCCGCGATCAGGCTCCGCAAGGAAATCGAGGGTGAATGGCTGCTCGGCCTGTCCGGCCTGCTTTCGGTTGCGCTCGGAATCGCGATCCTTGTGCTGGTCATGCCGAACCCGGCAGCGACGATTCTCTCCGCCGCCTGGCTGATCGCCATCTTCGCGATCATATCGGGGGTTGTGCTGATCGCCCAGGGGCTTCGGCTGCGTGGGAAAGCGGCGTCCGCTAAGGGATAATCTCGCCGCCGATAGTTCGCGAATAGCCGGTGAACTCGGCAACAGCACGTCCGTCGGCAGTCTTGACGGACACGCGCGTGACGCCGCTCCTTCCGACCGTGGCGACTTCCTCGCCCTCGGCTATGAGCACGTCCCCTTCTTGGGCCGATCCGAGGAAGACGATCGAAGCCTGGGCCGCGACGGTGCGATGATTGTCACCGTTGCAGATGTAGGCGAAGGCCGTGTCCGCGAGCGCGAAGACCATGCCGCCGTGCGCGATTCCGTGGCCGTTCAGCATGTGGTCGCGGACCTCCATCGACAGCCGGCAATAGCCGTGCCGCGCCTCCTCGATCCGGATTCCCCAAGCCGGGCCGGTGCCTTCGGCGGCGAGCATCGCATGCGCGACGTTCGAGGCGAGTTCGTCAGCGTCCATGCGACCGCACCTACCGTGATGCAGCGCTTGTTTCAGCATCCATTTTGTTCGTAGGGGCAAGCGGGGAGACCGCGATGCCCAGCTACGAAACGATCATCGTCGAGGAATCCGAGCGTGTTGCCTGGATCACGCTCAATCGCCCCGACCGGCTCAACAGCTTCACGGCGCAGATGCACGCCGAACTCCGCGAGGCGCTTCGCGACACGGAGGATGCGCGGGTGATCGTCATTACCGGCGCCGGCCGGGGCTTCTGCGCGGGCCAGGACCTGAACGAGCGGGCGGTCGGGATCGGCGAGCATCCGGTGGACCTTGGGATCACGGTAGAGACCGGGTGGAACCCCCTCATCAAGCTGCTGACGACGATCCCGAAGCCGGTGATCGCCAAGGTCAATGGCGTTGCCGCCGGCGCCGGAGCCAATGTCGCTTTCGCCTGCGACATCGTCGTGGCCGCGCGCTCGGCGAAGTTCATTCAGAGCTTTGCCGCGATCGGATTGATCCCGGACAGCGGCGGAAGCTGGATCCTCCCGCGCCTGGTCGGCCAGGCCAGGGCGATGGGAATCGCGATGACCGGCGAGCCGATCCCGGCAGAGAAGGCCGAGCAATGGGGATTGATCTGGAAATGCGTCGACGACGAGGCGCTTGACCAGGACGTCGCGGCGCTCGCCGCGCAGCTGGCCGCGCTGCCTCCGCTCGCGGTGGCGGCGACGAAGAGCATCATCCGCTCCACCTGGGGCCGCACACTCGAGGAGGAGCTTCACCTTCAGCGCGACGAGATGCGGCGGCTCGGCTTTACCGAAGACTATCGCGAGGGCGTCGCGGCCTTCCTCGAAAAGCGCAAGCCGAGCTTCAAGGGGCGCTGATCAGGTTACCAGCTCGGCGAATTTCGCAAGGTCGATATTGCCGCCGGAAACGACGCAGACGATTGACCCCTCGCCCACCTGGTCCGCGAGCGCGGCGGCAAGCGATAGAGCGCCCGCCCCTTCCGCGATCGTCCGCGATTTCTCCGCGATCAGCCGCATCGCCTCGCGAGTCTGATCCAGCGAGACGGTGATCGCGCCGTCTACCACGCCCTGCATCCGCTCCCACATCCGCGCGGTGACGCTCTGGCCGCCTGCCCCATCGACAAACGAGGCCTGCCAGCCGGGGAACTTGCCCGGCGCGCCGACGCTCAGTGAATAAGCGTAAGGCGCGGCTGTATCAGGCTCTACTCCTAGCACGCTCGCTTGCGGCCGGAGTGCCTTGATCGCGCTCCCGACGCCAGTGATCAGTCCGCCACCGCCAATCGCGCAGATGACGGTGCGCACATCCGGACAGTCCTCGAGGATTTCGAGGCCCATGGTCCCGTGACCGGCGATGAAATCATGATTGTCGAAGGGGTGGATGAAGGTCCCGTCGAGCCCTTCGAAAGCATGGGCTTCCGCCGCCCTCCACGCTTGTTCATAGCTGACAGGGATGATCATCGCACCGAGCGCGCGCATCCGGTCGAGCTTTGTCTTCGGAGCGGTTTCGATGGCGACGACCGAGCAGGGAATCCCGGCGGCGCGTGCGGCAAAAGCGACGCCCTGCCCGGCATTACCGGCGCTGATCGTCCACACGCCCTTCGCCCGCTCTTCGTCCGACAGCCGCGCCACCGCATTGGCGGCGCCGCGGATCTTGTACGCATTGGTCGGCTGCAGGTTTTCGAGCTTGAGATAGATGCGCTCGTCGAAGCGCACGAGCGGGGTCCGCAGGACGGTGCCGGATATCCGCTTCCGGGCAGCCTCGATATCCTCGAGCTCGATTGGTCGGACTGGGGAGATCATCTGTTCCTCTTAACCGCCCCTCTCCTTGATGGGGAGGGATCAGGTAAGCGCTTCGTCCGCCAGACGAAGCTGGCTTTCTTGATGGTGGGGTGATGTCCTCGCTAGAGGAGCATCCATGATCACCCCCACCCTGCCCTCCCCCATCAAGGGGGAGGGGGAGGCACACCGCACATGAAAACACCACAGCTTCTCAATTACGAGCGCGACCGCTGGATTGCAGGTGACGGCGGCCTGTCAGAGCTTCCCAGCGCCATCGACGGCTCACCCGTTGCGCTGGCCGGCTCGGGCGGCCTGGATTTCGGGGCGATGCTCCGTCACGCGCGAGAGGTTGGTGGAGCCGCTCTCCGCAAGATGACGTTCCACGAGCGCGCCCGGATGCTCAAGGGCCTCGCGCTCGCGATCATGGATCGCAAGGAGAAGCTGTACGAGCTCAGCTTCCAGACCGGCGCGACGCGCAAGGACGGGTGGATCGACATCGAGGGCGGCGCGGGCACCCTCTTCTCCTTCTCGTCCAAGGGCCGCCGCGAGCTTCCCGACGCCCATGTCCTGCTCGATGGTGCGCTCGAGCCGCTGTCGAAGAGCGGCAGCTTCGTCGGCCAGCACATCTACACCTCGCTCCAGGGTGCGGCCGTTCACATCAACGCGTTCAACTTCCCGGTTTGGGGGATGCTCGAGAAGCTCGCGCCGACCCTGCTTGCCGGCGTTCCGGCTATCGTGAAGCCCGCTTCGGCGACCGCCTACCTCGCCGAAGCCGCTTTCCGGGTGATGATCGAAAGCAACCTGTTGCCCAGGGGCGCGGTCCAGCTGATCGTCGGCGGCGTCGGCGATCTGTTCGACCATCTGACGGGCCAGGACGTGGTCAGCTTCACCGGCTCGGCCTCGACCGCCTACAAGCTCCGCACCCATCCGACGGTGATGCGCGAAAGTGTCCGCTTCATCGCCGAGCAGGATAGCCTCAACGCCTCCATCCTCGGCCCCGATGCCGGGCCCGGCACGCCCGAGTTCGACCTGTTTGTCCGCGAAGTCGCGATGGAAATGACGGTGAAGGCCGGACAGAAATGCACCGCCATCCGCCGCGCGATGGCGCCGGCCGAATATCTCGACGCGGTCGAGGACGCGCTTCGCGAGCGGCTGGCGAAGACCAAGGTCGGCGACCCGCGCTCAGAGGACACGCGCATGGGGGCGCTGGTTAGCAAGGCGCAATGCAAGGACGTGCGGGAGAGGATCGCCGAGCTGCAGGCCGCGGGTGCCCGGATCGTCGCCGGCGACCCCGATGCCGAGCCTGCGGTTCCCGGCGGCGCGTTCCTGCCGCCCGTCCTGCTTCGGACCGACGACCCCTGGCAGACGGAGGCCGTCCACGACGTCGAGCCGTTCGGCCCTGTCTCGACGATCATGCCCTATCATGACCTCGCCGACGCGATCGCGCTGGCCAATCGCGGCCGCGGAAGCCTCGCGCTGTCGCTATTCACCCACTCGCCCGAGGCCGCGCGTGAATTCGTCCTCGGCGCCGCCTCCTTCCACGGGCGGATGCTGGTGATCGACCGCGACAATGCGAAGGAATCGACGGGCCACGGATCGCCCTTGCCGGTGCTCGTCCACGGCGGGCCGGGCCGCGCCGGGGGAAGCGAGGAAATGGGCGGCATCCGCGGGGTCAAGCATTACATGCAGCGGACCGCCATCCAGTCCTCGCCGGCGATGATCGCGGCCATTACGAGCCAGTATATCTCGGGCGCGCCCAAGCATGTGATCGGAACCCACCCGTTCCGGCTGAACATGAGCGAGCTCGAGATCGGCGATACCTGGAAAACGGAGAGCCGCACCGTCTCCATCGAGGACATCGAACATTTCGCCCATTTCACCGGCGACAAATTCTACGCTCACATGGACGAGGAAGCGGCGAAGGCCTCGCCGATCTTCGAGGGCCGGGTCGCGCACGGCTATCTGATCCTGAGCTTCGCCGCGGGCCTGTTCGTCGATCCCGATCCCGGCCCGGTCCTAGCCAATACGGGCCTTGATAACCTGCGCTTCCTGACCCCGCTCTATCCGGGCGATTCGATGCGCGTCGAGCTGTCGGTGAAAGCCAAGTCGATCAAGTCGGAAGAGACCGGGCAGGTCCGCTGGGCGGTCGAGATCTTCAACCAGAAGGACGAGCTGGTCGCGACGTACGACCTGCTGACGGAAAACGTGCCATAGGCCACGCAACCTCGCTCCTAGCCCGTTCGTTTGTCGAGATGGATAGACAGGAGGGCGAGATGAAAGTCAGTGAAGTCATGACCCGCGACGTGCAGACCGTGCGTCCGGATTCGACCGTTCAGGAGGCCGCGAGCTTCATGCTCCGCGAGGACGCGGGTTCGATGCCCGTCAGCGACGGCGACCGGTTGATTGGGATGATCACCGACCGCGACATCGCGGTTCGCGGCGTGGCCCAGGGCCGCGGCCCGGACACCCCGGTGCGCGAGCTCATGACAGACGAGATAATCTGCATCCGCGCCGACGATGATGTCGAGGAAGCTGCTTCAAAGATGAGCGAGGCGCAGGTGCGGCGGCTTCCGGTTGTCGACGAGAATCAGAAGCTTTGCGGGATCGTCAGCCTCGGCGACCTCGCGCGCGAGGCCGACGACGAATGCGCGGAAGAAGCGCTGGAAGGCGTCAGCCAGCCCGGCGGCGAGCATCGGCAATAATCGTCCTCCCCAGGATTTCCTGGGGAGGGGGACCAGCGAAGCTGTTGGAGGCCCCCCCCTCCGTCAGCCGCTAGCCACTGCCACCTCCCCTGCAAAAGGCAGGGGAGGATGAGCTAGCGCTTCAGCCCCTCGATCGCCTGCTCGACGAGCGCCTTGTCGCCTTCTGCGTCGAGCTTTTCGGCGATGAGGAGGGAGGCGGCGCGGGTTGCCGTTTCAGCGGCGACCGAGCGCAGCTTTTGAACCGCGGCGCGTTCCTCGGCGGCGATCTTCTCCTCCGCCATCTTCGTACGCCGCTCGACCAGCGCGTCGGCGTCCTTGCGCGCTTTTTCAATCAGCGCATCCGCCTCGTGGCGAGCGCGTTCAACCATCGCCTCAGCGTCCTTCTGGGCGGCCGCGGCCTTCGCTTCATATTCCGCCTTCAGCGCCTCGGCTTCCTTTCGAAGGGCCTCAGCTTCCTTGAGGTGGTCGCGGATCGCCTCGATCTTCGAGTCCAGCGCCTTGCCGATCGCGGCCGGCACCTTCTTCCAGATCATCAGCGCGAAGACGAACAGCATCGCCAGCGCGATCCACATCGGCGCCGACAGGCCGAGCAAGGTGGGCTGCGCGTGCTCGGCGGCCGCCGGCGCGTGTTCGGTCGAAGCCGTCAACGTCTCTTCAGCCATTGCTTACCGCCTTTACCGCGCGCGTCGCGTCTTGCGCCGTGACCGTCCTGCCCGTCAGCTTGGCGACCAGCTCCCGGGTCGCCTCAACCGCGACCGTGTCGATCTCGGCCATCGCCTTGTCGAGGGACTTGCGGATCTTGTCCTCGGCCTTGGCCATGGTCTTCGCGATTTCCGCGTCGACCGCCTTCGCGCGCTG
>JBKHXB010000057.1:0-13194 GCA_046566245.1 Alphaproteobacteria bacterium | reverse complement strand
GCTGTTCGATGGCGGCGCCAAGGGCCTGGCGCTCGATGTGGACGCGCTGAACCTGAAAATCGTCGACGGCGACGATCCCAATGTCATCGTCCACAACCCGAAGAACCGCGGGATCGCGGCGATGCTGATCGAATTGCCGCAGGAGCAAGGATTCCCGGTCGCGCTGGGCGTCATCTACGAGGACCCGCGGCCGACCTTTGAAAGCGCCGTTCTCGAACAGAACCGCAAGGTGGCCGAGGGCAAGGCAGCCGACCTGCAGGCGCTGGTCTCGAAAGGCCAGACCTGGATGGTCGAGAAAGAGCCCCGCGAGCTTTAGTCTTTCCGTAATTGGACAATCTCACCCACTCCTTGGCCGGCTGGGCGCTTGGCCAGACCGGGCTCAAGACAAAGAGCCGCAAGGGTCTCGCGGCGCTGATCCTCGGCGCCAACATGCCCGACATCGACGTGTTCTTCGGCAAGTTCCCGTGGGACCCGCTGGCGATCCACCGCGGCTTCACGCACAGCTTTATCGGCGGCGCGGTGGTGATGCCGCCGGTCCTCGCCGGACTCCTGTGGCTGCTCGACCGGTGGCAGGTGAGCCGAGGCAAGACATTCAGAAGCGGCCTTCCGATGCGCTTCGGCTGGCTCGTTGCGCTCACTTACATCGGCGCGGTCTCGCACCCCTCGCTCGACGTCCTGACGACCTATTCCGTGCAGCTCTTTTCGCCTTTCTCGAACGACTGGTTTCACGCCGAGGCGCTGTTCATCATCGATCTCTATCTCTGGCTCTTGCTAGGCGGCGCGATCTTCTGGTCGAAACGGCTGGAGAAGAGGGGCGGGAATTGGCGCCTCCCGGCACAGGCGGCGGTCGCAATCGGCCTCGCCTATATCGCAGCCAACCTTCTCATCAGTTGGCGCGCCCATTCGGCAGTGCATCGCTGGGCAGCCAGGCGTCCGGTCGAATCCGTCTTTGCCTCGCCGCCTCCCTTCTATTTCTGGCGTCGCGAGCTCGTGTGGCGCGAGGGCGAGGATTGCTACCGCCGGAGTGCCTACGCACCCTTCGCCGGAATGGCGCCGGTGACGGCCTGCGAACCGACCAAGATGGCGGACCCGCTGGTTCTTGAGGCGATCCGTCGTAATCCGGGACTGCAGAAATTCCTCAAATGGTCGATCCTGCCCCAGGCCAATGTGGAGCAGTCGCGTTGTTCGGCCAGGGTGGTCATCGGCGATGCCCGCTATGGCCGCGGGGCCAATTCGCGATTGGGCCGCGAAGCCGTGATCCGCACCTGCTAGGCTTCCGCACGTACCCGCTCGCCGGTCGGGGCGTCGGACAGCAGGCGCTGAAGAATGAACTCCGCGACCGCTTCGGGCGGCTTGACGCTCTCGGGCTCCTCCCCGGGAAAGGCGAGCTGGCGCATCCGCGTGCGGGTTGGCCCTGGGTTGATGACGTGGACCCGGATCCTGCCCGAATGCGCGGTCTCGTCGGCGTACGCGAGGGCGAGGTTTTCTAGCGCCGCCTTGGACGAGCCGTAGGCGCCCCAGAAGGCCCGCGGCTCCTGCCCGACGGAGGAAGTGATCGCGACCAGCTCCGCCCGTTCCGACTTGCGAAGCATCGGGTCGAACGCGGCGATCAGCGCCTGGTTCGCGGCGACGTTGAGGGTCAGGATGCGCGCATATTCCTTGGCGTCGATATGCTCGACCGGGGTCAGAGAGCCGAGCATCGCGGCATTGAGAACGAGAATGTCGAGCGCGTGCCAGCGCTCCGCGGCGGCCGCGGCGAGCTTGCCGATGGATTCCCCTTCAGTGAGGTCGAGCGGCGCGATTGTCGCGCTCCCGCCGGCCTCGTGAATTCGCTCCTCGACCTCCTCGAGGGCCTTGGCGGTCCGGGCGACGAGAATGACGTGCGCGCCGGCCTTTGCCAGCGCTTCCGCGGTCGCGGCGCCGATGCCGCGGCTCGCCCCGGTGACGAGTGCAAGCTTGCCGGAGAGGGGTTTCGAAGTTTCGGTCATGCCGGGCGCCTAGCAGCCCCTCCCCTCGATGGGGAGGGGTTGGGGTTGGGTGATGATCGAAGTGGAGCGCAGTTCTTGTATCACCCCCACCCGGCCTCCCCCATCGAGGGGGAGGGGTGACGATTAGCGGGCAGCGACCAGCGACAGGCCGCGCGCGGCCGTACCTTCCTCGACGTCGGTCAGGCGGGTCGGATACTCGCCCGTAAAGCAGGCGTCGCACCGCTGCGGTCGCGCCGCGTCGCGGGTGTCGCCCAGCGCCCGGTACAGGCCTTCGATCGAGATGAACGCCAGGCTGTCCGCCTTGATGTAATCACGCATCTGCTCGACGCTCATCTGCGAAGCCAGGAGCTTGGCCCGCTCCGGCGTGTCGACGCCATAGAAGCAGCTGTGGCGGGTCGGGGGCGAGGCTATCCGCATGTGCACCTCCCGCGCTCCCGCGTCGCGCATCATCTGCACGATCTTCAGGCTCGTCGTGCCGCGCACGATCGAATCGTCGATGAGGACGATCCGCTTGCCGTCGATCAGCGCCGAGTTCGCGTTGTGCTTCAGCTTGACGCCGAGGTGGCGCACTTCCTGCGTCGGCTGGATGAAGGTCCGCCCGACATAGTGGGAGCGGATGATGCCGAGCTCGAACGGGATCCCCGACGCCTGGCTGTAGCCGAGCGCGGCGGGGACTCCGCTGTCGGGAACCGGAACGACGATGTCCGCCTCGACGGGGGCCTCCATCGCGAGCTCCGCGCCGATCCTCTTCCTGACCTCGTAGACTGAGGTTCCATCGACGATCGAATCGGGCCTCGAGAAATAGACATGCTCGAAGATGCACGGCCTCGGTTCGGCCTTTTCCAGCGGCCTGAAGGACCGAAGACCCTTCGCGTTGATGAGGATCAGCTCCCCGGGCTCGACGTCGCGGACATATCTGGCGCCGATCACGTCCAGCGCCACCGATTCGGAAGCGAAGATCGTCGCCTCGCCCAGCTTGCCCATGACGAGCGGCCGGATTCCAAGCGGATCGCGGCAGGCGACCAGCCCCTCGTTGGTCAGGACGACGAGCGAATAGGCGCCTTCGACCTGTTTCAGCGCATCAACCAGGCGGTCGAGCGGCGTTTCCTTGTCCGATGTGGCAACGAGATGGATGATGACTTCCGTATCGCTGGTCGACTGGAAGATCGAGCCGCGGCGGCTCAGCGTCCGCCGCAGTTTCATCGCGTTGGAGATATTCCCGTTGTGGGCGATCGCGAAACCGTAGTCGTCGAGTTCGGCGAAGAGCGGCTGGACGTTGCGAAGCGCCGAAGCGCCGGTCGTCGAATAGCGGACGTGGCCGATCGCCGTCCGCCCCGGAAGCTTGGAAATGACCTCGTCGCGGTCGAAGTTGCCGGCCACCATCCCCATTGCCCGGTGCGAATGGAAATGCTCGCCGTCGAAGCTGGTGATGCCCGCTGCTTCCTGGCCGCGGTGCTGGAGCGCGTGGAGTCCGAGCGCGACGAAGCTGGCAGCCTTGTCGGCACCCCAGATGCCGAAAATGCCGCACTCCTCGCGGAGCTTGTCGTCATCGAAAGGATTGGTGGTCAGCATCGTCCCCGGATCCAGTGCTGGCACCCCCATATAGGAGCCGCGGCGGCCTTTGTCGCCCCCTGGATGAACCGGGCTTGAAGCTTTCGCGCGGCTGCTGCACGGTAATGGCCGGTTTCAGAAGGAAACGGGTTCATGCCGACCTACTCCGCGCCGGTCAAAGACACGCTTTACGTGCTCAACGACGTCCTCGGTATCCAGCGCTATTCCAACCTCCCGGGTTTTTCCAACGCCTCGCCCGACCTGGTTCAGGCAATCCTCGAAGAAGGCGGTAAGTTTGCGGCCGAGGTACTGCAGCCGCTGAACAAGGTCGGCGACGAGATCGGCTGCAAACGCAACGACGACGGGTCGGTGACGACTCCTCCGGGCTTCAAGGAGGCCTACCAGAAATTCTGCGAGGCCGGCTGGCCGACCTTGACCGCGCCGGAGGACTATGGCGGGCAGGGCTTGCCGCAGGTCATCGGCACAGCGGTCGGCGAATATGTGCTGTCCGCGAACCACAGCTTCGAGATGTACCAGGGGCTGACGTCCGGCGCGATCGCCACCCTGATCATCAAGGGCAGCGAAGAGCAGAAGAAGATTTACCTGCCCAACATGGTTACCGGCCGCTGGACCGGCACTATGAACCTCACCGAGCCGCATTGCGGAACCGACCTCGGCCTTCTCAAGACCCGCGCGGACCCGATGCCGGACGGGAGCTATGCGATCACCGGCACCAAGATCTTCATTTCGTCCGGTGAGCACGACCTTAGCGAGAATATCATCCACATGGTGCTGGCCAAGCGCGCCGGGGCGCCCGACAACGTCAAGGGAATCTCCCTGTTCGTCGTGCCGAAATTCCTGGTGAACGAGGACGGAAGCGTCGGCGAGCGCAACCGGGTGACCTGCGGCGCCATCGAGAAGAAGATGGGAATCCACGGCAACGCGACCTGCGTGATGAACTATGACGGGGCGAAGGGCTGGCTGGTCGGCGAGCCGGAAAAGGGCCTCCAGGCGATGTTCATCATGATGAACGCGGCCCGCCTCGGAGTCGGCCTGCAGGGCCTCGCGCAGGGAGAGGTCGCGTACCAGAACGCCGTCCAGTATGCCCGCGAGCGCCGGCAGGGCAGGGCGCTCAGGGAAGAAGCACGCGATCCCAACGCCAAGGCTGATCCCCTGTTCGTCCACCCCGACGTTCGCCGGATGCTGATGCAAATGCGGGCCTGGAACGAGGGCGCGCGGGCGCTTCTGCTCTGGGGCTCGCTGCAGGTCGACCTGATGCGCCGCTCGCAAAACGAAGAGGAACGGCAGTCGGCGGAGGACCTCGTCTCGCTGCTGACCCCGGTCATAAAGGGCTACATCACCGACAAGGGCTTCGAGGCCGCGGTCCTCGCGCAACAGGTGTTCGGCGGTCACGGCTATATCCGCGAGCACGGGATCGAGCAGTTCGTCCGCGACGCCCGCATCGCCATGATCTACGAGGGCACCAACGGAATCCAGGCGATGGACCTGGTCGGCCGCAAGCTTCCCAAGGACGGCGGGCGGGCGATCCGCGCCTTCCTCGAACTCGTCGGGACCGAAATCCGCGAGGCGAAGGCGGCCGGCGACCCGGCGGGCATCGCCTCGGCGCTCGAGCCAGCGCTTGCCGATTTGCAGGCCGCGACCATGTGGCTCGCGCAGAACGGCATGGCCGACCCCGACAACGCGGGGGCGGGGGCCTATTCCTACATGGACCTGATGGGCCTGGTCACCCTCGGCTGGATGTGGATGAAGATGGCGCGCGTCTCGGCCAAGGCACTTGAGGACGGAACCGACGACCGCGCCTTTCACGAGGCCAAGCTCGCCACTGCCCGCTTTTACGCCGATCGCGAACTGCCCGAATCGATCGCACACCGCCGGAAGGTTGAGGCAGGCGCGAAGAGCGTGATGGCCCTGCCTGAAGAGGTCTTCTAGGCAGCCAGCATCTTGCGGACGCCGCGCGCCGCCTGGCGAAGGCGTTGCTCGTTCTCGACCAGCGCGATCCGCACATAGCCTTCGCCTTCCTCGCCGAACCCGATCCCGGGGGCGACTGCGACCCGCGCCTCGTTCAGCAGCCGCTTGGCGAACTCCATCGATCCAAGGTCGCGGAACCGCTCCGGGATCGGTGCCCAGGCGAACATCGACGCCTGTGGGACGGGGATTTCCCAGCCGGCCCTGCCGAAGCTTTCGACCAGCACATCGCGACGCCGGCGATAGAGGTTGCGGTTGTATTCGACGATGTCCTGCGGCCCGTTCAGCGCCGCCACCGCGGCCGCCTGGACCGGCGTGAACGCGCCGTAGTCGAGATAGGATTTGACCCGCCCCAGGGCTGCGATCAGCCGGTCGTTGCCGACCGCGAAACCGATCCTCCAGCCCGCCATGGAATAGGTCTTGGACATGCTCGTGAACTCTACCGCCACCTCCTTCGCGCCCTCGACCTGAAGGATCGAGGGGGTGGGCTGGTTGCCGAAATAAATTTCCGCATAGGCGAGGTCGGAGATGACGATGAGCTCGTGCTCCCGGGCGAATTCGACCAGACGCCGATAGAAGTCGAGGTCGGCGACATAGGCAGTCGGGTTGCTCGGATAGCCCACCACCAGCACCTTGGGGCGCGGCACGGTGTAGCGCATCGCCAGGCGCAACCGCTCGAAGAAATCATCGCCCGGCGCAGCCGGGATCGAACGGATCGCGGCGCCGGCAATAATGAAGCCGAAGGTATGGATCGGGTAAGACGGATTGGGCGCCAGGACGACGTCGCCCGGGGCGGTGATTGCCTGGGCGAGGTTCGCGAGCCCCTCCTTCGAGCCGAGGGTTACGATGACTTCGGTCTCGGGATCGACGCTGACCCCGAATCGGCGCTGGTAATAAGCGGCCTGCGCCTTCCTGAGGCCCGGGATGCCGCGGCTCGCTGAATAGCGGTGGGCGGTCGGCTTCGCGGCGACCTCGGCCAGCTTGGCGATGACGTGCGGCGGCGGCGCGCCGTCGGGATTGCCCATGCCGAGATCGACGACGTCGGCGCCGCGCGCGCGCGCGGCCGCCTTCATCGCATTCACCTCCGCGAATACGTAGGGCGGAAGGCGGCGGATCCGGTAGAATTCTTCGCTCATTTCCCGCCCATGCGCATGTCGCCGCGCCGCGGCAATGGCGGAGTTCGGTATTGAGGCGTGCTAGCCGTCGCCTCGCGCACTTCGGGTCGACCCCCGACCGCTGTCCGCCGAATGGTGCTTGCCGTGCTCCTTGACGTCCGCCGGGCGAGGCCGGGTCTGCCGCCTGGCCTTCAACGCCTGAATAACGGCCGCAACATGGTTGAACATCGGACACCTGCCGCTAAGCTGCTGGACCCGCCGAGGCTAGCAGCACGACGCAGGGAAGAACAGCGGCGCGTGACCGGCGGCTATTGCGTGTTGACGGTTGCGCTCACTCCGCCCGAATCGACGTCGATAACGACGCCTTGGTCGTCGATCCTCACGCGCGTTCCGTCGGGGTCGACGCGATAACGCACACCTTCCTCGATCACGATCCGGCTGTCGTTCGGCCCAAGCGCCACGCGAACGCCGTCCGGCCCGATTCGATAGGTGACTCCGTCCTCGACGACGATCCGGCTTCCTTCTGGCCAGGCGCTCGCGTGAGAGCCAGCGTTGGCGGCGGTTGAGCCTTCCGAATAGGTGGTCTCGTTTTCTGCATAAGCCGCGCTGTCGTTGTTATATGCGGCCTCGTCCCTGTTGTAGTCGCAAGCGGCAAGGCCAAGGCCGAAAACAATTGCTGCGTTCGCGAGGTGGATGCGTTTCATCACTTCGTTCCTTCCCGAAGTCTCGCCCGCTCAGGAAGCAATGAATGAGTTTGGCGCCTTGCGGTTCCGGCAGAAGTCAACCTGAAATCAGGAGAGGAACACTTGCCTCGCCAAGCATGATCCTCGTCACTCCGCCGAACAGATACTCACGTACGCGGCTGTGGCCGTAGCCACCCATGACGACATAGGCGTTACCGACCGCCCGGGCATGCGCAATGAGGCTTGCGGCAACGAATTGATTGTCTGCTCCAGCATTCGAGGATTCGACGATCAAATCAGCATGGATTCCCTGGCGCGAGAGATATTCAAGCAGCTTTGTGCCCGGGAAGCTGTTCTTCTTTTCGGCGCGCTCCGATACCTGGACGACCCGAACCTCACGAGCGAGCTTGAGCAGGCCGACCGCTCCGCGGACCGCGTTCGCAGCTTCATAGCTGCCGTCCCATGCGATGATCGCAGACCCGGCAGGATCCGGTGGCGCCGAGCCTGGGATGAAGAGTGGCGTGCGTGAGCGCTGCAGGAGGTCGCCGAGAAGGCCGATAACGGGTCTCCCCAGCTCCACTCTCGCCGGTTCGCGCCCGGTGACGATCAGATCAGCCAGGGCGGCATGCCCTACGATTTCGCTCACCACGTTGCCAGTGACCGGCACATAGTCCCAGCTGACGTCTTCACCCCGGAGCTCCTCTTCGACCTTGGTCTTAAGCCGGGCCACCTCATCATCGATGGCCTTCATGACGTCGTTCATCACGAATACACCGCCGAAGCTCTCGAATGCGACGTAGGCCTCGATCGGCGTCACGTGCAGACAGCTGAGGTGGGCGCCGGCGGCTCGGGCTAGGGCCAGTGCGGCCTCGATCCGCTGATGAGCCGATCCATCGTTTTGGACGTGCACAAGGATCGTCTTCAGCGTCGAATTGGCGTGTTCGGGGCACTCCTGAGGCATTGGTTTGCCGGCCCCGACGAGCATTTCCTGAACAGGCATCGTACTGCTCCTGGAAGGAATTTCCGCTGCCAACTTGTCTATCTGCGGCGGGCACCAAGCTATCCGCAGAATCCCGTAACCCCCGTGAAGTGGCCGTATTCACCTCGCATTCACGCTACGGCGACGGAACGAAATGCTCGTGCGACGAAATCAGAGCCGCACCGAACTGGCCATTCGTTTTTATGGACGAATGCTCACGCAGTAAGGAGCCAATCCGATGTTCAGCAAGATTCTTATTGGAAGCGCAGCCGCCGCGGCACTTGCGACCGCCGCTCCGGCCTCCGCACAGTATGCCTACCCTTACGGGTACAGCCCATATGGTTATAACCCATATAGTCACCAGGCGACGCAGATCGCGACGCAGCAGTGCACCGCCGCAGTCCAGCACCGCCTCCAGCAGCGCACGGGCCTCACCGGAGTAGTCGCGGCGCTCCTCGGCGCACCGACTCAGGCTCGCGTCGTCAGCGTCACGCAGGTCAACCCGCGCCGATCGAGCGTCCGGGTCCGCGGCCTTGCGACGAGCGGCCGCTACGCCGCCTACAGCCCCTACGGGATCGGGGCCTATGGTGCGGCGGGTTACGCCTACCAGCCTGACCTGTCGTTCCGCTGCGACGTCGACTATCGAGGCTTTGTCCGCGACGTCGACATCTTCCGTCGCTACTAATTGGCAATTGCCCCCTTGGGGAGGAGCAGCGCCGGGTTTTCCCGGCGCTGTTTTTCACGGGACGGTCAGCGCTCGGCCTTGCGCCGCTCGACGTACCAGGGCGTGAGCATGGTAACGTCGTTGAGCTTTTCCTTCTTCGGCGCCAGCCGCCCGAGGTCGAACTCGCGGTCGAACTGCATCCCGAACTTGCCGTTGGACGCCCATTTGACGGTCCCGCTGGCCGGGCCGACCCCGACGATATCGATGGTCAGGTGCGTGCCTGGAGCGACGGGACGGCGGCATTCGACGAGCGCTCCGGTGATCGAGATGTTGCGGAGCCGGATTTCCTCCGGATAGCCGTCGAACATCGCCACCGCGCGCCGCATCAGCCGGTGCCTGGGCTCGCGCAGGAACTGGAAGCCGGCGGCTTCGACCCGGGTCCGGTTGGCGAGCTCCCGCGCTTCCGCCGCTGGGACCGGCCGGCCGAAAATAAAGCCCTGGACGTGGCTGCATCCCAGCTCGCGGATAAGCGCCAGGTCGTCGTGAGTCTCGACGCCCTCGGCGCAGCTCTCCATCTCCAGGCTGTCGGCCAGGCTGACGATGGCGCGAATGATCGCGCTGTTGCGGCCGGTGGGCGAAGCCGCGCCGCGGACGAAGCTCTGGTCGATCTTGATCTTGTTGAAGGGCGCCTTCTTCAAATAGCCGAGCGAGCTGTAGCCGGTTCCGAAATCGTCCAGCGCGAGCCGCACGCCGAGCTTTTTCAGGCGCGAGAAGGTGTCGTCGGTGCCTTCCCCGTCTGCCAGGAACACGCCCTCGGTGATCTCCAGCTCGACCTTGCCCGGGCTGATGCCGGAATCGTCGATCGCCCTGGCGATCGCGTCGACGATGCCCGGGTCGTTGAACTGGATCGGCGAGAGGTTGACGGCGATGCGCACATGGTCGGGCCAGCCGGCAGCCTCCTTTAGCGCTGTTTCCAGCACCCAGCTGCCGATCTTGCCGATTACCCCGCATTCCTCGGCAAGCGGGATGAACTTTTCGGGGGAGATGGACCCACGTGAGGGGTGAATCCAGCGGACGAGGGACTCGAAGCCCGAGATTTCCTCGGTCGCCGCCCGCACGATCGGCTGATAGACCACCTCGAGCTCGCCGCGTTCGATGGCGAGGCGAAGGTCGTTCTCGAGCAGCTGCCGGTCGGCGGCCTCAGAGTGCATCGACGGCTCGTAGAAGGCGTGCTTGCCCCTCCCAGCCGCCTTGGCCGCATAAAGCGCAAGGTCCGCGTTGCGGATCAGGCTGTCGGCGCAAGCGCGGCCCGGGTCACCGATCGCGATCCCCACCGAGGCGCCGATCAGGATTCGGTGTCCTTCGATCGAATAGGGCCTGGAAACCTGTTCGATCAGGGTCCGGGCAAGCGAGAGGGCAAGGTGGCTTTGATCACCGGCGCCGACAGCGGGATCCCTCCGAACGGATTAAGCGGAGTCCAGATCGGCCCCGGAGCGACGGCGTTCACCCGGATTCCGTCCTTGACCAGGCTCTTGGCGAGCGAACGCGTGAAGGCGGTGATCGCGCCCTTCGTCGCACTATAGTCGAGCAGCAAAGGCGAGCCCTTGTACATCGTCACCGACGTGCAGTTGATGATGGCCGAGCCCTTCGTCAGGTGCGGCCGCGCGGCCTGGGTCATGAAGAACATGCCGTAGACGTTGGTCTGGAAGGTGCGCTTGAGCTGCTCCTCGCTGATGTCGGTGACGTCCTTGTCCCAATGCTGCTCGCCGGCATTGTTGACGAGTATGTCGAGCCCGCCGAGCTCCTCGACAGTCTGGCGCACCGCCTCTTCACAGAACTGCTTGCTGCCTATGTCGCCGGCGATCGCGATCGCCCGGCGGCTTTCCTTCTCGACGATATCCTTCGTCTTCTTCGCGTCCTCATGCTCGCACAGATAGAGGATCGCGACGTCGGCGCCCTCGCGGGCGAACAGGGCCGCGACCGCTCGTCCGATCCCGCTGTCGGCGCCGGTGATCAAAGCCACCTTGCCCTCGAGCCGCCCCGAGCCTGGATAGCGCGGTTCCCAGTCGGGCTTCGGCTGAAGCTTTTCCTCGCTTCCGGGAAGCTGGTCCTTGGCTTCCCTGACCGGCGGCTCGACGACTTGCACCATCAGCTGCTCCGGGTTTCGCCAGCCTCATGCGGCGCGGATGTTCGCGGCGCGGCCGCCGGAACCTTCGCCGGGCGGCATTGCGCGAGAAGGCTGGGAAAATCGAAATTGCTGTTCGCAAGGAGCGCGTGAGGCGCAGCCGCGGCGCAGGCCGCCTCGGTTTCGAAGCGGGTGGGCACGGTGGTTACCGGCGTGCAGGCAGACGAACCGTCCGCGCAGCCCATGATCGCAAGAACGAAATAGCCCGGTCCCATCTAAGTCACGCCTCGAAAAACCTGCCTGTCCCCAACAACCGCCGGAAAATCTCGCGGTTCCAATCATTTCATCGGGAACTTTGCCGCGACTGCGGTCGCTCGTAGGTAGGGCAGTCTGCAGCTTTCGGAGTCGCGCGCATGAATATCCGCCCCCTCGACGAGAACACGCTGATTAGCGGCCAGGTCCGGCCCGAGGAGGTCGCTCGGTTGAAGGAGGAGGGCGTGACGATGATCGTCAACAACCGCCCGGACGCCGAGGAGCCCGGGCAGCCGCTTTCGGCCGAGATCGAAAAAGCGGCCGAAGAGGCAGGCATAGCTTACCGATTCGTTCCGATTATGCGCGGCATTGGCCCCGCCGACGTCGAGTGCATGAGCGAGGCTCTCGAGGCAGCCGGCGGCAAGGTGCTCGCCTTCTGCCGATCGGGCAACCGCTCAGCCTTGGCCTGGGCGCTTGCGAGGCGGTCGCAGGGCGCGAGCATCGAAGAGCTTCAGCAGGCCGCGGCCAACGCCGGGATCGACCTCTCGCCGATCGCGCACTTGCTCTAGCTGGAGCCTACCAGGGAACGACCTCGCCGGCCGCGATCTCGTCCGGACGCGGGGCCCGCCCGAGCATCGCGTTGCGGTGCGGGAAGCGGCCGAAACGCGCGATCACGTCGTGATGCTTTCTTGCATAGCCGAGCAGGAAATCGTCCCCGAGCTTCGTGAACAGCGCCAGCGAGCGATTCTGGTCGTCCAGCGATTCGCTGTGCTGGAAGGGCATGTAGAGGAACGGCCGCTCGGCCTTCTCGAGCTGCTCGTCGAATCCGCGCTCCACCGCGCCGCGAGCAACCGCGAGCGCCAGCGTATCGGTCGAGAACTGGTCCGCGTGACCCCGGAACATATGGCGCGGGAACTGGTCGAACAAAAGCACGGCGGCGAGCGCGGTGAGCGGATCACCGAGAAAGGATTGGGGCGGAAGCTGACGCTTCTGCTTCCAGAGATCGAGGAAGCGGGAGCGCACCTCTTCGTCGAGCGCCGCGTCAGCGCGCCACCACTGGTCCGGCTTCAAGCCGAACCAGAAATGCAGGACATCGCCACGCCAGTCGCCGGCCGGCCCGTTCACGCGGCCGTTCCACCCACCGTCAGCCCTTCAATCAGAAGGGTTGGCTGTCCGACCCCGGCGGGGACCGACTGGCCGGCCTTGCCGCACACGCCGACTCCCTCGTCCAGCGCGAGGTCCTTGCCGATCCCCTTGATCCTGGTGAGTACGCTTGGCCCGTCGCCGATCAGACTCGCGCCCTTGACCGGCTCGGCGATCCTGCCGGCGCGGATCCGGTACGCCTCGGTGCAGGAAAAGACGAACTTGCCATTGGTGATATCAACCTGGCCGCCGCCGAAGCTCTTGGCGAAAATGCCGTCCTTGACCCGGCTGACCAGCTCGGCCGGGTCGTCGTTGCCGGCGAGCATGAAGGTGTTGGTCATGCGCGGCATCGGCGCGTGGGCAAAGCTCTCGCGCCGGCCGCTCCCGGTCGGCTCCATCCCCATCAGCCGCGCGTTCAGCCGGTCCTGCAGATAGCCCTTGAGGATTCCGTTTTCGATCAGGATGTTGCGCCGCGTGGGCGTGCCCTCGTCGTCGATTGTGAGCGACCCCCGCCGCCCTGCAATCGCCCCGTCGTCGACCACCGTGACCCCCGGGGCGGCGACTCGTTCGCCGATCCGCCCGCTGAAAGCGGACGTGCCCTTGCGGTTGAAATCGCCCTCCAGACCGTGGCCGACCGCTTCGTGAAGGAGCACGCCGCACCAGCCCGGACCCAACACGACCGGCATCTCTCCTGCCGGCGCGGCCTCG
>JBKHXB010000056.1:0-13610 GCA_046566245.1 Alphaproteobacteria bacterium | reverse complement strand
GCGACGTTGATTCCGCCCCCGCCGGGCTCGATCTGCTCGTTGCTGGTCCGGATCTTTCGCGTGTGCTGGACAGTCCCGGCTTCGCTCGAAACGTCGATCGCCGGGTTGAGCGTCAGCGTGACGATGCGCGCCCGTTTAGGCAGGCGGAGCGCCTTCGCCGACCAGCAGCTCCTCGATGTCCGGGATCGGTCGGTCGGTCATTTCCTTGTTGACCGTCAGGATGATTCGCTTCTCGACTTCCTTGTGGAGCTCCTTGCGCAGGGTTCCGAGCGCCTTTGGCGGTGCGATCACGACCAGCGAGTCGAAGTCGTTGCGGAGCGCCCGCTTCTTGAGTTCCTCGGCGGCGTCCTTGACCCAGCGGTCTTCCTCCTGCTGGTGGAAATCCGTCTCGTCCATCGCCGGGCGGCCATAGCCCGCGCTTTGGCCCTGCGTTCCCGGAGCGTCGGTCTTGATCTCGCGATCCTTGCGGTCGTCGCGGATGTCGTGGGCCTCGGTCCTGAGGTCGATCATCCCCTCATCGCCGTGGTTGCGGAGGAAAAGCACCTTGGTGCCATCGGCGACGAGAACGAGAGCTCCGTGGGGAATTGCCATCAGCGTCCAACTCCTTTTTTAAGTTTTCACCTAAAGCAACGCCCCCCGAGGGGCCGCCGTTCCCCTATTGAGTTCCCTCTTCATCGCTTCCTGAAGCGAGGTCTTCGCCGACCACCGCATCGGGGACCGGATCGAGCTCGTCCTCCCCTTCGAACTCGACCTCTTCCTCGCTTTCCTCGATCTTGGCGACGCTGACCACATGCTCCCCCTCGGCGATACGGAAGATTGTTACCCCCTGCGTATTCCGGCCCATGACCCGGATGTCGCCCACCGTGGTCCGGATCATTTTGCCCTGGTCGGTGACGAGCATCAGCTGCTCGCCCTGCTGCGCCGGGAAGCTAGCAACGACGCGCCCGTTTCGCTCGGAAGTGTCGATATTGGTAATTCCCTGCCCGCCACGGTTGGTCCGACGGTATTCATAGGCCGAGCTGCGCTTGCCGTAGCCGTTCTCGGTGACGGTTAGCAGGAACTGCTCCTTCTCCGCGAGTTCCGCCATGCGCTCGGGCGACAGCATCGGCTCGCCCTCTTTCTCGCCCTTCCACGGGGCGAAGCGGAGATAGGCCTCGCGCTCTTCCTGCGTCGTTCCGACGCGCCGCAGGATGGACATGGAGATGACCTCGTCGTCCCCGATCAGCCGGATTCCGCGCACACCGGTCGAGGTACGCGACTGGAATTCGCGCACATCGGTCGACTTGAAGCGGATCGCCTTGCCGTTTCGGGTCGCGAGCAGGACGTCATCCTCTTCGGTCAGCAGCGCGACGCCGATCATCCGGTCCGTCGGATCCCCCTGCTCGTCGCTGTCCTCCGAACCCTCTGTCGTCCCGAAGCGCATCGCGATCTTCCCGTTCGAAGGGATGTTGGTGAACGCGTCCATGCTGTTGCGGCGGACCGAGCCGTGGGCGGTTGCGAACATGATGTGCAGCCCGCCCCATTCGGATTCGTCCTCCGGAAGCGGAAGCACCGCCGAAATGGTCTCGCCCTCGGCGAGCGGCAGCAGATTGACCATCGGCCGCCCCTTTGCGTTCGGCCCTCCCTCGGGAAGCCGCCACACCTTCATCCGGTAGACCCGCCCGAGATTGGAGAAGAACAGGACCGGGTTATGGGTCGAGGTCACGAACAGGTTCGTGACCGCATCCTCTTCCTTGGTCTGCATTCCCGAACGGCCCTTGCCGCCGCGCCTTTGCTCGCGGAACACCGACAATGGCGTCCGCTTGATGTAGCCGGTCATGGTCACGGTCACGACCATGTCCTCACGCTCGATCAGGTCCTCGTCCTCGATCCCGTCCGCTGCCGGCGCGAGCTCGGTCACGCGCGGAGTCGCGAACTCGGCTTCGACCTCGTCGAACTCGGCGCGCATGACCTCGTAGAGGCGCGCGCGGTTGGCCAGGATCTCGAGGAGCTCGCCGATCGATTCCGCGAGTTCCCGAAGCTCCCCGGCGATCTCGTCCCGGCCCAGTGCCGTCAGGCGGTGGAGCCTCAGTTCGAGAATCGCTTTCACCTGCGCTTCGCTGAGCTGATAAGTCTTCTTGCGGCCCTGCGGCTCGACCGCCTCGACAAGAGCGATGTAGGGACGGATTTCCTCGCCCGGCCAGGTTCTTGCGAGCAGCTTCTCGCGGGCCTCCACGGGGGTCTTCGACCCGCGGATGAGCTTGACGACCTCGTCGAGGTTGGTGACCGCCACAACCAGGCCGAGCAGGATGTGGGCCCGCTCGCGCGCTTTGAGCAGCTCGAACTTCGAGCGCCTCGTGATCACTTCCTCGCGGAAGCGCACGAAGCTCTCGATGATGTCGCGCAGGGTCAGAGTCTCGGGCCGTCCGCCGCGGATCGCGAGCATGTTGGCGGGGAAGCTCGACTGGGCGGGCGTGTGCCGCCACAGCTGGTTGAGCACCACATCCGGGGTCGCGTCGCGCTTCAGGTCGATGACGATCCGGACGCCCTCGCGGTTGGATTCGTCGCGGATGTCAGCAACGCCCTCGATCCTCTTGTCTTTGGCGGCTTCCGCGATCTTCTCGACCAGGCCCGACTTGCCAACCTGGTAGGGGATTTCGGTGAGCACGATCGAGCGGCGGTCGCCGCGGCCTTCCTCGATCGAGTGGCGCGCGCGCATCATGATCGAGCCGCGGCCGGTCGTGTAGGCCTGGTGGATCCCGGTCTGGCCCAGGATGAATGCCCCGGTCGGGAAGTCCGGGCCCTTCACATAAGCCATCAGGCCTTCGGCAGTGATTTCCGGGTCGTCGATGTAGGCGCGGCATGCGGCCAGCACCTCGCCGAGATTGTGCGGAGGGATGTTGGTCGCCATCCCGACCGCGATTCCCCCGGCCCCGTTGACGAGGAGGTTCGGGAAACGCGCCGGAAGCACCTGCGGCTCGCTCTCGCTCGCGTCGTAGTTGGGCTGGAAGTTGACCGTGTCCTTGTCGATGTCGGCGAGAAGGAAGCCGGCGACCTTGGCCAGCCGTGCCTCGGTGTAACGCATTGCCGCCGGCGGATCCGGGTCCATCGAGCCGAAGTTCCCCTGGCCGTCGATCAGCGGAACGCGCATCGACCACGGCTGGACCATGCGGGCCAGCGCGTCATAGATCGCCTGGTCGCCGTGCGGATGATATTTACCCATGACGTCGCCGACGATGCGGCTCGACTTGCGGTACGGGCGGCCCGCGACATAGCCGGCCTCCTGGCAGGCGTAGAGGATGCGGCGGTGAACCGGCTTCAACCCGTCGCGGACGTCGGGGAGCGCCCGGCTGACGATCACGCTCATCGCGTAATCGAGATAGCTGGTCTTCATCTCCTCGATGATGGAGATCGGGGCGATATCGCCCGGTTCGTTAGTGTCGCGGCGCTCGTCGGCCGGCGGTTCGGTGGCCAAACCCTGTCCAATCCTTGTCTGTGCGGGTACGCGGGTGAAGGTGCGCCGGTAACGGCGCCCTGCCCCCGTCCCATGGCCTAGCCGATTGTTGGAGCGGACGCCACCCCGCGCGCACGCGTGTGCGCACGCGCGTGACTCGATGCGGCAATGCCGGAGTTCGCTTCTCGCGGTTCCAAAAAAAGCGCGGCGATTCAAGCGGTTCAATGGGCGTTCATGGCGCCTGAAGCAGTGGCTTGGCGATCCCGCTTCGCGGCAGTATTGGCCGTCGCAAACGGATTACCCTTCAACGAACCGGGGCCGGCACGGAGCCGGCGGAGGAGCGAAGATGAAATTCACGATTACAGCAACGGCGGCGTTGCTTGCCGGCGCCGCTTTCGCAGCAACGCCCGCGGCCGCTCAGCAGACCTATGGAGCCCAGGCCGCTCCGCAGACTTCGGCCAGCGGTGACCAGCAGGACGCCCAGGCAAAGCCGGCAGCACAGGCCGCCCAGGGCGCCAACGTGCTCAAGACCCACGTGCCGAAAGTCTCCCGCGAGGCCGGGAAGGCGATCCAGGAGCTGCAGAAGGCAGTTAACGAGAATAACACGGCGGCGATTCCCGCCGCGCTCCAGGCCGCTCAGGCGGCCGCCAAGACGGGCGACGACCGTTACGTTGTCGCTCTGCTCCAGCTGAAGGCTGCCGCGAACGCCAAGGACAGCGCCGGAATCGCGTCGGCCCTCGAAGCGATGCTGGCATCGGGCTCCGTGCTCGAGGAGGAAAAATATTCGGTCTACATCAATCTCGCCCAGACCTATTCGGCGATGAAGGTGAGCGACCGCGCCGCCCAAGCCTATCAGCAGGCCCTGCAACTCAACCCCAACAGCGTCGAGGCGACCGCCGGAATGGCGGAAGCGCTGGTCGCGCAGGGCAAGGCCAACGAGGCTCTGCAGCTTCTCCAGAAGGGTATCGCCCTGCAATCGGCGGGCGGCGCCCGGCCCAGCGAGATCTGGTACAAGCGGGCACTCCAGGTCGCCTGGAAGGGTAAGCTCCCGCAGGCGATCCAGATCAGCCGCGATTGGGTGAAAGCCTATCCGACAAGCGCCAGCTGGCGTGACGCGCTCGCGATCTACCAGAACCTGGGGCAGCTCGACGAAACGCGCACGCTGGACCTGCTCCGGCTGAAGCGGGCCACCAAGTCGCTCGTCCCGGCCGACTATTTCACCTACGCCGACCTTGCGGTTCGCAAGGGCCTTTCGGGCGAGGCCAAGGCGGTCCTCGACGAAGGTTTCGCTGCCAACGCGATCAAGCGGACCGACCCGAGCTTCAGCCAGCTCTACAAACTGGCTTCGGACCGCACCAAGGGCGACCGGGAAAGCCTGGCCGCGGCGCCGCAGGCAAGCGCGAATGCGCGCCAGACAATGATCATCGGTGATGCCTATTACGGCTACGGTGAATATGCGAAGGCGGTCGAGTTCTACCGCGCGGCTCTCGGCAAGCCCGAGGCCGACAAGGACCTTCTCAACCTGCGCCTCGGCATGGCCCTTGCCCGTCAGGGCGACAAGGCCGGCGCGACCGCCGCCCTTGGCGCAGTCGGCGGCGCGAATTCGGAACTGGCTAAATACTGGCTCCTCTACCTTTCCACGCAGGCCTGAGCACATTCGGCGGGGCCGCCGCGCGGCGGCCCCGTCTGTTTTCATAATCGCGCAGACTCCTGTCCCGTTTCGGGATAGTTAACGGCAGCCAACTTCCACCGCTCGGCCAGTCCGATAGAGCGGGCTGTGGAAATTTCCCGAGAGTCTATTCGCGAGCATGGCCGGTGCGTTTCGATGATCGTCTGAGGACCGTGCTGGCGCAGCCGGCGGCGGACCCGCACGACCGGGCCGTGCGATGGCGTCAGCTCGTCGAGCTGGTCGCGCGCTCCAGCGCGCAAGCCAACCCAAGGCTGATCGAACAGGCCATTCATGAAATTCGGTCGACTGCACCGCATCTCGACGAGCGCATCCGGAGCGCGGCTGCTGTCGCCATCGCCCCGCTCAGATTGCCGGTCTCTCTGATAGCCTGCTTCGCGGCCGAACCGGTCTCCATCGCCGCTCCGGTCCTCGCCGCCGCGCGCCTGACGCCTGACGAATGGAACCTGGTTGCCTCAGAGGCGAGCAAGGATTGCCGGGTGCTGGTTGCTGCGATCCGCTCCGGCGAAGCGCAGCCGATTAGGGAGGCAGGTAAGGCTGAGCAGTACGATCTAGCCGAAGAGCCGCAACCTATCCCGTCGATCAGCGATGTCGTCGCCCGCATCGAACGGATCCGCCAGCAGCGTGAAACAGAGAGCGACGCCCGCCCGTCCTTGGCGGAGAGCGAGAATGCCTCGCGGCTCTTTAGGTGGGAATGCAATGAAGCGGGTCAGATCGACTGGGTCGAGGGTGCGCCGCGGGGCGCGCTCGTTGGCCAGTCGATTGCCCAAGCCGGCCCAGGAAGCGGAGTTGACCCCGGGGTCGAGCGGGCCTTCGCCGCTCGCGCGCCCTTCCACGAAGGCCTGCTTGAGCTTCCCCCTGACAGCAAGATTGGCGGCGCGTGGAAGATCAGCGGCATCCCGGCCTTCGAGCCGGCGACCGGGCGCTTTGCCGGCTATTGCGGCGTTGCCGAGCGGCCCGGCGCCGGGCACGGAAGCACGGGTTCGGCGCTCGACGCGGCCTCGCTCCGGGAGCTCGCGCACGAGATCAAGACTCCGCTCAACGCCATCATCGGCTTTGCGGAGATCATCACCGGCGAATATCTCGGCCCGGCCGGCATGAAGTATCGCGAGCGCGCCTCCGAGATCGTGGCGCAGGCGCGGCTGCTTCACGAGGCCGTCGAGGACCTCGACCTTGCCGCTCGGGTGGGAGCGAATGCACGCACTGTCCAGGCTGATCTTGCGGCGGCCCTCGCCGGGACGTGGGAGGAAATCGAGCGTGCTGCCAAGTTGCGCGGGATCAGGCTGTCCGTTCTGGCGGCCGACGATCCGCTAGGCTGCTCCGTCGACCCGCAGCTTGCAGCCCGTCTCGTGCAACGCCTGTGCCGCGCCACGATCGAGAACGCAGCGCGAGGCGAAGCGCTGACCATTCGGATGGGCACCGACGCGGAATGGTGCACGCTCTCGCTAACCAGCCCGGCAAGCCTGAAGGGAGTCGACCTGTCTCCGGAACGCAACCGGCGCGCGGCGGACCTGAAGACGTTGCCGTTCCGACTCGTCAGGGGCCTCGCGCGAACCGCTGGCGGCGAACTCCATTCGGAAAACGGCACTTTCGAGCTCAGGTTGCCCAGGGCCTAGCTTGCGCGCCGCGCTGCCCCCACTTACTTGCGGGCTCGGCGGGGCCTGTAGCTCAACGGTAGAGCCGGCCGCTCATAACGGCTAGGTTGGGGGTTCGAATCCCTCCGGGCCCACCACGACGCACAGCCGAGCCGGGGGATCGGCGAGCATCGCGGTCGAACTGGCATTCCGAGGAAATGCCACTAAGCAAGGCCCAGCCGTTGGTTTCGGGGAGTAGCGCAGCCCGGTAGCGCATCTGCTTTGGGAGCAGAGGGTCGCAGGTTCGAATCCTGTCTCCCCGACCATCCTTCGAACCCGAGGTTACTGGCGGTTGTCGGCGGCGTTGGTGTCCACCTTCACGTCGACATCGGTGTTCTGGAGCTTGTCGACGGTCTCTTCGGCTTCGTTGGCAATCGCCTCGCCGATGTTCTCCGCGGTGTTGCCGACATCTGCCGCCACGTTCGCGGCCTCTTCCTCGTTGTACTGGATCGTGACCTGGTCGTTGGCCGGATCGTTCTCGACGTTGCACGCGGCCAGGGCCAGAAGCGGAACTGCAATCAAGGTTCGCATCACTATACCTCCCGTTTTTAAGCATTAACGCCGCAGGCGCCGTTTCGGCTCCGTCCTGATTTCGCCCGCAAGCAGTGCGAGCATCGCGGTCCAGGCGGCGACATTCTGGCGGAGGTCCACCGGATCGACCTTGTCGAGCGTGTCGTCGGGCGTGTGGTGGACGTCGAAATAATGGGTACCGTCTTGGCGGAGGCCGACAGCCGGCGCACCGGCCTCGATCAGCGGGCCGATATCGGACCCGCCCGCCTTGTCGAGCGCGCCGGGAACGATGCCGAGCGGCGCCAGCGCGGCCTGGAGCAGCTTCGCTTCCGCCTCGCGCTCCTTGCCCAGCTTGCTGTCGACCTTCCAGATGCGGCCCGCTCCGAAGTCGCTTTCGGCGACAACATGGTAAGGGCCAGGGTGGCGGCGCTTGAAATCGAGACCGCCGAGAAGCCCAACCTCCTCCGCTCCGAACCAGACGATCCGGATCGTCCGGACCGGCTGGCCCTGGTCCATGATCCGCTTCGCCGCGGCGGCGACGATCGCGCAGCCCGCAGCGTCGTCGACCGCGCCGGTCCCCAAATCCCAGCTGTCGAGATGGCAGCCGACCAGGACCGGCGGCGCAGAGGGGTCTCGCCCCGGCACGTCCGCGATGACGTTGCCGGACTGGCCCAGGCCGCGATGGGACACGAGCGTCAGCCGCATGGTGACCGGCTTGCCGCGCTTCAGAATCCTTTGCAGCTGCTCGGCGTCGGAAAGCGACAGAGCGCCGGCCGGGATTGGCTTCACCCCCTCGGTGAAACTCATGGTGCCAGTGTGCGGATGGCGATGGTAACCGGTTCCGATCGAGCGGATGACGATCGCCAGCGCGCCCTTGCGGCTGGCGATACTCGGCCCCTGGCGACGCGGCCCGCCGAAATGGCCGTAGCCCGAGCCGTCCTGTGTACGCGGCATGGCGTGGCTGACGAAGACGATCTTGCCGCGCACCGCCTCGTCTGGCGCGGCCTCGAGTTCCGCAAGCGTGTCGAAGCCGACCACCTCGGCGGCGATCCCCTCCGGCGGCGTAGATGCGCTGTTGCCGAGCGCCGCGACGACAAGCTTCTGCGGGAATGGAACCAGGATTTCTGCGCTCTCCGGCCCGCGGGTCCAGGTCGGCATGTCGAAGGTTTCCACCCGCACGTTCGCAAAGCCGAGCGCCTTGAGTTTCTTGACGGCCCAGTCACGGGCGCGCGCCTCGGCTTCGGTCCCGGCGAGCCTGGGTCCAACCTCGGTCGTCAGTCCCTCGACGATGTCCCAGGCGTAATTGTCCTGAAGCGCCGCATCGCGGAGCTGGGCGACCTCAGGTCGCACGGCATGTGCGAACGCGGGAACGGCAAAAATGAGCGAGAACGCGAACAGAAGGCTTTTCATGGCGCGCGCCTAGCGAAACCCGGCGCGGCCTGTCACCGCCGTCTGTCGAAAAATTCTACAGGAGGCGAAGCTGGTCGCCCTGCGGCGGCTCGAACAGGTCTCGGCGCAGCGGGAACTTGGCCTGTTTCAGGCCGAACTTCTTCACCGCGATCTCGAAGCGGGTCCGCAGCAGCTCCGCCCACGGTCCCTGCCCTCGCATCCGGCTGAAGAAGTTGGGGTCGTTGTCGCGGCCCCCGCGCATCGAGCGGATGACGCTCATCACCTTGCCCGCGCGGTCGGGGAAATGCTCCTTCAGCCAGTCGCGGAACAGCGGCGCGACCTCGTGCGGGAGCCGGACCGGCAGGAAGAAGCCTCCGCGAGCGCCCGCCGCGACCGCAGCCTCGACGATGCTTTCAAGCTCATGGTCGGTGATCTGCGGGATCACCGGGGCGATCGCGACATGACAGGGCACCCCTTCCGAATTGAGGCGGCGGATCGCCTCGAGCCGCTTGCGGCCCGACGGCGCCCGCGGCTCCAGGATCCGGCTGAGCCTGGGATCGAGCGACGTGACGGACAAGGCGACCGAGGCGATGCCCATGGCCGCTGCGGGCTTGAGGATATCGAGGTCGCGCAGGACCCGATCGGATTTGGTCGTGATGGTGAACGGGTGCCTGCACTCGAGCAGAAGCTCGATGACCGACCGTGTCACTTCCCACCTTTCCTCGATCGGCTGGTACGGATCGGTGTTGGTTCCGAGCGCGATCGGCGCGCATTCATAGCCGGGCTTCGACAGCGCCTGGTGGAGCAAGGCCGCCGCGTTCGGCTTAACGAACAAGCGCGATTCGAAATCTACTCCCGGAGACAAATCATGAAAGGCGTGGGTCGGCCTGGCGAAGCAATATATGCAGCCGTGCTCGCAGCCCCGGTACGGATTCACCGAACGGTCAAAGCCGATGTCCGGCGAGCTGTTGCGCGTCAGGATGGTCTTGGGATGCTCGATCGTGACCGTCGTGCGCCGCCTCGGAATGCCGTCGAGCGCCTCGACGCTGTCGAGCCAGTCGCCCTCAGCCACGCGCTCCTTCAGGTTGAAGCGCGTCGGAGTGGAATTACGCGTCGCTCCGCGCCCGGGAATTGACTCGACCGGCATGGAATCAACTTACGCCCAGCTTGAGAACATATCAAGAACACTGCGGCCAGAGGAAGGCGATGTGCGGGCGGCTGCGACACGGGATTCTGGAACCGTTCAGCAAGCCTTGGTAAGCTCTCCTCCATGAAGGTGGGGATCAGTCTCTTGTCGGCGCTTGCCGCCGTGCTTGCCATGCCGGCGTCCGCCCAGGACACGCCGATCGAGCCGATCGAGGTTCCGCCCAGTATCGAGCAGGGCGTCGACCTCATCTACATCGACCCGGAGATCAAACCAGAGATCGACCGCCGCAACGAGCTTCTGAAAAGCATGGGATTCGAAGACTGGACGGGCGCGCCGATCGACCTGTTCGTGCCGGTGAACGAGACCTACACGCAGCTTCGTCGCGGACTCATGAAATACCGGCAGCGCTGGGGCAGCCTTCCCGACATCAGCATCCCCGAGGGACCGGCGATGAAGCCGGGAGCGAAGGACATGCGAGTGACCCTGCTTCGCCAGCGGCTTGGACTCGAGCCGGGCGATCAGTTCGACGCCGCGCTCGAGAAAAAGGTCCGCGAGTATCAGGCGGCGCACGGGATGAAGCCGGACGGGATCGTCGGCAACGGCACCATCGCCTCGCTGAACCGGGGCGCCGATCACTACGAGCGGGTGATCATCCTCAACATGGAGCGTGCGCGCAGGCTCCCGGCTGCATCGGACAAGGGGCGTTACATCCTCGTCGATGCGGGCGCGGCGCGGCTCTACGCTTATGAAGATGGCAAGCTCGTCGACAGCATGAACGTCATCGTCGGAAGCGCAGAGACGCAAACTCCGATGATGGCTGCCGAGCTCAGTTACGTCCAGCTCAACCCCTATTGGAATGTCCCGCCCGATCTTGCGGCGAGCATCGTTGCAAAGCGCGTGCTCGAACAGGGCCTCGTTTACCTGACCGAGCGCAATTACGAGGTCTTGTCCGACTGGACCGACGAAGCGACGCTCGTCGATCCCGCCACCGTGGACTGGCAGGCGGTCGCGGACGGGCGGGTGACGCTTCGCCTGCGCCGCGGTCCCGGCCCGTGGAATTCGATGGGCGACATGAAGTTCATGATCCCCAATGCGTTCGGCATTTACCTCCACGACGTTCCCGAGCCGGAAAAGCCGATGTTCGCATCGGACAAGCGCTGGATCAGCAACGGCTGCATCCGGCTGGAAGACGCCGAGCGGCTTCAGAAATGGGTGTTCGGGCGCCGCCAGGTGCCGAGCGGTCAGCCGGAAGAGAGGGTCGACGTCCCCGACCCGGTCCCGGTCTACATTACCTATTTCACCGTCGCCCCCACGAAGGACGGGGTCGCCTTCCGCCCCGACCGCTACAATCGCGACGAGAAGCTTCTCGCGCGAGTAAAGCTCGACGGGGTGGAAACCGCCTCCGCAGAATAGCTAGCAGCTGCAGCTCTTCCTTTTCGCCGGCTTGGGCGCGGTCGAGGCATATTCGGCCCGGGACAGCTGGGCGTTGCCGTCGCGGTCGGCTCCCTTGAACTTGTCCACCGTCTTCACCGCCCATTCCTCGAACGACAATTTGCCGTCGCGGTTCGTATCGAGCTTGGCGAACGGCTTTTGGCGAGGCTGAAGCAACTCGGCGAGGACAATCCGGCCGTCCTTGTTCTTGTCGGCGCGATCGAACCTCTTTTCTTCGCGGCTTTTAGCGGGGGCCTCCGGCGCCTGCCCCGGCTTCTGCGCAATCATTGACGGTGTCCCGCTCGCAGGCGGCGGCGGTGGAAGCTGCTGCGTTTCTTCCGCCCGGCTTTGCCAGAGCAGGAACGCGCCGGTCATCATCAGGAACGAGGCCACGGCCCCCGCCAGAAATCGCCACACAGGGAACTCCCCCCAAGATGGAGATTCGGCGCGAACACAGTCCATTGCGGACGTGCGGCTGTCAACCGATGCGCCCGCTCCAGCGGTGACGAAGCAGCACCAAGGCACGGGCGGGAGTCGCTTCGGACTCAAAAGGAGGCCCGCCTTTCCTGATGTCGCGAGCCGCCAGCGCTGCCAATCCGGTCAGCGCTCTAGCGCGCCGGGGAATAATGGGTCCACCTGTACCGGGGCTGCCAGCGGCAAGGTCGATGATCCCGCGACGACTGGCATCAACGCCGGCAAAGAGCCGACCGGCAGTTCCGATTGTGGCGTCATCGAAGGGGACGTTCAGCAGGCGAGCTCCTAGGGCAAACAACCGTGTCCCATGTTCCGTGAGCAAGGCCATGTCCGGAGGAGTGTAGAGGAGGCCCGACCAGCCTTCCTCGAGCTGCGCGAGATCCGCACCACTGATCCCCCGAGGCAACAGGTCGTCTGCGGCTGCCCGCAGGCGCGGCTCCGCTGGCACCCTGCGGTCATCCAGCTCCTCAAGCCGATCACGCCACCATGCGAGTTTTATCGCTGCCAACGCAGGCTGCGTTGACCGCGCCACGACGTCTGCCAGAGCGTCCTCGATCCCGAACAATGCGTCGAACGCCGGCCGCAGTTCAAGCGGCCAATACAACCTGACCAGATCGCGGTCGCGCAGCGGCTCAGCGATAACAGACCTTCCTGGCGGCAGCGACGACGTCCTCCGACTTGATCAGTGCCAGCTTCTCGAGATTCGCCGCATAGGGAAGCGGAACGTCGGCGTCCGTAACGCGCAGCACCGGCGCGTCGAGGTCGTCGAACCCCTCCTCCATCGCGATCGCCATGATCTCGGAGCTGATCGAGCAGGTCGGCCAGCCTTCCTCGACAACGACCATGCGATTGGTCTTGGCAAGGCTCTTGAGCACCGTCGCCTTGTCGAGCGGGCGCAGCGTCCTGAGGTCGATCACCTCGGCGTCGATCCCCTGCGACAGCAGCTCCCGGGCGGCGTCAAGCGCGACCCCGACTCCGATCGAATAGCTGACCAGCGTCACGTCCTTGCCGGGCCGCACGACCTTCGCCTTGCCGATCGGCAGGACGTAATCATCCACTTCCGGAACGTCGAAGTGCTGGCCGTAAAGCAGCTCGTTTTCGAGGAAGACGACCGGGTCGTCGGTGCGGATCGCGGCCTTCAGCAGGCCCTTGGCGTCGGCGGCGCTGTAGGGCGCGATGACGACCAGGCCCGGAACGCTCGCGTACCAGGGGCCGTAATTCTGGCTGTGCTGTGCGGCGACGCGGGCCGCGGCGCCATTGGGACCGCGGAACACGACCGGGCAGCGCATCTGCCCGCCCGACATGTAATTGGTCTTGGCAGCCGAGTTCACGATGTGGTCGATCGCCTGCATCGCGAAGTTGAAGGTCATGAACTCGACGATCGGCCGCAAGCCGCCCATCGCAGCGCCGGCCCCTACCCCGGCAAAACCGTATTCGGTGATCGGCGTATCAACGACCCGCTTCGGCCCGAATTCCTCGAGCAGGCCCTGCGTGACCTTGTAGGCACCCTGGTATTCGGCAACCTCTTCGCCGAGCACGAACACGCGCTCGTCGCGCCGCATTTCCTCCGCCATCGCGTCGCGGAGCGCCTCGCGGACCGTCAGGCTCGCCATCGTCGCGCCTTCCGGCGCATCGGGACGGTCGTCGTCGCTGGTTGAATCGACGTCGGCGACCAGGTCGCGGGCGGCGGTCTCCATTCGCTTCGGCGTGGGCAATCCCTCCGCCTCCTGCGATTCCGGCTCCGGAATCGATCGGGCGGCGACCTCCGGCTCGGGAGCGGGTTTCGTTGGCGCCGACGCCGGGGCGGGTGCCCCCTCTGCCTCGAGAATGGCGATGGGCTGGCCGACCTTCACGCCGTCCGTGCCTTCGGGGACAAGGATCTTCGCGATCCTGCCCTCGTCGACC
>JBKHXB010000055.1:0-13932 GCA_046566245.1 Alphaproteobacteria bacterium | reverse complement strand
TCTCGGAGAACGCGGACTTCGCGCAGACCGTGATCGACGCGGGACTTATCTGGGTCGGGCCGAAGCCAGACAGCATTCGCGCCATGGGCCTGAAGGACGCGGCGAAGAAGCTGATGGACGAGGCCGGAGTGCCGGTCACTCCAGGCTACCTCGGCGAGGACCAGGATCCCAAGCGCCTTAAAAAGGAAGCCGAAGCGATCGGCTGGCCGGTCCTGATCAAGGCGGTCGCGGGCGGCGGGGGCAAAGGCATGCGCCGCGTCGACAATGCGAGCGGCTTCGACGACGCGCTCGAAAGCGCGCAGCGCGAGGCGGCCTCGAGCTTCGGGGACAACCGGGTGCTGATTGAGAAATATATCCAGCGCCCGCGCCACATCGAAGTGCAGGTGTTCGGCGACTCCCACGGCAACGTCGTCCACCTGTTCGAGCGCGATTGCTCGCTCCAGCGTCGCCACCAGAAGGTGATCGAGGAAGCGCCGGCGCCGGGCATGGACGAGGCGACGCGCGAAGCAGTGTGCTCGGCCGCGGTCCGCGCTGCGAAGGCGGTGAATTACGAGGGCGCCGGGACGGTCGAGTTCATCGCCGACGCATCGGAAGGCCTTCGCGGCGACCGCATCTGGTTCATGGAAATGAACACGCGTCTCCAGGTCGAGCATCCGGTGACCGAGGAGATCACCGGCCAGGACCTGGTCGAATGGCAGCTTCGGGTAGCAAGCGGCGAGAAGCTGCCGAAGAAGCAGGGGGAGCTATCGATCAACTGCCATGCGATCGAGGCGCGGCTCTACGCGGAGGACCCGGCGAAGGGCTTCCTGCCAAGCGTCGGGCGGCTCGAGCATTTCGACCTCGGCGGGGAGGGCCGGATCGAAACCGGGGTGGAAGAGGGTGATTCGATTTCGCCCTTCTACGACCCGATGATCGCCAAGCTGATCGCGCGCGGGGAGACCCGCGAGGAGGCAATCGACGAGCTCGCCGCGATCCTCGACGGAGTCGAGGTCTGGCCGGTCCGTACCAATGCCGGCTTCCTGTTCAACGCGCTGCTTCACCCGGACTTCGCGAGCGGCGACGTGGATACGCATTTCATCGAGCGCGAGCTCGAATCGCTGCTTCCGGAACCGGAGCCTGACGAGACCATCTGGCGCGCGGCGGCGTCGGTCGCGACCGCGCTTGCCGAGGACGAGGAGGAGGGCGCGGGACTCGCCGGATTTCGGCTGAATGCTCCTGCTGCCCACCAGATCGCGCTCGGCCGCGACGGCGCGTTCCGGACGGTCCGGCTCGACGGCGGCGAGCCGATGGCCGCGGTTTCCGGGTTTCGCGACGAAGAGCGGGTCGTCGTCTTCCACGAGGGCCAGGCCTATGAATTCGACCTTTCGTGCCGCGGAAGCGTCGGCGGCCACGGCCATGCAGATGGAACCATCGCCGCCCCGATGCCCGGTAAGGTCACTGCGGTCGAAGTGAAGGCAGGCGAGGCGGTTGCAAAGGGCCAGCGCCTCCTGACCCTGGAAGCGATGAAGATGGAGCATGGGCTGGTCGCGCCGTTCGACGGCGTGGTCGCCGAGCTGAACGCGAAAGCGGGGGCGCAGGTCGCCGAAGGCGCGGTGCTCGCGAGGGTGGAGCCGCCGGAACCGTCACCCCGGACTTGATCCGGGGCCTGCCTTCCTTCTAGCGGCGGTCAGGAACAGGCGGATCCCGGCTCAAGACCGGGATGACGAAAGGGACAAGCATGGACATCAACGGCATCAGCGCAGTCGTCACCGGCGCCGCATCGGGACTCGGCGAGGCGACCGCGCGCGAGCTTGCCAAGCGCGGCGCCAAGGTCGCGGTTTTCGACCGCGACAGCGACAAGGGCGAGAAGGTCGCTGCCGAGATTGGCGGGATCTTCTGCGAAGTGGACGTCACCAGCGACGAGAAAGTGGCCGCCGCCTTCGCGAGGGCTCGCGAGGAGCATGGTCAGGAGCGCGTCCTCGTCAATTGCGCGGGCGTCGCCAACGCCGCCAAGACGGTCGGCCGAGACAAGGAAACCAAGGAGCCAAAATTCTACCCGATGGTGCAGTTCGAGTTGGCCATTCAGATCAACCTCATCGGCACCTTCCGCTGTATCGCCCACTCGGCATTCGGGATGGTCAGCCTCAACTCGCTCGCGGACGGCGAGCGCGGCGTGATCATCAACACCGCCTCGGTCGCCGCGCAGGACGGGCAGATCGGCCAGGCTGCCTACTCGGCCTCGAAGGGCGGCGTGCTCGCGATGGCGCTTCCGATCGCACGCGACCTGATGAACGAGGGGATCCGGGTGAACACCATCCTTCCCGGCGTGTTCAAGACGCCGATGGTCGCGATGATGCCGCCCAACGTCCAGGAAGCGCTTGCGGCGCAGGTCCCTTTCCCCAAGCGCCTTGGCCAGCCAGAGGAATATGCTCGGCTCGCCTGCTTCATGGTCGAGAACCCGTACATGAACGCGGAAAGCGTGCGGCTCGACGGCGGCATCCGGATGGCGCCGAGATAAGGGTCGCCCGTGGATCACAGACAGCTTGTCGAAGACATCGCAGTCGCCGCTGCCGAAGCAGGCGAGGCGATCCTCAAGATCGTCGAGGGCGGCTTCGAGGTCGAATCGAAGGACGACCTTTCGCCGGTAACTGTTGCCGACCGCGCGGCTGAGCTGATCATTCTCGCCGCCCTCGCCAAGGCCGCGCCGGGCGTTCCGGTGGTGGCCGAGGAGGAGGTTGCGGCCGGCAGAATACCGTCCTTCGGCGACACGTATTTCCTCGTCGATCCCCTGGATGGCACCAAGGAATTCATCCGCGGCGGCGACGATTATACGGTCAATATCGGCCTCATTTCCGCTGGAACACCGCTCCTGGGCGCCGTGTTCGCGCCGGCGCGCGGAACCATTTATGCCGGGTTGGCGGGGGAGGGCGCATGGATCCAGGACGGCAAAGGCCGCCGCTCCATCCAGGTCAGGCAGCGAGGCTCGGCGATAACCGCAGTCGCCTCGAAATCGCACTTTAACCAGCCCACCGCCGACTATCTCGCCGAAGCGGTCGGGGAATGCGACTATGTCGGTATCGGTTCGAGCCTCAAATTCTGCATCGTCGCGGAAGGGAAGGCTGACATCTACCCGCGCCTGGCGCCGACCGCGGAATGGGACACGGCAGCAGGGCACGCTGTGCTTCTCGCTGCCGGCGGCAGGGTGGATGGGCCGGACGGGGAGCCGCTCCGCTACGGCAAGCGCGCGTTCCTCAACCGCGGTTTCGTCGCCACCGCAGGCTGGAAAGCGCCTCCTATTGGTCCCTTCCTGGAACCTTTTTCCGGAGGCGGTGAGCTTTCGGTTGGAACATGACCGCCGTGAGCTAGTCCGCCGGGTCTATCAGCGCGCTTCCCCAGCCAAGCCGGCCGAGCCACTCGGGATCGGTCTGCGCGGACTGTCGCGGCGAACGGCCCTGTAGCAGGTCCAGCTCCTGCCGTGCCACTTCCAGGCGGTCGTAAAGCTCTCGCGCCTCTAGTGACGCGTTTTCGAACGTGCGGAGACGCCAGGCTACGGTTTGGGCACTGGCGATGGCGTCGGCCAAGCGCGCAAGCCACTCCGCGCGCGATGCGATACTCTGCTCCATCCTGACCCCCCAGGCTTTGCCATCCTCTCCTCCCCGATTCGAACAATAGCATTTCGAAACGGGGTGATGGCGGGAGATTTCTCCATTTTGGAGCCGAAACTGCCTGACTTTTCTCCGAATTGCGCGTTAAGCAAGGCATTGCTCGGTATTGCTTTTTTTGGGGTACCCCATGGCGCTTTGATGACCGAGCCCCCGCTATCGTACGGAGGCCCTGCGCCGCTCATCTTGGCGGCGAGCAGCGAGCCCGCGATGCGCCGGGCGCGAGAGACAGCTGAAGCATCGGGCCTGCGAATCGGAGCACAACTCGACATCAGAGAGGCGCCGCAAAGGCTGAGGCACCAGGCAGCAGCCTCCGCTATCTGGATCGAGGTTGATCGCGAGTGCGGGCCGGAGCTCGACACGCTCCTCGACACTGTCGACGAGGCGGTCGCCTCCCGCCGGTTCGGAGCGGTGCTTTCGCTAAGCCCCGACATGATCGATTGCCTTGGGTCACGTCTTTTCGAAGGCAGGGCCCAGATCGTGATCAATCCCGACGCGTTCGAGCGGGCGGCCTCGCTCGCGACCGCGACCGCCATCGCGCGGGTACCGGACCGCGCCAACGACGTTTCGCGCGATCCGGGTGCCGACCGCCTTCGCCAGCTCAGCGACGAGGTCGGTAGAATAGCCGCGACCCTCGCGCGTCTCTCGACCGTGCCGGCGGGGCCGGAACCCGATCCGGTCAAGCCGATCGAGGAGAGCGCGCCGGACATTCCGGTCGAGCTAGTACGTTCCGTGATCCGGGCGCGCAGGCTGCGCACCCGCTATTTTTCCGAGGAACTGTTCGCGGACCCCGCCTGGGACATGCTCCTGGACCTACTGCAGGCGGAGATCGCTCAGCTGCGGGTACCGGTTTCGAGCTTGTGCATCGCGGCCGCGGTTCCTGCGACCACGGCCCTACGCTGGCTCAAGAGCATGACCGACAAGGGCCTGTTCGTGCGCCGCGCCGATCCTCATGATGGCCGCCGCGTCTTCGTCGAGCTGTCCCGAGAATCCAGCGCGGCGCTTCGCCGTTATTTCGCCGACGTCGGAAAAGTGGCGGTGATCTGACCCGGCCGCGCGCCGAGCCTGAACTCGCTTGTGGGTCCTGATGCTGGTGGGCGGTGACGGGCTCGAACCGCCGACCCTCTCGGTGTAAACGAGATGCTCTACCAACTGAGCTAACCGCCCGTGCGATTTTCAGTGGGGTTGGCGGCGCCTTACGTCAAGCTGCGGTCAGAAGCGCACCCAGCCGAGAAGCGCGAGAAGTAGTAGCGTCCCGGCTGCGCTGATGAGCAGCGACAGAATGCAGCCAGTGCGGCTCGAGAAGAACAGGAACATGGCCGTTTAACGGCCGCGGCGTTCACAGGCTCCGCACAAGCCTCACGGCGACCGCGATCCAGGGCGGGTTAGCGACCACCTGCTGGCGGCCGCCGGCCTCGAGCGGAAGAAGCTGCAGCCTTTCCTCGTCACGGTTGATCAGCCGTCCGAACAGGAAGCGTCCCGCCGGCCGGGGGACAAGCACGTCCCGGTTCATGGCTTGGGCAAAATCCTCCGGTTCGAGCGTCCGGCACCAAAGCTCGTCGCCTGCGCGATAGTCGCCGACACTCGCGGCCACCGTCACTCCGATTGCTCCAGGGCCTGGGCGGGGTGGGACCAGTATTGCCGTGCGCTTCGGTGCCGTCGCGCCCCTTGCGCCAAGGATCGCTGCGACCGGAAGCTCGCCGCCGCCTTCGCCGGTGGCGACCAGATCGCCCGCGTCGACGCCCAGCGCGTCCGCGATCCGGTTCAGCCAGCCGAGCGAGACTGTCCTCGTGCCGGTTTCCAGCCGGCCGATCGTCTGCGGCGTCGTCGGCGGGTCGCACCGCCGCGCCACTTCCTCCAGAGTAAGTCCACGCGCCTTGCGAACTTCACGGATGCGGGTGATCATCGACCGAGCTCCTGAACCAAAGAGGTTTTTCTGCTGTCCTACACTTTCTCCGCTGTGGCAAGTCCGCCTCCGAATCGAATGGCAGGGAGAAACGGGCGTGCGGCAGGCCAAGGATGGGCGGATTCTCGTAGAGCGGGCGATCGGGCGGGACGGGGAAACGCTGAGGCGTAGCAGTCGACGCGCCGTTCGCTCGGTAACCGTCAACGTGGTGGAATCGCCTTTAGGCTGGCTTTTCGCCCGCGGTTTCGTCAGCCGTCGGCAGTTCGACGCGGGCGAGCAACTTCGGTCCGACTGGGAGCGCGGCGGCCTGTCGCCGAGCGTGACCATGCAATGGGACAGTGCGCCTGTCGGCCGTCAGCGCGGAGGCTCAGCCAGCGGCGGCGATCTCGCTGCGGTAAGGATAGACGCCCGCCGTCGTTTCGATGGTGCGGTCGAAGCGGCGGGACCCGGACTCGCCGACATATTGTGGCGCGTGGTCTGTTCGGGAGAGGGGATGCGGGAGGCGGAAAGCGCGCTCGGCTGGCCGGCCCGGGCGGGCAAGCTGGTGCTCTCGCTCGCGCTCGACAGGGTCGCTGATTACTACCGCATTCGTTAGTCGGTTTCGCCTTCCTCGCCGCTCTTTCGGGCGTTGGATCCAAGCTCGGTGGTCCGTTGCTTCACCTTGGTTTCGACGTCGCGACCGAGTTCGCGATCGCGTAGGGTCGGATCGCGCAGGTTGTTGCGGGACTCGTCGCGGCCACTGTTGCTTCGCATTTGCCAAATCTCCTCTTGCCTTGATCCGAAAACGGCCGAAGCGTCAGGAGTGTCCGCATTCTGTCGGTTGAAAGGACCGGGTCATGATTCTTTTTGGTTCGTCACTTTCGCCGTTCGTCCGCAAGGTTATCGCGTTCGCGGGGGAGAAGGGGATCGACATCGAGGTCCGCCCGGTTGGCATCGGGGACCAGGATCCGCTGTTCCGAGAGGCGAGCCCGTTCGGGAAAATGCCGGCGATGGCCGACGGAGACTTCAGGCTCGCCGATTCAAGCGCGATCATTCACTATCTCGAAGCGAAGCATCCCGAGCCGGCGATGATCCCGTCCGAGCCGGAGCTTCGTGGTCGGTGCATCTGGTTCGACGAATTCGCCGACACGATCCTCGCCGGCTGCGGCGCGAAGATGTTCTACAACCGGGTAGTCGCCCCGGTATTCCTGAAGCGGGAGGGCGACCTTGCGGCCGCGGATGCAGCGGAACGGGAAGAGCTTCCCAAGATCCTGGATTATGTCGAAAGCGTTGCTCCGGAGCGGGACGGCTACCTGATCGGCGACCGGTTGACCCTTGCCGACATCGCGGTGGCGAGCCCGTTCGCGAACCTCATGCATCTCAAGATCGCGCTGGATCCGGGGCGCTACCCGAAAACCCTTGCCTACACGCGGCGGATCCTGTCGCGGTCGAGCTTCGCCCCATGGGTCGAGCGGGAAGCCGGGTTCCTCGCAAGACAGCCCGCATAAGAGAAGCGCCGCGCCCCGGTTCGTCTAGTTAGCGGTTCTCGCTGCCGCCTTCGATGTCGCTCGAGCGGTCCTGGCTGCGCTCGGTATCGCCTTCGATGCCGCCGGTCTCGCCAGTGGCGCCCTGGCCTTGCTCGGCAAAGCCGGCCTGACCAGTCTCGCCGGTCTGGCCTTCCTGCGCTTCCTGCAGATACTCACCGGACTCCTGGCCGCCGGACCCGACAAAGCCGCCCTGCTGGCCGGCCTGGTCGGTTTCGCCCTGCTGGCCCTGCTTGCCCGCGGTGTCGGTGAGGCTGGTGTCGCCCTGCTGACCCTGTTGGCCCTGCCCGAACTGCTTGTCCTGATCCTGGCCGGTTTCTTTCTCGCGGCCCTGCTCGTTTTGCTGATTCTGGTTCTCGTTCGCCATGCCGAATACTCCTACAGAAACGACCCCTCGCTCTTCATCGGAAACAACAACGGATGCGGAATGACGTTCCGGCAGGACCGGCGCCGATGCGACGAGTCGAGGCTACGGCAATGAATTTGCGACGAATCGAGGAAAGAAAGGCCGCCGGTCACAAATGACCGACGGCCTTGTCATTTCCGTCACTGGAAGCGAGGCTCAGCCCCTCGGGGAATCGTCCTCGTCCGCCACCTTGGCTGTCGGAGCTTCCGGCGAGGCCTCACCGGTCTCTCGCTTGTCCTCAGCCTCGGGCTCGTCGGCCGCTTCGACCTGGGCAAGCGTGTCGCCCTCGGCAACCGGCAAAGCTTCTGCTTCGGCCGCGGCTTCCGGCTCCGGCTGCAGCTGCTCGGCGGCGATCGGAGCGGCGGCTTCCTCGAACATCTGGGCGATGACGTCGATCCCCTGCGCCTGCAGCTCGGCCTCCTCGGGCGAGCGCGCGACGTTGACCTGGATCGTGACCGACACCTCCGGGTGGAGTGCGATCTTCACCTCGTGCATTCCGATCGACTTGATCGGCCGGTCGAGGACCACCTGGCTCTTGGTCACCTTGGCGCCTTCGGCATCGAGCGCCTCAACGATGTCGCGCGCGGAGACCGATCCGTAGAGCTGGCCCGTGTTCGAAGCCTGGCGGATCAGCTGCACGGTCTTGCCGTCGACGCTCTTCGCCTCCTTCTCGGCGGCCGAGCGCTTCTCGGCGTTCTCGGCCTCGATCCGGGCGCGGTTGGCCTCGAACAGCTTGCGGTTGGCCTCGTTGGCGCGCAGCGCCTTCTTGTTGGGCAGAAGGTAGTTGCGGGCGAAGCCGTTCTTGACGGTGACGACGTCGCCGATTCCGCCGAGTTTCTCGACGCGCTCGAGCAGGATGACTTCCATCTCTCTGCCCTCCTTATTTCACGACGTAGGGAAGAAGGCCGATGTGGCGGGCGCGCTTGATCGCCTTGGCCAGCTCGCGCTGCTTCTTCGAGGAGACCGCGGTGATCCGCGACGGGACGATCTTGCCGCGCTCCGAGATGAAGCCCTGGAGCAGGCGCACGTCCTTGTAATCGATCTTCGGCGCGTCCTTGCCGGAAAAGGGGCAGGACTTGCGGCGGCGGAAGAATGCGCGGGCCATTATTCGACCTCCTCTTCGCGGATCCGGCCGGGACGGTCGAGGCCGCGCTCGCCACGTGAGCTGCGCTCGCGGCGCATCATCGCCGAAGGCCCGGATTCATGCTCGTCCACGCGGATCGTCATGAAACGGATCACGTCCTCGTTGATGTTGGTCTGGCGCTCCAGCTCGGCGACCGCCGGGGCCGGTGCGTCAATGCCCAGCATCACGAAATGCGCCTTGCGGTTCTTTGCGATCTTGTAGGCGAGGGACTTGAGACCCCAGGTCTCGGTCTTGACGACCTTCCCGCCATTGTCCTCGAGGATTTTGGTTGCGTTTTCCGCGAGCGCGTCCACCTGGGCCTGGGCCAGGTCCTGACGCGCGAGGAAAACATGCTCGTAAAGCGGCATGCTTATCGTCTCTCTGTTGGCCGATCGCTGACGCGGCCCAGTGCCACGCCCCTCCGGCTGTCGTCGTAAAATCAAACGGGGGCAGCCAAGGCCGCCCCACGTGGCGGGCCACATAATGGAAGCGCCAGGCTTTGTGAAGCCGTCACGGGCAGCTCGCTTCCACAATCCTGGGGGATGCAAATGCAACGCTGTTGGATTTGCCCGAAGGGGAATTTGACACACTTGACAGTGCTGCGCGGCTGGGCGCTGCCGCGAAAACGCAGCGAAATCCTCGACTGGAAACAGCTGCTGACCGCGGCGAAGAGTGAGGTGGGATCGAGGTGTGCGGATCGAATGCGTCCATCCCGGAGGATAAGGCACAAAAGGGGTGCTGTAGGACAGAAGTTTTTCGGCTCAGAGGGTCAGCCGCTATTGCGGTTCCGCCGAGGTCTGGGCGCACTTGGAATGATCGCCGGCCTTGCACGCCGCGACCGCTTTCTCCCAATCCTCCTTCGCCTTTCGGGCGCGCTCGGCCTGTTCCTCACGGCTTCTCGCCAGCTCCGCCTGGGCGCGTTCGTACTCGGCGACGGCGGCCTTCTGCCGAGCCAGTTCCTGCTCGTACACGGCCATCTTCGCCTCGTAATCGATCTCCCATTGCGGCTTGGCGGGCGGGGTCTTGGGAGCAGATGCAGGAGGAGCGGCTGTCGCGCTGTCAGTCCTCGGCGCGGCAGCTTTGCCGCCCCCGGCCTCGCGCTTTCCGCCAAGCCATCCAGTCCGCACCCGGATGACGTCGCCAACGATCCCGGCTTCGAACGCTGCACGGCGCGCATCGTTGAGCGTTTCCCATGAGTCGCACGCGACGGCGCTTGCACCGGACTCGTACCTGGACCGGACGTGGTCCAGGAACGCTTCCCGGAAAGATCCTCCTGCGGCAAGTATCTGCGGTTCGCCTCCAACGTCGATGACCCCGCTTACGTAGCGCGTGGCGTCAGTGCCCTTGCCGAAGTCCACGTAGCAAAAGCCATAGCGGGCAGCCTCCGCGTGGCTGGCGAATCCGAGAAAGAGCAACGTAACCACATAACGCATCGATCTCATTCCGATCGCCTTCCAAGATAGGGGAGCCAGATGGGTGCCGCAGGCCAACATCTTAAATGAAGCACGTTGATTTCAAAATCGTCTTTTGCGTGGTAAACGACTCGTAAACAGCAAGAATTCCAAGTTCTGCTTTCTGGGGGGCTCTTATGGCCCGTCGCGTTCTTGTGCAGTTAGCGATGACGTGCCTGGCCTCAGGTGCGGCTTTTTCCTCTTACGCGGCCTTGTATGCTCAGTCGTCGGACAGCTGGCTTCTCAGCGAGTCCGGCGCGACTGGCGACGCCGACGTGAAGCTCGACATGGCTGCCGCGAGACGCGCGCTGCCGGCTGACTCCCCCGATGCGCAACGGCGCATGAACAAGGCAATGACTGAGCTCCTGCGGGCTTATCCTGGTAAGAACCGGCTTTTCGACGCTGCGACCGCCCCCGGAGGGGCGGTGGACGTAACGGCCGAGTTCACGAGCCTGCTCGGCGACCGCCAAGAAGCGCCGCGAGAGGCCGAGCTACAAGCATCGTCTCCGTCGCAGAGTTCATCTCCGGTACAAGCCGAGGCGCAGCCTCAGATCGACCGACCGATTGTTGTGACCGCCACGCGCTCAGAGCCATTGGTCGCGCCTCAGCAAATGACCGAGTCAGAGTCCGTGCCGCTTGTTACTTTGACGTTTCCGGCAACAATCACGCCACGCGCCGAGGCCCGTCTCAAGCAAGCGTTTGACAAGCTCAAATGGCCAGTCGGCTGTGGCGGCTTCATGTCATACTGTTCGGAAAACGACCACTTCCTCGACCAGATCGTAGCCAAGAGTGCATACTTCGTCCCAGACGTTTATGCCGCACTCGCAAAACAGTTGCCGAAAAATTCTGTTGTGATTCAAGCTGCTACGCTTGACGTGGACAGTGCCGGGCGCTTTTCCTACCGGTTACCAAACGATGATCTGCCAAGTGCGATCCGGCTCGATTTCATCGTCTTTGTGGCTCCTCGTTATTACGCCAGCACTCCTTCGACGGTCTATACGCATGGCCTCTATGTCCTGCCGGCGTTCGTCGCCTCGACCCAGCCTAAAGTACGTAAGAGCAATAGTGAACTGTTCGCGATCAGTCGCCGAATATCACCCACAGGCGTGGGTCCAAATCCATCGGCCTTGGTTCAACTCGCGACGACGGCCGAACAAAAGCGAAGCGACGCGCCGAAAGGCGTTATTTCTTTCGGGGACAAACAGCTCAAGATCAGCGACGCTGAGTGGAAGCACGTAGAGTCTCCGTTACAGTCGCGCGAATTCGTTACCGGGCTGATGGCTAAAGAACTCAAGCCTTTTATCGCTGCAGTCAAAGCAATCGATCGCCGATTGGTCGAACGCACCCAAATTGCCCGATACGCGTCCCTCTATTCCGGAGTGATAGAAGATGCGGGCCCGGCTGGCTGGGAGCTTCTGCCCAAATTCATTTCCGCAGAACGAGAGTTCACGAACGAGGATACCTTGGCCGCGTTGAGCAATCTGCGGGAGGGCGAATTCGGCGAATCGTTCCGCCAGATGATTCGGGCCGAGCGCGAGCAGAACAAGAAGGCTGGAAGGGCCATGTGGGCAGGCGCGCTGACGGCAATGGCCGGAGGATTTTCAGCTGCGGCCGCTGGCACCTCAGCAGGCCCACAAATGCTCGTGGCGACCATGCAGCAGAATATGGCGATCGCTCAGGCAAATAACGCTTTCTCCGCATCAGTTGGAGGCGTTGCCTCTGGCCAGCGCTCCGTCGTCATCAGCTTCGGTGAAAGACAAATCACCGTGCATGCCAGGAGCATCCCCGAATTCCGAGAGAAGTTCCGTGCCTTGTTGATGCGAAGGGCGGCCAACAGCGACGCCACGGTGAGTTCCTTTCGGGATTCGAACAACCGGAGGCAGAAATGAAGCTCAAGATTGCGATCAGTGGCTTCGCTCTAGCGGCAGCTTCTTCTTTCGCCCTTCCCGCGGTAGCAAACGCGCAACAAACCGATTCTGGGAAGGCCACCGTGGACGCCATTGGCCACAGTCTTGAAGTCAAAGGTCTCGCCTTCGATTGCGCTGAATTGCTTAATAAGCATCAAAGGCAGCTCGACGAAATCAGGATCTGGAAGAATGTTGGGTCTATGCTGCAATTTCTTGGCTGGGGCGTCGCTGCGCTTTCTGTCAAGATGGACTTAGACAAGGGCGAGTGGGGTGCTGCGACCGACACTGTAGTGGACGAAGCTACTTGTACAGCCTTTGGTCCGTTGTGCGCTCCCTATAAAATTGGCAAGTCCATTGGCTCGCTTCTCGACAACAAGATCAGTGCGGCCGTCGGCAGTGATCGCACATTGAACCAAATGTGGTCAGACACCTTGGCGGGCTGGGTCTACGGGAGTGGCGAGCCAAGTGCAGCCCAAATCGAACAGATGATTACTCGGCACCGTCAGAAGCTTCAAGAACTTGAAGCTGCAGCAAAGCCACCTCCGCCCATGTGTAAGACTGAAGATGAAGATGATGTGATCGCTGATCTCTTAGAAAAAGCAAAAGCAGATGCTGCGGCGACGCCGATGACGCCAGTAGATTCTGGACTAAGCGAGCAAACCGACCAAGCAATCAGGACTGGGCGTGCTGGCTCAGATAGCGCGATGGATTCTCAAGCCCAGGCGATGCAACAACAGGTCCAAAGACTTGGTCAGTCAATCCAAGCTTCGCAAAATAATAGTGCTGTGAACAAGTGTGATCTGTATGTTAGCGAAGCACAAAAACAACAGGGGGCTGGCGCCGAGGCCGCTGACGTTCTGTATAATACACCCGAAGGCGCGGAAATGAGAAAAATGCTCAACTGCTGATAGCTTAGGACGTGTATAAATTACGCCAGTGTAGGGACCTTGATGGTGCTCGGGGCCGCGGTTCCACATGATCAGGGCTGGGCGCCTCAACTTAGCTCAGGACAGCTCTTCGACAGGCGGGCCAACTCTTCGACAAGTTCGGCATCAGCGGATATTCTAAGGCATGGCAACGCAGGTTCGACCCGCCCTCACTTCCCCGTCCGGGAAGGATTTGCTCGACGACATGAGCCTGCCGGGCTGGCTCTATCACGACCCGGAGTTCTTCGAGGCGGAAAAGAAGGCTTTCCTTCGCGCGGCGCCGCAGATCGTCTGTCACGAGAGTGAGATCACTGAAGCAGGCGAATGGCGGAGCCTCGAATATCTCGGCGAGAGCATCATCGTCATCCGCGGCGACGACGGCGAGATCCGCGCCTTCCACAACGTCTGCCGCCACCGCGGCTCGCGGCTGGTGGACGGGGAGGGCGGCTGCGCGAAGGTGCTGACCTGCCCTTATCACGCCTGGAGCTATGCGCGGGACGGGCGGCTCGTCGGGGTGCCGCACAGGCACGAATATCCCGGGCTGGAGATGGGCGCGCTGGGCCTAAAGCCCGTGACGCTGGAGAGGTGGCGGGGCTTCCTGTTCGTGCGGCTGGAAGAGGGGCTTCCAAGCGTCGCCGAGATGATGGCGCCCTACGACGCGGAGGTCGCGCCCTATCGCTTCGAGGAGCTGCGCGCGATCGGCCGGGTCACCCTTCGCCCGCGCGCGCTCAACTGGAAGACGATTGCCGACAATTATTCCGACCATCTCCACATCCCGGTCGGCCATCCGGGCCTGACGCGGCTGTTCGGCCGAAACTACCGGATCGAGGCCAAGGAATGGGTCGACCGGATGGAAGGCGACATGGCCGAGAAGGAAAGCGCGAACCCGTCGGAGCACGCCTACCAGAAGCTGCTCCCGGAGGCCGCGCACCTGCCCGCAAGCCACCGCCGCAAGTGGCTCTATTACAAGCTGTTTCCCTGCGTCGCCTTCGACATCTATCCCGACCAGGTCGACTTCATGCAGTGGCTTCCGGTGTCGGCCACGACCA
>JBKHXB010000054.1:0-14069 GCA_046566245.1 Alphaproteobacteria bacterium | reverse complement strand
GGGATGGGCGCCGGAATAACGCCGGGAATGAGCCCGCAGCAGATCATGCAGGTGATGCAGGGCGGCTCCGGGGTCGGCCACACCCTCAACCTTTACCTCGCCTCCCGCGAGAAGGCCGCCGCGCCGCAAGCGCAGCACTTCATCCCGCCCGGGCTGCAGATGGGGGCGAGCCTGCCGCTCGTGACGCCCGCGGCTCCGAAAGCGGCACCGGCAACACCCGGCCTGCCGACCAATCTCCAGCGGCCGCAAGGCAAGATGCTGATCTACTGGGGCTGCGGCGAGCACGCCGGACCGGGCCAGCCCGTGACCGTCGATTTCTCCAAGATGGCGGCGGGGCAGATGCCGCCGGGGATGGCGGCGACGGTCCAGGCCGCGCAGCCGCCGCGGCCCGGCCAGTCTCCCGGATATGGCGAATGGCCGAATGAAAAGGACTCGCGCCCGGTGCCTGGAAATGGATCGCTGCTCGGCGCGCACAAGGTCGAGGGCAATTATTCGCCGCCCATCGCCTTCTCGCTCGCCGCGGGACAGGACTTCATGCCGGGCCTCGGCCTCCGCGAGGCCGGAACACTTCCGTCGGGAGCGATCAGCCTGGCCTGGACTCCCGCGCCGCAGGCAACCGGCTATGCGCTCTCAATGTTCGGAGCGAGCCAAAGCGGCGACGTGCTGGTGTGGACCTCGGCGAGCAAGGCCGCGGCCTTCCCGAACCTCGACTATCTGTCGCCCGACCAGGTCAAGAAACTGATAGCCGCCGGCGGGGCGTTACCGCCCAGCGCGAACGAATGCACCGTCCCGGCCGAAGTCATCCGCGCTTCGCCCGCGGGAATGGTGATGATGATCGGCTATGGCCCCGAAGCCTTCTTTTCCGACAAGCCGAAGGCGCCGACCTGGACGACGCGCGTGCGCTACAAGAGCACGGCATCGCTGATGCTCGGCATGGCCGGGATGATGGGCGGCGAAGACTAGATCTGGCGGCCCTTGGGCGCCTGTTCCGGCATCCGCCGAAAATCGGGCCGCCCGTCGTTGGACAGAGCAGCGGCGACCCAGCGCGTGCTTTCGAACTGGGCGAAGATCATCATCAGCATCAATGTCATTGGCACGGCCAGGAATGCGCCGGGCACGCCCCACAGGAAGGTCCAGAGCGACAGGGCGAGCAGGGTCGTCACCGGGTCGATGTTCTGCGTGTCTGCCTGCATCCTGGGATAAATGAAATTGCCGATGACCAGCGCGATCAACTGGATGGCGCCAAAGATGACGGCCGCCTGCCAGAAGGAATCGAACTGGAGCAGGGCGAACAGGGCAGGGACGATCGAGCCGATCGTCACCCCGATCGTCGGAATGAACGAAAGGAGGAAGAGTACGACCGTCCAGAACAGGACATTGTCGAGACCCACCAAGGCCATCACCACCGCGGAAACCGAAGCGAGCATCAGGCCGGTCAGCGTCTGGACCCACAGATAAATGCGAAGGTCGGACGCGACCCGGTCAATTGCCCGCTTGATCGCGAGCCTTCGTCGAGAGGTCACCGCGGCTGCGTCGATCTTGCGGCTGATCCGGCGCCGCCCAGCCACCATGAAACCGAAATAAACGATGATCAGGAGCACGCCTCCGGCCACGCCCTGGGCGGCATTCAGGATCGCGCCGGCGACTTCGGGAACACTGACCTGTCCTACAAGCGTGGCAAGGTGCAGCGGCTCGGAATAGCCCGCCGAGCGGCCGATCGACTGGACGAGGCTTTCGAGCCTTGCGACAAGAGCCGGGCCCTGTTCGACCATCTTTACGGCGCCCTGGGCAAGGATGAAGATCCCGCTCGAGGCAGTCATGATCACCAGCAGGCCCGAGACCAGGGAGACCGCCCAGCGCGGCGACCTCGGCGAGCGCCGGTCGATGAATGTGACGACCGCGTCCACAAGCACGACGAGCACGAAGGCGATGACGAGGGGGATCAGGATCCCGGCGAGGAAATAAAGCAGCGCCATCGCCGCGGCAGTGCCGGTGATGATCTGGGCGATCGCGACCGGCCGCGTAGTCACTTGCGCGCTGACCGGAAGCTTCGCCATTCGCCCGCCATCGCCTGAATGTGCCGCCAAACCGGCAATCATTGCAACCGCGCTTCCGCCTTTCGTCGAAAAAACGGGCCTTCCCGCGAGTGGATATTGCGAGTCCTGTCCGGGTGATTAAGGTCTCGCCGAATCTCCCGGGGAATCAGAAAAATGAACAGCTTCAAGCGCCTTTCGATCCTGCTCGCCACCTCCGCGCTCGCAGCCTGCTCGACCACGCAGCAGACCGCGAATGTCGCGCCGCCGCCCGCCACCGAAGCCGTGGCTCCGGCCGTTCCGCAGCCCGCGCCGGTCAGCGCGCTCGTCGGGGAAGTTTCGATCCCGCACACGAGCTTCAAGCTCGCCAACGGCCTGACGGTGATCGTCCACGAGGACCACAAGGCGCCCGTGGTCGCGGTCAGCACCTGGTACAATGTCGGCTCGAAGGACGAGCCGAAGGGCAAGACCGGCTTCGCGCACCTCTTCGAGCACATCATGTTCAACGGTTCGGAGAACCTTCCGGGCGACTTCTTCACTTACCTGCAGCAGATCGGCGCGACCGATTACAACGGGACTACCTGGTTCGACCGGACCAACTATTTCCAGACAGTGCCGAAGTCCGCGATCGAGAAGGCGCTGTTCATGGAAAGCGACCGCATGGGCTATCTGCTCGGCGCGGTTACCCAGGAAAAGCTCGATAACCAGATCGGCGTCGTCCAGAACGAGAAGCGGCAGGGCGACAACCAGCCGGGCGGCCTCGTCGAATATGAGGTGCTCGGCAACCTCTTCCCCGACGGCCACCCATACCAGCACTCCACGATCGGCTCGATGGCGGACCTCGACGCGGCGAGCCTGGCCGACGTGAAACAGTGGTTCATCGACAAGTACGGGCCGAACAATGCGGTGCTCGTGCTCGCCGGGGACATCACCGCCGCCGAGGCGCGGCCGCTGGTCGAGAAATATTTCGGAGCGATCAAGCCAGGCCCGGTGAACGTCCCGGCGGCAGCCGACGTGCCGACCCTCCAGGCGCCCAAGTCCATCGTCATGAAGGACCGGGTCGCGGCGACTCAGATCCAGCGGCACTGGGCGCTTCCGGGCCTGCTTTCCGACCAGCTCGCGGCGCTCGACGTCGGCGCCTCGATCCTCGGCGGGCTTGCGAGTTCGCGCCTGGACAAAATCCTGGTGCGCGACGAGAAGATCGCGGTCGCGGTGACCGCGTCGCACCAGCCGTTCCAGCGAGTCGGGCTGTTCGAAGTGACGGCGACAGTGAAGCCGGGAGTCGACCCGGCGCTCGTCGAAAAGAGGCTCGACGAAATCATCGCCGAGATGATCGCCAACGGTCCGACCGAGGACGAGGTCCGCCGCGCGACGACCCGCGAGGTCGCGGGACGAATCCGCGGGCTCGAGCAGGTCGGAGGCTTCGGCGGAAAGGCCGTCGCGCTGGCCGAGGGCCAGGTCTATGCGGCGGATTCCGACTTCTACAAAAAGACGCTCGACAAATATGCGGCGATCACGCCGGCGGACGTGCAGGCTGCCATGAATCAATGGCTGACGCGCCCGGCGCTGTCGATCCGCCTCGAGCCTGGCGAGCGTCCTCCGTACGAGGAAGCCAAGGGCCCGGCCCGCAAGGCATCCAGCGAGGACATCAAGACTCCGCCGACCAAGCGCGAAATCCCGCCCGTAGGAGAGCCTGCGCCGCTCGATTTCCCCGATGTCCAGCACGTTACGTTGTCGAACGGGATCAAGGTCGCCTACGCGCAACGTACGACCGTGCCGGTCACTCAGATCGCGCTTGCGTTCGACGCCGGCTTCTCGGCCGATCAGCCCGGCGCGCGCGGGCTTCAGAACCTGACGCTGTCGCTGCTCGACGAGGGCGCCGATGGCATGACCTCCCAGCAGATTGCCGAGGAAGAAGAGCGCCTGGGCGCCCAGATCGCAACGTCCGGCGGCGCCGACCGCAGCACCGTCACGCTGTCGGCGCTCAGCGCCAACCTCGCGCCGTCGCTCGACCTCGTCGCCGACATCGTTCAGCGTCCCACCTTCGACCCGGCCGAGATCGACCGTGTCCGCACGCAGATCCTCACGGCCATCGCCCAGGCGCAAAAGGACCCGCAGGGGATCGCGTCGCGCACCCTTCCGGCGCTGCTGTATGGGGATGCCCATCCCTACGGCACGACTGACCTTGGCAGCCCGGAGGCGGTCAAGGGCTTCACAAGGCCGTATCTGGAGAGCTTCCGCCAGCGCTGGCTGCGCCCGGACAATCTCGAAATCTTCGTCGTTTCGAACCTGCCGCTGGCCGAAGTGCAGCAGCAGCTGGAGCGCACCTTCGGCACTTGGGCGCCGCCGTCTGCTCCCAAGGGCGTGAAGAATTTCGGCGACCTGCCGGCCCGTCCGAAGGCCGAGAAGATCGTCCTCATCGACCGGCCAGGTTCGCCGCAATCCTACATCATGGCCGGCCAGGTGACGCCGATCGACCCGAGGGGCGAGATGGCGGCGATCAGCGGCGCCAACGACATCCTGGGCGGCACCTTCCTGTCGCGGATCAACATGAACCTTCGCGAGACCAAGGGCTGGTCCTATGGCGTTCGCGGCACGGTGCAGCTCAACGCCAAGGTCGTGCCTTATGTCGTCGCGGCTCCGGTACAGGCCGACCGCACGGCCGATTCGATCCGCGAGCTTCGCAAGGACATCCGCGAGTTCCTGACTACCAAGGGCGTCACCGACGAGGAGATGGAACGGACCATCGCCAACCGCATCAAGCAGCTCCCGGGCCAGTTCGAGACGTCGAGCTCAGTGCTCTCGGCGATGGCGACGAACTCGCTCTACGGCCGGCCGGACAATTATTACGAGCTGCTGGCCGACAAGTACCGAGCGCAGAGCAAGGCGACGCTCGACGCATCGCTTCGCGAGGCCGTCGATCCCAGCGCCTTCGTCTGGGTCGTCGTCGGCGACGCCGCCAAGGTTCGCCCGCAGCTGAAGAAGCTCGGCATCCCGGTCGAAGAAGTGCAGCCGCGTTAAGGCAAGCAGCGGGCGGCCACACGCGCCGCGCATCGCTCAGCCGCGGTTTCGCTCCCGCTCGAGCTGCGCGACGCCTTCCAGGAAATCTGCCCAGCGCTCGAGGTCCTCGGCGACCTCGGGCAGCTGCCGGCGCGCGTGGACCCTGATTCCCCTGACGATCGATTCCCAGGAGAGGCCTTCCGGTGATTCCGTGGACTCCTCTGCGGCACGGCTAATAGGTAGCGAAACGCAACTGGTCATGCTGCCCACGTCTGAGTCCACGCGGCCAAAAACAAGCCCCAATTTCAAAGGGGTGATCGATTTTCTGCAAACTGCGCGCGCCGCGCGACGAACGCAGCGGCGAGGAGGCCGGCGCCGTCAGGCCCGGGGGCTGATCCGCGTCACGTGCCCCATTTTTCTCCCCGGACGTGCGGCGCCCTTGCCGTAAAGGTGCACTTGCGCGCCCTCTTCCGCAACCAGCTCCGGCCAGCGATCGATCTCATCTCCAAGCAGGTTTTCCATCACCGCCGAAGCGCCTGCGCGTGCGGTGAGCCCAAGCGGCAGCCCGCACACCGCCCGGATATGCTGCTCGAACTGGGACGTAACAGCGCCCTCGATCGTCCAGTGGCCGCTGTTGTGCACCCGCGGCGCGATCTCGTTGACGAGCGGGCCCTCGGGAGTGGCAAAGAACTCCACCGTCAGGACACCAACGTGGCCAAGCGCCTCGGCAATCCGGGTCGCTACGGAGATCGCCTCGGCTGACTGGTCGAGAACTGCGTGCGGCGCCGGCACGGTCGAGCGTCTCAGGATGCCGTTTTCATGTTCGTTGAGCGGCAGGTCCCAGGCCGTCACCGTGCCGTCTTTGCCGCGCGCGAGAACGACCGAAAATTCGTGGATGAAATCGACACGCGCCTCGGCCACTGCAGGCTCGCGCCCGATCGACTCCCAGGCCGGGAGCACCGACCCGGAAGCGAGCGCCCAGGCCTGGCCCTTGCCGTCATAGCCGAGGCGCCTCGTCTTGAGGACGAGCGGGACGCCGATGCGTTCCTCCGCCTCGAGCGCGTCCGCTTCGCTGCCGATCCGCATCCAGCGCCCGACTCGCGCTCCGACTTTCTCGATGAATTCCTTTTCGAGGGCGCGGTCCTGGCCGATCTGGAGCGAGGCGACGCCCGGCCTCAGCTTTGCGGCGATCGCCTCGAGCGAGGCCGCGGGGACGTTTTCGAATTCATAGGTCGCAACGTCGACAGAATCGGCGAAGCGGCGAAGCGCCTCGACGTCGTCATAGCCAGCGCGGGTGAAGGCGGCGCTGACATGCGCGGCGCACGGCGATTCCTGGGGATCGAAGACGTGGCACTTGTAGCCGAGCTTGGCGGCCGCGACGGCGAGCATCTTGCCGAGTTGGCCGCCGCCGATGATGCCGATGGTGGAGCCGGGTTCGATCCTCATTCGGGGGTTTCCGCAACGGAGTCGGTCTGTTCCGCGCGGTGACGCTCTAGCCTCTCAGCGAGCGCGTCGTCGGTGCCGGCCAGGATCGAGGCCGCCAGAAGCGCCGCGTTGATCGCCCCCGCCTTGCCGATCGCGAGCGTTCCGACCGGAACTCCAGCCGGCATTTGCACGATCGAGAGCAGGCTATCCATGCCCTTGAGCGACTTGCTCTCGACCGGCACGCCGAGCACCGGAAGCGTGGTCATGGAGGCGGCCATGCCGGGGAGGTGGGCCGCGCCCCCGGCACCGGCGATGATTACTTTGAGTCCGCGATCGCGCGCGCCGTGCGCATAATCGTACAGGCGCTTGGGAGTGCGGTGGGCGGAGACGATCCGAGTCTCGTGCGGCACTCCGAGCAGGTCGAGCATTTCCGATGCGTGCCGCATCGTGTCCCAGTCGGACTTGCTGCCCATGATGATCCCAACCAGAGGTCCGGGCATTCGCTGCTTCCTGCTCAACTCGCCGAAGCGGTCGTTTAGGTAGTGGATCCGCTGTTCGCAATCGGCACAGTCCGATCAGCCGGATTTCGTCAAACCCGGAATCGAGCTATCGCGGCTCGGTGACGGACGGGGATATCGAGTCGCCGAACGCGAGCGCGCTCGCGGAGATCGGGCGCCTTCGCGCGAAAGTCGCGCAACTCGAGCAGCAGGTTCGGCTACTCGACGACCTGGCGCACCAGGATCCCCTGGTCGAGCTTCCAAACCGCCGCGGTTTCATGCGCGAGCTGAGGAACCTCATCGCCCGCGTCGGCCGCTACGGCGAGAGCGCGGCGATGCTGTTCGTCGATATCGACGGCCTTAAGCGCATCAATGACAGCTTTGGCCATCGCGCCGGCGACGAGGCGCTGATTCATGTTGCCGGGGTGCTGAGCCGCGGGGTCCGGGAAAGCGACTGGGTCGCGCGGCTCGGTGGCGACGAGTTCGGGATCCTGCTTGCGCACGCGAGTGAGGAGGTCGCCCGCGAAACGGCCGAGCGGCTGACGGCGGTGATCGAAGCCAGCGAGAAGCGGGTGGAAGGCGAGAGGCTGCCGCTCGGAATCGCCATCGGAGTGACGATGATCTCCGGGAGCGATTCGCCAGAGGACGTGATCGACCGCGCCGACCGCGCCATGTACCGCGATAAATCTGCCGCGGCCTAGCGTTCGTGCAAATAATAGCTGTCGATCACCGACAGCTCATCCGACAGCTCGTAGACGAGCGGGAGCCCGGTTGGGATCTCCACGCCGACGATTTCCTGGTCGCCGATGTTCGACAGATGCTTGACCAGCGCCCGGATCGAATTGCCGTGCGCGGAAATGAGCACGCGCTCGCCCGAGCGAAGCGCCGGGGCGATCGCCTCGTCCCAACAAGGAAGCACGCGCTCGATCGTGTCCTTCAGACTCTCGGTCAGAGGCACGTCGACGCCGGCGTAGCGCCGGTCGGAGCTGACGTCATATTCGCTTCCGCGCTCCAGCGGCGGAGGCGCAATGTCGTAGGAGCGGCGCCAGATCTTGACCTGCTCCGCGCCGACCTTGTCGATCATCTGCTGCTTGTTCAGGCCGGTCAGCCCGCCGTAATGCCGCTCGTTCAGCCGCCAGTGCTTCCTGACCGGCAGCCACAGGCGGTGCATCGCCTCGAGCGCGAGGTCGAGGGTCTTGATCGCCCTGGTGAGATAGCTCGTGTAGCAGCTATCGAAGTCGAGCCCGCGGCCGCGCATCAGCTCGCCAGCCGCGACCGCCTCGCTGATGCCATTCTCTGAAAGGCCGACGTCCCACCATCCGGTGAATCGGTTCTCCAAATTCCACTGCGATTGGCCGTGGCGGAGGAGGACCAGCAGCGGCATCAGGCGGCGACCGTCTCGCTCACCGGCTTTTCCGACGTGGCAGCGACGAGGTCGGGAAGGATCGCATGGAGCGCGTCGAGGCACGCGCGTGCGAGGTGCCGCGAGCGCTCCGGGCTCCAGCCGTAGACCGGGTCGGGAAGGTCGAAATTGTCCTTGAACGGCATTTCAAGCGTCATCGACACGCAACCGTAGCGCTCGGCGAGCTGGGTCGTGGACATCGACATGTTCGCTTCGCCGGGCTTGGGGATCTCATAGCCCTGGCGGGTCTGGAAATCGGGCGAGAGCTTCTCGAGCGTGTCGCTGAACGCCTTGAACAGCCGGCTCTGGCGCTCGGTGATCGAGGGAATGCCCTCGAAGCCGGCGAGGAAGTTGGCAGGGATTGCCTCGTCGCCGTGCACGTCCATCGCGAAGTCCACGCCCGTCTCGTCCATCGCGTTGCGCACGCACAGGACTTCTGGGCTCTTCTCCGCCGACGGCGCATGCCATTCGCGGTTGAGGTTAACGCCCGCCGCGTTAGTGCGCAGATGGCCGCGGCGCGACCCGTCCGGGTTCATATTGGGCACGATTCGGAAGGTGCACTGATCGCGAAGGACGCGGGTGACGGGATCGTCGGTGTCGGTGAGCTTCTCGAGCGCGCCTTCCATCCACCATTCGGCCATCGATTCGCCCGGATGCTGGCGGGCGTAGAGCCACACCGGCACGTCGCCTTCGCCGAGCACCAGGCAGTCGATATCCTGCCCGTCGAGCGACTTGCCGAGGGAGGAGTAGCGAACCCCCGGAAGCGAGGCGACCGAGGTGATCAGGTCGTGGTGACGTTCCATCGAATAAGGCGCGAAGTAGGCGACCCAGGCCACGTCTTCCGTCGGGGTGAAGCGGATGGTGAGCACGCCGTCCTCGTAGCTTGTGCCGTCGATCCGGACCCATTCCTCGCGGTCGACCGACAGGCAGGCGCGATAGTCGGGCCAGCCGTGCGGGTAGGCCGCGCCCGCGCAATTGGTGATCCTGAGCGTGACTTCACGGCCCTTGCCGCCGGCGAGCCGGAAGTAGAACCACTGGTAGAAGTCGGAAAGGTGGTCCTTGACGATCTCCAGCTCGGCGCTGTCGCCGTCCTGCCGAAGCACGCGGATGTTGCCTGCGTCGAACGCGCTCGAAATCGTGATTGCCATTGAACCTGCTCAGGATAATCGTCGGGTAGCGCGGCCTGATAGCCGAAAATGTCGCGCCCGCAACCGCGCGCCGGTTCGAAGCAGGGGGGAAGGGACATGCCGATCAATGCGGCAGTGATGGCGGCGGCGATCGCGCCGGTGCTGCTTGTGCTTGCGCTCGGCTATGCGGCAGGCAGGCACAAGAGCTTCGATGACGACCAGGTGCGCGGTCTCAGCCGCCTTGCGCTGACCTATGCGCTTCCGGCCGCGCTCTTCCTGAGCATGGCGCATTTCAGCCGCGCCAACCTTGTCGCGCAGGCGCCCATCGCGCTGGTCATGCTCGCCGGCTATTCCGGCCTCTATCTCTTCCTCAATTGGCTGCTGAGGCTGATGCGGCGGCCGAGGCTGGAGGCGGCGCTGCTCGGCTACACGTTCGCGTCGAGCAGCGTGCCGGTGTTCGGGCTTACCGTGCTCACCCCGATCTACGGGCAGGAGACGGGCGCCGCGGTCGTCGGCCTTGTCGCACTTGTCACCAACCTCGCACAGGTTTCGATCGCCGTCTTCCTGCTGGAGTCCGCGTCGCCGAAGAGCGGCGAGCGGATCTCGGTTCCCGGATTGATCGTTCGCTCCGCCCGCAACCCGCTCGTCTGGGCGCCGGTCCTCGGCGGCCTGCTTGCGCTGACCGGGCTCCACCTCTCGCCGCTGGTCGCCCAGGCCCTACAGCCGCTTGCCGCCGCGGCCGCGGGCGTTTCGATCTTCGCCGCCGGCCTGGTTCTCGCAGCCCACCGGCTGGTCTTGTCGCGGATCGTGGTCGTGGGGGCGCTGGTGGTTCTCGCGGTCCAGCCGGCGATCTTCTTCGCCTCGCTGAAGCTGGGCGGCCTCTCCGGAGCGATGCCAAACGCAACGGTGGTCGCGAGCGCTTTTCCGACGGCCACGGTGTCCATCCTTTTCGCGCAGCAATACCGCACGTCCGAAGCCGAGATCGCGAGCATCATGTTGCTGACCACGCTCGGGATGATCGCCTCCATCCCGCTGACGCTGCTTGCGACGGCCTATCTGTAAGCGACTGGCGCGGCCGGTGCTGCTCGGCTAGCCATTCGCGCTATGACATCGTTCCCAGTCCTGGTGACCGGCGGCGCCGGCTATATCGGAAGCCACGCGGTGCTCGCGCTCCGGGACGCAGGCTGGAGTGTCGCGGTGATCGACGACCTGTCCAACGGGACGCGCAGCGTCGTGCCCGATGACGTGCCCTTCTACGAAGGATCGATCGCTGACCGGGCGTTGGTCGGGCGAGTCCTCGCCGACCAGGGCACGAAGGCGATCATGCACTTCGCCGGATCGATCATCGTTCCGGAATCGGTCGAGAACCCGTTGCTCTATTACGCAAACAACACGGTTGCGACGCACGCGCTCGTCGCGTCCGCCGTCGCCCATGGAGTCAGACACCTCCTCTTTTCCTCCACAGCCGCTGTTTACGGCGCGCCGGAGCGGGTTCCGGTCTCGGAGGAAGATCCGAAGCAGCCGATCAACCCTTATGGCGCGTCCAAGCTGATGACCGAGCGGATGCTCGCCGATTGCGCTGCCGCGTACAGCTTCAATTACGGCGCGCTCCGCTATTTCAACGTTGCCGGCGCCGACCCCGACGGCCGCTCCGGCCAGGTCGGCAAGGGCTCCACCCACTTGATCAAGGTCGCGGTCGAAACGGCTGTCGGGAAGCGCGACCATGTCGACATTTTCGGAACCGATTATCCGACGCCCGATGGCACCTGCGTCCGGGATTATATCCATGTCAGCGACCTTGCCGATGCCCACGTCAGGGCATTGCAGTGGCTGGTTGATAATCCGGTCGAGAACCTGGTGCTGAACTGCGGCTATGGCAGAGGCGTGTCGGTGCTCGAGGTGCTCGACGCGCTCGACCGGCAGCTCAATGCGCCGGTACGGCGGGAAATGAAGCCTCGCCGGCAGGGCGATCCACCAATGCTCGTCGCCTCCAACGCGCGCTTGGTCGAAACGCTGGGCTGGGCGCCGCGCTTTGCCGATATCGGGACGATCGTTCGCCACGCCCTGCAGTGGGAAAGGCATTTGTTGGAGCAGCCGGTCAAGTGAAGTTTCCTCGCCTGCTCCTCGCGCCGCTTGCCGCCGCGCTCGTCGGTGCCGCGCCCCAGTCACAACCCGCCCTGAGTGCCGCCGCGGATCGCGTGCGGGCCGATGTCGAATTCCTAGCAAGCGACCTGCTCGAGGGGCGCGAGACCGGCTCGCGGGGCCACGAGATTGCGGCCGCCTATGTGGCGGCGCAGTTCCGGTCGATGGGACTGAAGCCGGGCGGAACCGGCGGGGGGTGGTACGTGCAGGTGCCCTTGCGCGAGGCCGCCCATGCCGACGCGCCGTCGGCGTCGCTATCGATCGGGCGCCGCTCGACCCGGCTTCGGCCCGGAACGGACATCGGCATCCGCCCGAGCCTGACGCGCGAAACCCGGAGGATCGACGCGCCGCTGGTCTTCGCGGGCCATGGGATCAGCGACCGGCGGCTCGGGATCGACGATTATTCGGCGCTCGACGTGCGCGGCAGGGTAGTGGTGGTGCTCGACGGCACTCCGCCCGGGTTGCCGAGCGAGATCGAGGCGCACCTCGATTCGTCCAAGGCCGCGACCGCGGCCGAAAAGGGCGCCGCTGGGCTCATCGAAATAGCCGACACGGCAGGCCGCAAGCGGGGCAAGGGCGTGGCCAGCTTCGGCCAGCCGGTCATCGACTGGGTGGACCCGTCGGGAAAGAGCGCGAGCCAGTCGAGCCGGCTAGGGCTGTTCGCGCTCCTCTCGCGCTCCGCGGGCGAACGGCTGTTTGCAGCGTCCGGTAGAAGCCTTGCCCGGGCCATTGAGGAGGGCCGCCGGCCGGGCGCGATGCGGGGCTTCGACCTGGCTGGGCGAATCCGAATCGACGACCGGATGCGCTGGCGCGATTTCAGCAGCCCGGAAGTCGTCGGGTTGCTGCCGGGATCCGACCCGAAGCTTCGCGGCGAATATGTCGTCCTGATGGGCCATCTCGACCACATCGGCGTGAAAGAGGACGCAAGGCCCGGCCAGGACCGTATCTACAACGGAGCGCTCGACAATGCAGCCGGAGTGGCGACCCTGCTCGAGACGGCGCGGACGTTCGTCTCCTCGGGCAAGCCGCCGCGACGTTCGGTCCTGTTCATCGCCAATACCGCCGAGGAAGTCGGGCTTCGGGGCGCCGATTATTTCGCGGCCAATCCCACGGTGCCTAGGCAGTCCATCGTCGCCGCGGTCGACCTCGACATGCCGGTGCTGCTCTATGAGTTCACTGACGTCATCGCGTTTGGCGGCGAGCATTCGACGGTCGCCTACCATATCGCGGAGGCTGCGCGTGCGATGCGCGTGACCCTGTCAGGCGATCCGATGCCCGAAGAGGCGATCTTCGTTCGCTCCGACCATTATCGCTTCGTGACCCGGGGCATCCCGGCGATCCTGCTGATGACCGGCTATGCCAACGGCGGGGAGAAGAAATGGGAGGAGTTCTTCGCCAGGACCTACCACAAGCCGAGTGACGACGTCCGTCAGCCGATCCGCTGGGACCAGGGCGCGCGCTATGCAGAGCTCAACTACCGGATCGCGCGAGCGCTCGCCGACGCGGACTCGCGGCCGCTGTGGTACGAGGGCGATTATTTCGGCGACACATTCGCGCCGGGCCAGCCCAAGGCGCCTCGCCAGGCCTCGCAACGACCTTGACTTGGAGGCTTCGGCCCCATAGGGAGCGCGCGGTTTTTCCAAACCTCCCACAAACCGACTTAAAGAGAACGAGCAAGGCGCCCGGCCATGAAGATTCGCAACAGCCTCAAGTCGCTGAAGTCGCGGCACCGCGACTGCCGGGTAATCCGCCGTCGCGGCCGGACCTACGTCATCAACAAGACCAACCGGCGGTTCAAAGCCCGCCAGGGCTGATCTTCCGCTGGTCGTTGCACGGCCGCGCTCCCGGCACCACATTCCCTGCTCGCGCGTTTTTTCAACGCGCGACCGGCTTCACGCCTGGTTCACGTGGTCCGGGCTAAGCGGGCAAGGTTGGGAGTAGTGCAATGAAGAGCGTCTGGATCAGTGTTGCGGCCGGACTCGTGGTCGGCTTGGGCTTCACGGCTGCCGCCCAGGCCTTTGCGGCGCCCCAATCGCAGCAGGCCCAGTCCACGCCCAAGGGCTTCAACTGGGAATTCGACAAGAAGGGCAACCGCGTCCCCAAGGGCAATCGCGTGATCAACGCCGACGGCAGCTGGCGCGAGGAAGTGCGCGCCGGCAAGTGCGTAACCGTCAAGGAGAAGACGGCCGCCGGCGAGTTCAAGAGCACGACGACCTGCGGCGACTGACCGGGTTCAGCCCGCGGCCGGCGCCTTGGGCTCGGCCCCTATCCTGCATTCCGGAAGGCCCATCGCGGCGACGTCCTTGCAGTCGCGCACCTGGGCGCTTCCGTCGGGCCCCGTGAAGATGGCCCAGTCGCGTCCGTCGTCGCAGCGCGCCATCCACATGTCGAGGTTCCTGTACTGGCCGACGAAGCCCGATTCGGTCACGCGCTTGCACCGATA
>JBKHXB010000053.1:0-14239 GCA_046566245.1 Alphaproteobacteria bacterium | reverse complement strand
ATGGGATTCGGTCCCGGGCGAAGGATAGTCGCCGAGGTGGCTGTGAACGTCGATGATCCCGGGAGTGACGAACTTGCCCGTGCCGTCGATCACCTGCGCGCCGTCCGGCACAGGCAGCTCTGGGCCGCCGACCGCCTGGACGACGCCGCCGGCAAGCACCACCGTCCCGCCTTCGATCCGCCCGCCTTCGCCATCGAACACGGTGGCGTTGCGGATCACCGTCGGCACGCCCGGATAGGGCGCGTAGGTCGAAGGGAACGGGTCCTCGTTTATGCGGATCGCGGCCGCCTTTTTGGGCGGCGACATGGCGGCGCACCCCGCCAGGAGCGCGGACGCGACCGCCGTCGCAACCAACCGCTTCCGCATCAGCTTCTCACCGGGCTCGGGCCGCCCTCGTCGTCGGCTTTTTCCTCGCCTCTGGTGTTGATCCCCGCCGCCTGCGGCTCGGCAAGCTCGGGACGCCCGGCCAGGCGGTCGTCGTCGCGAAGCGTGTCGAGGTGCATCCAGCGTTTCACCAGCGGCGACAGTGCAAGCACGACCGCGCCAATGCCGACGGTCCACCAGCCGATCGTGTTGTACACGGCGAGAGTCCCTTCCTTGGTCATCTCTCCGTCATGGCCGCCCGTCGCCTCGCCGATCTTGCCGGCGACGAAGTTACCAACCGCGGTCATGTAGAACCAAGCGCCCATGATGAGGCTCGCCATGAACGCCGGAGCGAGCCTGTTCATCGCGCTAAGGCCTACCGGCGACAGGCACAGCTCGCCGGTCGTGTGCAGCAGGTAGAGCAGGAAGACGAACAGCACGGCCGTCTTCGCCTCGTCGCCGACCGGGAAGGCGTTTGCGCCCCAGACGAACACAAGGAAGCCGGCGCCGACCTGGAACAGCGCAAGCGCGAACTTGGCCGGAGCGGAGGGCTCCATGTTGCGCTTGCCGAGCATAATCCAAAGCGCCGCGAACATCGGTGCGAGCAGCAGGATGTAAATCGGGTTGATCGACTGGAACAGCGACGCCGGGACACCGGCGCGGTCGACGAACCGGTCAGTGTAAAGGTTGATGCTTCCGCCGGCCTGCTCGAACAACCCCCAGAAGACCGGGTTCAGGGCGATGAGGAAGAGGATCGCGAAGATTCGTTCGCGCGGCTCCTTGTCGAGCTTGAACGCCTCGTAGAGCACGTAACCCAGCAACATGATGCCCGAGATGATGAGCAGCGTCTGGATGACATCCTGGTACTGGATGAGGCCCCAGATCACCGCGACCGCGGCAACGCCGACCGCGTAAAGCGTCCATTCGGTGTTCTTGGCGAGCCGGATCGGCGCCTCGCCGGCGCCGCGAAGCGCCGGCCGCCCAAGGACGAAGACGACCAGGCCCGCGAGCATCCCGATGCCGGCAAGTCCGAAGCCATAGGCCCAGCCGATCGTCTCGCCGAGATAGCCGACGAGGATCGTGCCGACCGCGGCACCGAGGTTAATGCCCATGTAGAAGATCGTGTAGGCGCCGTCGCGGCGGGTATCGGTCAGCCGATAGAGCTGTCCGACCATCACCGAGATGTTCGCCTTGAGGAAGCCCGAGCCGACGATGATGAAGGCGAGAGCGGCCCAGAATACGTTCATGAAGGGGTCGTTTTGTCCGCCCGTTCCTTCAACGGCCATCAGGAAATGGCCGCACATCAGGAGGATGCCGCCGAACAGAACCGCCCTGCGCTGGCCGAGGTAGCGGTCGGCGAGATAGCCGCCGAGCACCGGCGTGATGTACACGAGACTGGTGTAGGCGCCGTAAATCAGGTTCGCCTTTGCGTCGGCGAACAGCCAATGCTTGGTGAGGTAGAAGATCAGCAGGGCCCGCATGCCGTAGTAGGAGAAGCGCTCCCACATTTCGGCGAAGAAGAGCATGTAGAGGCCCTTGGGATGGCCCAGCGCTTCCGGTTCCTTGCGCGAGGCGATCCAGCCGCCTCCGAGAAGGAACAGCGCAAAGACGCCAAGGGTGATGACGACGATCCAGTCGCCTTCGTTCCATAGTCCAACAGGTTTCAAACCGGTCACCAAGCTTCTCCCCAGCCAAGGCAGGGCGCGCACCCTAACGGCGCAAAAGCGCTTGTGAAGGCCGATTGTTGCGAATGGCCCTCTTCCCTAGATGGAAGGCCATGCTCAACGACCGTTCGTCCGCATTATCGCTCCTAATGACCCGGCGCTCGGGAAAGCCGGCGACGCTGGTCGGGCCGGGTCCGACAGGGGACGAGCTCGAACAGATTTTGACCATCGCCGCGCGCGCGCCAGACCACGGCAAGCTCGCGCCCTGGCGCTTCGTCGTGGTCGAAGACGGACAGCGCGACGCGCTTTCGCAAATGCTCGTCGAGGCGCTCAAGGCCGAGGACCCCGAAGCGGGGTCCGCCCACATCGCCAAGGAAGAGGCCTTCGCACATCATGCTGGCGCGCTCGTCGTGCTCGTCTCCTCCCCCGTGAAGGACCACAAAATCCCGGTGTGGGAGCAGGAACTGTCGTGCGGCGCTGCCGGCATGAACCTGCTGCTCGCGGCCCACGCGCTTGGCTATGTCGCGGGCTGGGTGACCGGATGGCGCGCCTATTCGCCCCGGGTCACTGAGTCTCTCTGCGAGCCCGGGGAGCGGATCGCGGGCTTCATCTTCATCGGCCGCCCCGGCGTTCCAGTGGAGGAAAGGCCGCGGCCTTCACTCGACCGGGTCGTCCGCAATTGGAAACCGCGCGGCCGAAGTTGACGAATCCCCGCGCTGCTGTATTATGACAGCATGACGCTGCGCTCCGGCCACGAGAAACCCGTTTACGTCCGCCTTCGGGAGACAATCGCCAACGCGATCCTGACCGGGCGGTACAATGACGGCGATCCGCTTCCCTCGGTCCGGGCGCTGGCCGCCGAGGAGCAGGCCAACCCGCTAACCGTTGCCAAGGCCTATCAGGGCTTCCAGGACGATGGATTGGTAATCGTCCGTCGCGGCGTCGGACTCTTTGTCGCTCCCGGAGCAAGAGCGAAGCTCAAGGATTCCGAGCGCAGCCGCTTCCTCACCGAGGAATGGCCCGCGATTCGTGAGCGCATGCTCCGCCTCGGGATCGACCCCGCACAGCTCATCGAGAAAGAGCGGGCTTAACTTTCCCCTGCCGGGCAAATCCTTTAGCCACCCCACGCGTGGAAACGCGCGTCCAGCCATTCAGCGACGAGGCAATCGCGCAGGCCGCGCGGCTGATCCTCGCTGGCGACGTCGTCGCGGTCCCGACTGAGACTGTTTACGGGCTCGCGGCCGACGCGACCAATGCGCAGGCCGTCGCCAGAATCTACGAAGCGAAGGGAAGACCATCCTTCAACCCGTTGATCGTGCATGTTTTCAGCCTTGACGATGCGTGCGAAATCGCTGCGCTGGGACCGCTGTCGCTGGAGCTTGCGCGCAAGCACTGGCCGGGGCCGCTAACAATTGTCGCCCCGCTTCAGCCGGGAAGCGCCATAGCTTCCCTGGTCACCGCCGGGCTTCGGACAGTGGCGGTCCGGGTGCCGCGCCACCGCGCGATCCGCGCGCTGCTCGAGGCTTCGGGCAGGCCGCTCGCCGCGCCCTCGGCCAATTTGAGCGGATCGATCAGCCCTACCCGCGCAGATCATGTTCGAAAGAGCCTCGGCGGCCGCATCCCGCTCATAATCGATGACGGCGCCTGCCCATCGGGGATCGAATCGACGATCGTTTCGGAAAGCGAGGGCCAATTGCGCCTGCTACGGCCGGGTCCCATCGAGATCGAGGGCGCGCTCAGGGCCGCTCCGGGCAAGATCGAGGCGCCCGGCCAGCTCGCGAGCCATTATGCGCCGTCAAAGCCGCTCCGGCTGAACGCGACAAGTGCTCGCGACGACGAATATCTGATCGGCTTCGGCTCGGTTGCCGGTGAGTCCAACCTCAGCCAGTCCGGCGACCTTGTCGAGGCTGCCGCAAACTTGTTCGACCTGCTTCACCTCGCCGACGCGTCGAAAAAGCCGAAGATCGCGGTTGCTCCGGTCCCGGACAATGGACTTGGCCGCGCAATCAACGATAGGCTGGGGCGTGCGGCCGCCTGACACTGACGCGTATTCGGCAAGACCCGCCGCGGCCGCGGAAACCAAGGCGCGCCGGTTTCGCTCGCTCGATGCGTGGCGCGGCATTGCCGCGCTGTTCGTCGCGGCGATGCACTTGAGAACGCTTGGATGGATCAACCAGTCGTCTCTCGTCGAGGGTGCCGGACGATTCGTCGATTTCTTCTTCGTTCTATCCGGCTTCGTGATCGCCTACGCCTACCGGGAACGGCTCGAGCAGGGTTGGACCGTTCCTTTCCTGCTCAGACGAATTGGCCGGCTCTGGCCGCTCCATGCGGCGACTCTGTTTGCCCTCGTTGTGATGGCTATCGCCGGATCGTGGGTAGGCCTTCGGGTTTCGGGCTTCACCGCCTCCTCTATTCCCGCCAACCTCGCCTTGGTGCATTCGTGGGGATTCATTCCGGAGCTTACCTGGAATGGCCCCAGCTGGTCGATTTCGACCGAGATGTTCGCCTACACCCTGTTCGCGCTACTGGCCTTGTGCCTGCGGGGCCGTGCCCTCGACGCCGCCTGCGTCGGTATCCTGGCGGTCTCGCTTGCGGTGCGTCACTACCTGCCTCTTGAGGCGATCGATCCGCTTCAGGACACCAGGCTTGCCCGCTGTCTTTTCGGATTCATGACCGGAGTGCTCGCGGCACGATTCTGGCAACTGAGCTCGATCCGGCCGCGGGGCGAGATCCCCGCTCTTTTTGGCGGCCCTGGCTGCCGTCGCATTTCTGCCTGCGGAACTGGAACCCCTGATCGTCCCGCTCTTCGCCTGGGTTGTTCTTGTCTATGCCTCCGACGCCGGCATCGTGTCCCGGGCTCTCCACAAAAAGCTCCCGCAAATGCTGGGGCGCGTGTCCTATTCGATCTACATGACCCACTACGTCGTTTCGCTGACGATCCAGGCGCTCCTCGTGATGTTCACCGGTCTGACGTCAGAGGTCGCCGGGGACAGGATCATCACCGGGCCGTGGTGGTTTGGCGACATGATGACCCTGATCTACCTAGTGATCGTGGTCGGGGTCTCCCGCATCACCTACGCATGGATCGAAAAGCCCGGCCGCGCGTGGTTCAACCAAAAGGCAGAACCGGTTCCTGCTGCCTGGTGATCGACAAAGAAGGGGCGGCCGAAGCCGCCCCTTCCCTATGTTGTGGTCAGATGCGCGTTACAGGCTCGGATTGGGCTCCTCCGACGCGGACGCTGCCGTTTCGTCGTCGGTGGTGGCAGGCGCTTCCTCCGTGGACGTGTCATCCGATGCCGCCGGGTTGCCGAGAGGGCTTTCCGATAAACCATTCGCCGCCGGGATCGCATTGGTCTCAGAGGACGGTGTCTGCAGCTCCGTAGCTGGCTCGGCCGCCACTGGCTGGTCGATCGGGACGAGCGTGACCTGCAGCGGGTTGGGCTCCAGGCTCAGCGCTGCTCCGGAAGCGACGTCCACGCCGGCACCGATCACGCCTCCGAAAATGACATTGCCGGCGACTCCGGCGGCTCCGCCGCCCTTGACCTTGCCGTGAACGTCGCGCTCCTCCGTCTTGTATCCTTCCTTGCTGACGGTCACCTTGAATTGGCTCTTGCGCTTGAGCGTGAGCGTGCAAGGCGTGACGCAGGTCTGGCCGGTGGAGAGTTTCACATCGGCCTGCGAGGGAACGGACTCAATCGCGAACTTCTGGGATGTCCCGCGCGTGATCGTGGCGCAGGCAGGCAGCAACGCAGCGGCGACGATGACGCCGCCTACAGTGATGAAACGCATTGTACGAATTACCCCAACTAAGAACAAGGCAGCCCCCCGGCTGCCTGGCATTGGGGCTTGCACGACGGTGCCAGATCACCAAGGAAAAACTGCTACTGCCGCTGATTAGGCTTGCTCTGTTGCGGTCCTGACACGGCTCGTGAAGCTTTTCCGCAGCTTCTGGAGCTTTGGCGGGATGGTGGCGATGCAATAAGGGTTGCGCTGCCCTTCGCCCTCCCAATAGCGCTGGTGGTAATCCTCCGCGGGCCACCAATGCCCCATCGGCTCGATCGCCGTGACGATCGGGTCGGCGCGCTCCGCCTGGGCGCGGTCGAGCGCATCGCGTGCCTCGGCTTCCTGCGCTTCGTCCTGGGGGAAGATCGCCGAGCGATACTGGGTGCCGACGTCGTTGCCCTGCCGGTTGAGCTGAGTCGGGTCGTGGACCGCAAAGAAGATGTCCAGCAGCTCGCGATAGCTGATCACATCGGGGTCGAAGGTGATCCGGATCGCTTCGGCATGGCCGGTGTCACCGCCGCAGACCTGCTTGTAGGTGGGGTTCTCGACCGTGCCGCCTGTGTAGCCGCTCTTGACCGACTTCACGCCGACCACGTCGTTGAACACCGCCTCGGTGCACCAGAAACAGCCGCCAGCAAGAACCGCGACCTGCTCAGTCATCGCCAATCTCCTTTCACAGGGAGATAGGCGGGCGGAGGAACGATTGCGAGAGCGTCAGCCGCGAGAGTGGCTGGCCTTAAGGTTGGCGACCTCGAGCCTCTTGCCGACCCATTCGGCGAGTTCCTCGAACTCGAGCGGCTTGTGGAACACGATCCCGGCGCGCCGGTCGCAATACCAGCGAACCTCGCCCTTGATTGGCTTGAGGCTCTCGACGACGACGGTCACCTCGCGTCCGACGCAATATTCCTCAATCGGCTCGACCTTCATTCCGCCAAGCGAGATGTCGTGGACGTCGACGGTGTAGTAGGTGCGACCGAGCCGTACCGACGCCTTGCAGTCCACGTCGAGGCGTGGGGGCCGGGGGCGAAAGCCGTGGCGAGGCTTGCGGCCGGCCAAGAGTTCGCCGAGGTCGACGCTCTGGTCGAACTTGATCCCGACAAGCCCGTCGCGGATCCACAGCACGGTCGAGGGAATCTTCTGTGACGAAAGCTCGACGGCAACGCTCTCTCCGACGGCCGGGCATTCGGTTACCTCCGCCATCAGCCCACCGGCAGTGATGTTGCGCACCCGCATCAGCCGTTCGTCCGAGGCGGTGATCAGCTTTGCGACCTTGAGCAACGGGATCAACCGCTCGTCGGCGCGCCGCTCGATAGGGCGCGGCACCGCCGTAGTCAGCGAGAAGGTCGTTGACTCGAATGCTGCCAGCTCGTCGTTCGACGCCTGGGCGCGTTTACGCTGAATCAGCGAGGCGAACATGCGCTGCGTCCCCTTGTCTAAAGTCCGTTGCTGTCCTCATTTTGGACGCTTCGCGGTTAAAAACCGGTTTCAATCCGCGGCTGCGAAGCGCAAAGCTCGTTCAGAATGCGGTTGTGGAGACGGGAATGAAGCGGCCACGGCTGCTGGTGATTGACGATGAGCGCGCGCTCGCGGAGTTCGTCGCGCAGGTCGCGGCGGAATGCGGCTATGCTCCCAGCCTCACCGCCGACGATGCCGGATTCCGGCAAGAGTTCATCGATGGCCGTCCCGATGTCGTGGTCCTGGACCTTGGGATGCCTGGGATGGACGGGGTCGAGCTGCTGCGTTTCCTGGCCGCGCAGGAACACAAGGCGCCGGTGCTCATCATCAGCGGATTCGACCGGCGGGTGCTCGAATCCGCGTTCAGGCTCGGCGAGGCGCTCGGTCTCCAGATGATCGGCCCGCTGGAGAAGCCGGTCCGCTTCGGCGACCTGGAAACCCTGCTTCGAAGGCTCAAGACCAGCCTCGTTCAATGAACATGCTGCAGGAAAGCAATCTGCTCCGCGGCTTTGAGCGAGCGCTCAAGCGCGGTGAATTACGAATGCTTTACCAGCCCAAGGTGCGCGCCGGGTCCGGCGAACTGACCCGGCTGGAAGCCCTCGTCCGCTGGGATGAACCGAGAATCGGGCCGGTCGAACCGTCGCGCTTCGTCCCGCTCGCCGAAAAGCACGGGCTCATTGCGCCGCTGACCGAATGGGGACTTCGAACCACCCTTCAACAGTGGCGGGCCTGGCGCGAACAGGGTCTCGACACCAACATCGCCTTCAACATTTCCGCGATCAGCCTCCAGAGCCTCGACTTCCCTGACCTCGTGGAGCGCATCTGCCGGGAGCTGGACGTTCCGACCGACCGGCTGGTGCTCGAGCTCACCGAAGGGGCCACCCAGCCCCTGATCAAGCTCATGGACACGCTCACGCGCTTCCGGATCAAAGGAATCGGCCTTGCGATCGACGATTTCGGAACCGGCTATTCCTCGCTGATGCAGCTCCGCCAGCTGCCCTTTACCGAGCTCAAGATCGACAAATTGTTCGTTAAGGACCTGCCGCGCGATCATGATTGCACGGTCATCGTCAAGTCCATGATCGACCTCGCTCACGGCCTTGGCCTCAGCGCCACTGCGGAGGGGGTCGAAACGCCGGAGCAGCTGCGGCTGCTTCGCGCGTTACGCTGCGACGTCATCCAGGGCTTCCTCGTCGCGCCTCCGCTGGAGCCGCACGCGCTTGCCGATTGGCACGCGGATTTCGAGCAGCGCTGGCCCATTCTGACGGGCGAGGAAACAAACTAGGGCGCCACGTCGAAGGCAATCCCCTGGGCAAGCGGCAGATCGTCGCCGTAATTGATCGTGTTGGTCTGCCTGCGCATGTAGGCGCGCCAGCTGTCGGATCCGCTCTCGCGCCCGCCGCCGGTTTCTTTCTCGCCCCCAAACGCACCGCCGACTTCGGCCCCGGACGGACCGATGTTGACATTGGCGATCCCGCAGTCCGATCCGGCTACCGAAAGGAAGCGCTCGCCCTCCCTGAGATCGTTCGTGAAAATCGACGAGCTAAGTCCTTGCGAGACTGAATTGTTGAGCGCGATCGCCTCGTCGAGTGTCGAGTAGCGAAGCACGTACAGGATCGGCGCGAAGGTTTCCTTGAGAACCATTCCCTCTTGTGCCGGCACCTCGACGATCGCCGGCCGGACGTAAAAGCCGCCGGGCACGGCGTCGACCCGCTCCAGCCGGTCACCAACCACGCCTCGCATCGCCTCGAAGGCGGCTTCATCGATCAAAGGGCCGACAAGCGTTCCTGGATCGCGCGGGTCGCCGATCCTGATCCGGCTAAACAGCGACTTTACCCGGCCCACAAGCTCGTCGGCGATGCTTTCGTGGACGACCAGGCGCCTGAGCGTCGTGCAGCGCTGCCCGGCAGTGCCAGCGGCGGCGAACAGGATCGCCCTTTCCGCCAGGTCGAGGTCGGCGCTCGGTGCGACGATCATCGCGTTGTTGCCGCCGAGCTCCAGCAGGACGCGGCCGAACCTCCGGGCGACGCGGGGGCCAACCGCCCGCCCCATAGCCGTCGAACCGGTGGCGGAGACAAGCGCCACGCGCTCGTCGTCGACAAGCGCCTCGCCCACTGCCCGGCCGCCCTGGACGCATTGCAGCAGGTGCTCGGGTGCGTCGCCCAACCGGTCGAGGGCGCGCCTTGCGATCGCCATCACCGCCTCCGCGCAAAGCGGTGTCTTCTCGCTTGGCTTCCAGATCACCGGGTCGCCGCAAACCAAGGCCAGCGCCGCGTTCCACGCCCAGACCGCCACCGGGAAGTTGAACGCGGTGATGACGCCAACGACGCCGAGCGGGTGCCATTGCTCCATCATCCGGTGGCTCGGACGTTCGCTCGCGATCGTCAGCCCGTAGAGCTGGCGCGAGAGCCCGACAGCGAAGTCGCAGATGTCGATCATCTCCTGGACCTCGCCAAGTCCTTCCTGGACGATCTTGCCGCATTCGATTGTCACCAGCCTGGCAAGTGGCTCTTTCGCGGCGCGCAGCTCCTCGCCGAGCAACCTGACAAGCTCGCCGCGGCGCGGCGCCGGGACCATGCGCCAGTCAAGGAAAGCGCGATGTGCGCGCTCGCAAGCCGCCGAAACGTCGCTCACACCGGCTTCGCTGACGCTTCCGATCACCGCGCCATCGATCGGAGAGCAACACTCGAGCCCACCTTCGCAGCGTACGCCAAGACGGTCCAGGAGGACTCGGGCTTCGCCGGCGGGGCTCATGCGAACAGCTCCCGGGCCTTGGCCATGGCCGCGACTCCCGCGTCGATGGTCTCGTCGCGCTTGGAAAAGCACAGACGCACCAAGTGCCTGGGCGGGTCGTCCTCGGCGAAAACGGAAAGCGGGACAACAGCGACGCCGGCCTGCTCGACCGCGGCCTGCGCGAAGCTCTCGTCATCCATTTCGATCCCCGACCGGGCGAGGTCGACGCACAGGAAATAGGTCGAGGCCGGGTGAAGCGTCGCGAAGCCCGCCGCCTTCAACCCCTCGACCATGCGATCGCGCGCGCGGGCAAAGCGCCGGCGCATCGGCTCGATCCACGCGTCCCCCTCGGCCATTCCGAATGCGACCGCGGACTGCAGGTTGGGAGCCGTCGAGAAAGTGAGGAACTGGTGCGCCCGGGCCGCCACTCCCGCGAGCGCCGGGTCGGCGGCGATCCAGCCGACCTTCCAGCCGGTCAGCGAGAAGATCTTGCCCGCCGATCCGATCTTCAGGGTCCGTTCCGCCATGCCCGGAAGCGTGGCGAGCGGAGTGAACTTCTGGCCATCGAGCAGGATATGCTCCCACACCTCATCGCTGATGACGATCAGGTCGTTGGCTTGGGCGACGTCGGCAACGACCTGCAGCTCGCCTTTGTCGAACAGCCTTCCTGCCGGGTTGTGTGGGTTGTTGAACAGGATAGCGCGGGTCTTCGGAGTGACCGCCGCCTCGACGTCCGAGGGCTCGATCTTCCAATTCGGAGGCCGAAGCGCGACTTCGCGCACCACGCCGCCGGCGCGGCGGATCATCGGCGCGTAGCTGTCATAGGCAGGCGTGAAGATGATGACTTCGTCGCCCGGAGAGACAGTCGCGAGAATGCAGGCACCGAGCGCTTCGGTCGCGCCGGAGGTCACGCAGACATGCTCGCCGTCCATCGCCTGGCCGAAGTGCCGCGCGTAATGGTCGGCGATCGCCTGGCGCAGCTGCGGCAGGCCGCGCGAGGGTGCATATTGGTTGGACCCTTCCGTCAAGGCCGTCGCCGCTGCTTGCAGAATCTCCTCCGGCCAGCCGAAATCGGGAAAGCCCTGACCGAGGTTCACCGCGCCGTGCTTCACTGCGAGCGCCGACATTCGCTCGAACACGCTTGTTCGCATTTGCTCGTACAGGGGATTCAAAAAAGCGCTCCTTCGCGGCGTAGGCTGGCAATTTCGGCGGCCGAATAGCCGAGATCGCCAAGAATATCTGCTCCGTCGGCGCCTGGCGGGCGCGGCGGCATCGGTTCGTCGACAGGAGTCGCGGACCAGCGCGGAGCCGGGCCTGGCTGAACGACGCCGCCAGTTCGGACGAAAGTGCCGCGCGCCTTGTTGTGCAGATGCTCGGGCGCCTCGCCCAGGCTCAGGACCGGCGCGACGCAGGCATCGAGGCCGGCAAAATGCGCGACCCATTCGTCGCGGCTCCGGGTCGCGATCGCGCCCGCCACTTCCTCACGGCCGGCGTCGGCAGCCAGCCCGAGGCCGTTGAACAATGCCTCGCGGAATTGCGGCTCGAGCGCGCCCACGGCGAGAAAGCGCCCGTCGCTGCACTCGTAGATGCCGTAAAAAGCCGCTCCGCCGTCCAGCAGGTTCGATTCCCGCTCGTCATTGCATAAGCCCGCAGCGCGCATTCCATAGGTGAGCGCGCCGATCAGGGCCGCGCCGTCGCTCATCGCGCAATCGACGACCTGCCCTTCCCCGCCGCCGCGGACGGCAAGCAGGGCGGAGACCATGGCGAAGGCAAGAAGCATTCCGCCGCCTGCGAAGTCGGCCAGATAATTTATCGGGACCACAGGCCGTTCCCTCGGCCCGATCCCATGAAGTAGCCCGGAAATCGCGAGATAATCGATGTCGTGGCCGGCCGCTGCGGCGAGCGGTCCTTCCTGGCCCCAGCCGGTCACGCGACCGTAAACGAGCTTCGGATTGTCGCCGAGCAACTTGTCCGGCCCCAGCCCAAGCCGTTCCATGACTCCGGGCCGATAGCCCTCGATAAGCCCGTCAGCGCGCGCGGCGAGCTTGCGGACGATGCCTCGCGCCGCCTCCGCCTTCAAGTCGAGCGCAATGCTGCGCCGGGAACGCAGCAGCGGATCGCCGGGGATTCCGATCAATCCTTCGCGTTCGACCCGGATCACCTCCGCGCCATGGTCGGCCAGCATCATCGCGGCGAAGGGAGCCGGTCCGATTCCGGCCATCTCGACGATCGTCAGTCCCTTGAGCGGCCCCGCCATCGCGGCCTGTCATGACCGCGGGGCGCGGCATCATCAAGCGTAGGCTCGGTTCAGCCGCCTCCGAACGCCAGCGTTACCTCGGCGAGCGACCGGCCGAGCGTCTCCATTACGGCGTTATAGGCGAGGACTGCGAGGGCTGCTCCGAAGAAGGCGATGCCCACGAATTCCGCCATTCGCCCCCGAAAGCGGTTGCGATCGGCGTCCCGGGCCACTTTTCGCCGCTCCAGCCCGATCGTTTCCGCGGCGACCTGGATGGAAGGGAGTTCCTCGCCGCTGATTACCTGCGCGACGGGGATTCGGTCGCGGGTGACCAGCCCCATGCGTTTATCACTGCGCCACACGACGCGGGCGGTAATCTCCTGCCCGCCGCGACGCAGCTCCACGTAGCTGCCGGGCTGCGCAGGAGCGAGGGAATAGACCATCAGGCCGCGCGACGAGAGGTTCAGGATGCAGGCATCGTCCCAGCCGCGGCCGGTGAACACGCGCGCCGGAAGGACAACGCTCATGCGCTCGTCCCTCGGCTTGAATCCGCTAACGCGCCTGGCGGCCAACATGCCGCTTCGTTGGGTTGCTAGGCGTCTACCAACACTTAATTTTCGCCCCGAATCGGATGCGTCGGCCAGGACTGGCTGGGGCGGCAGGATTCGAACCTGCGAATGCCGGTACCAAAAACCGGTGCCTTACCACTTGGCGACGCCCCAGCAGCGCCCGCGCGCATATAGCCCTGCCGGGCGGAGTTGAAAGGGGTCAGGCGTTCGGAATCCGGCCGTGGACCAGGTCGTCGTAGTCCTGCGCGAGCTGGCGGGTCATGTCGCCGACCTCGAAACGCCACGGGCCCACCGAGCCTACCGGCGTCACTTCCGCCGCGCTTCCGGTCAGGAACATCTGCTCGAAGCTCTCGAGCTCCTCCGGCCAGATCGCGCGCTCGATAACCTCGATCCCCCGCCTGCGGGCAAGGTCCATCACCGTCCGCCTCGTGATCCCGTCGAGGAAGCAGTCAGGGGTCGGGGTGAACAGCCGCCCCTCTCGAGCGAAGAAAACGTTGGCGCCCGTGGCTTCGGCCACTTGGCCCCGCCAGTCGAACATCAAAGCGTCGTCGAATCCGTTTTCTTCCGCATGCTTTTTCGACAGCATCGCGATCATGTAGAGGCCGGCCGCTTTCGAATGGACCGGCGCCGTGTAGGGCGCGGGCCTGCGCCACGGGGCGATGGTCAGCCGGATCCCGTCCTTCGCCTTGTCGGGGTGAAAGTATTTCCCCCACTCCCAGGCCGCGATCGCCATGTGCGGCTTCGCGCCCTTGGGTGAAACGCCCATGCGCTCGGACCCGAGCCAGGCGACCGGGCGCATATAGGCGTCGACCAGGCTATTGGCCTTGAGAACTTCCTTGCTGGCGGCGCCGATTTCCTCGACCGACCAGGGAAGCTCGAAGCCAAGCAGGCTCGCACTTTTCCTCAGCCGAGCGCTGTGCTCGTCGAGCTTGAATATCTGGCCGTTGTAGGCGCGCTGGCCTTCGAAAACTGAAGAGGCGTAATGCAGCGCGTGGGTCAGGACGTGGATGTTCGCGTCGCGCCAGGGCACGAGCTTTCCGTCGATCCAGATCCATCCATCGCGGTCGTGATAAGGCTGCGCCTCCGACATATTCCGTCCTGTTGCTGATGCGAAACGGCCTAGGGGAGCGGCCCTCTATGGGCAAGGTGGCGCTCAGGCAAAGGTTTCGCCCCGCGCCTCGGCGGCCAGCTCGGCCCCGCGCCGACGCGCCGCCTCGATCGTCGCCCCGATGAGCTGCTGGAAAGCCCCCTCGCGGTCCAGCACGCCAAGCCCCGCCTCGGTCGTTCCCTTCGGGCTGGCGACGCGGCGCGCCAGCTCGCCGGGATTGTGCCCTGAGGAGGCCGCAAGTGAGGCGGCGCCTTCGACCATCGCCAGCGCCAGGCGCCGCGCCTTGTCCTCCGGCAGCCCAAGCTCGGCCGAAGCAGCGGCGAGCGCG
>JBKHXB010000052.1:0-14528 GCA_046566245.1 Alphaproteobacteria bacterium | reverse complement strand
GGCGTGCGGGATCAGGGATTTCCGCTGGCACGACCTTCGGCACACCTGGGCGACGTGGCTCCGGCAGAATGACGTGCCCACCTGGGTGCTTCAGGAGCTGGGGGGCTGGAAGTCGGAGACGATGGTGCGGCGTTATGCGCACATGTCGGTCAAACACCTCGAGCCTTTTGCGCAAAAGCTGATTTTTCCGGTCACAGTCGAAGAAGTGGCGGAAATCAGCGAAAAGCCGAGTCACAAAAATGGTCACAGCGGGGGCCGCCCGAGGCTCCAGCTGGTGGTAAGTAACTAGCGTAAGTATCTGAAAAGAAATTGGTGGACGCACTAGGGCTCGAACCTAGGACCCGCTGATTAAGAGTCAGCTGCTCTACCAACTGAGCTATGCGTCCACGCCGGAAGGTGAAAGGCGCCCCTCGCTCGAAGCGCGGCGCGCCGGTAGCACGGTGCCAGATGGGGCGCAACCGCCCGCCGTTCAAGCCCGGCGTCGCAGGCTCAGACCAGCCGCGAAACCGTCCGTTGCTGACGCTCCAGCGCCATGAGCAAACCCAGACACAGCATGACCGTCATCACCGCCGAGCCCCCGTGGCTGACGAGCGGGAGGGGAACTCCGACGACCGGCGCTAGGCCCATCACCATCATCAGGTTGATGGCGACGTAGAAGAAAATGGTCGCGGACAGCCCGGCCGCGGCAAGCTGCGAGAAACGGCTGCCTGCGCGAAGGCTCACCCTCATTCCCCAGCGAATGACCATCGCGAAGGCGAGGATGAGGAGGACGCCGCCCACGAACCCCCATTCCTCGACCATGGTCGAGAAGACGAAGTCCGTGTGTCCCTCGGGAAGGTAGTCGAGGTGGCTCTGGCTGCCCTGCAGATATCCCTTGCCGAACAGGCCGCCCGAGCCGATCGCGATCTTCGACTGGGTGATGTGATAGCCGGACCCCAGCGGGTCGCTTTCCGGGTCGAGGAAGGTCAGCACCCGCTTGCGCTGATATTCGTGCATCATCGAGTAGGCGACGGGTGCTGCGACCGCCACCGCCGCCGCAGCGCCTGCGAACAGCCACCACGGCAGGCCAGCGACGAACATCACGGTAACCCCGATGAAGAGGACCATCAGGGCCGTCCCCAGGTCCGGCTGGACGAGAATCAGGAGGAACGGGAAGCCGAGAAGGAGCGCGGCCGGCCAGATCGCGCGCCATCGGCGAATGTCGCCGGGCGGAAGCAGCTCGTAAAACCGGGCAAGGACGAGCACGATGACCGGTTTCATGAACTCGCTGGGCTGAAGACGGATCGGCCCCACATCGAGCCATCGCTGCGCGCCCTTGCCAACGAAACCCAGCATTTCGACCGCGACCAGCATCACAAGGACGACCGCGTACAGCGGAAAGGAGGCCGCCTTGATCGTGGATTCGCTGATCCAGGACATTGCGACCGCGACGCTGAGGAAGACGAGGAACACCACCGACTGCTTGAGCGCCCAGGGGGTCATCGAGCCCCCCGCAGCCGAGTAAAGGGTGATCACCCCGATCCCGCCGATGCCAATGACGAGGAACAGCAGCCGCCAAGGCAGCCTCGCGAGCGGCTGGGGAATGATTGCCGAGGAGATCATGCCGAGTTCGCCTTGGCGGCGGCCTTGAAAGCGGCGGCGCGGCGCGCATTGCGCTCGGCAAGGGTGCCGCCCCATTGCTCCTCGAGCGTGGTCAGGTTCTTCATCGCCAGGTCGCGGTCGAACAGGAAGGTGAGCACGTCCTTCGCGACCGGAGCGGCGGCCCGCGCCCCGCCCATGCCATGTTCAATCACCACGGCGCCGGCGTAGCGAGGATCGTGGGACGGCCCGAAGAAGACGAACAGCCCATGGTCGCGGTACTTCCAGTCGCCGCCCTGGCCGCGCTGGCCGCCAGCGATGCGGCGAACCTGCGCCGTGCCGGTCTTGCCGCTCATCGCAATCCCTTCGAGTGGAAGCCTGCTGGCGCCCGCGGTGCCGTCGCCGTTCACGACTTCCCACATCGCGCCGCGGACGACCTCCAGATGCTCGTCGGGAAGCCCGAGGAGGGGCTCCGGCTGGCGGTGGACACCGATCAGCTTCGGCTGGACGTTGCGGCCCGAGGCGATCCGCGCCGCCATGACGCCAAGCTGAAGCGGATTGAGAAGCAGGAAGCCCTGGCCGATGGAGGCGTTCAAAGTATCGGAGGCGGTCCAGTCCGGCCGCTCCACGAGTCGGCGGTTCTGCGCATATTTGCGGGCCTTCCACGCGCTGTCGGGCACGGTCCCGTAATTCTGCGTGACCAGCGGCAGGTCGAACTTCTGCCCGAGGCCGAGGCGCTTCGCCATCGGCGCGATCCGGTCGTAACCGACGCGGTGCCCCATCGCGTAGAAATAGGTGTTGCAGCTCTTGGCGATCGCGCGTCGCATGTCGACCGAGCCGTGGCGGCCAAGGCACCGGAAGAAGCGGTTGCCGAGCCGGTAGCCGCCCGGGCAGAACACGCGTTCCTTCGGGTCCACGCCGTGCTGGAGCAGGGCGAGCGCATTCATCGGCTTGATCGTCGATCCGGGCGGGTAGAGCCCTTGGGTCACCTTGTTGAGCAGCGGCAGGTGATCATCCTCGGACAGCATCCGCCATTCGGTCCGGCCGATCCCCTGCGAGAAGCTGTTGGGGTCGAATGCGGGCATGGAAACGAAGGCGAGCATGTCGCCGGTGTGGCAGTCCATCAGGACTAGCGAACCGGACTCGTCGCCCATGCGCCGCGCTGCGAAGGTCTGGACGTCGGCATCGATGCCCAGCTGGACGGTCCGGCCGCTGCGGTCGGGCTTGGGATCGAGCTCCTTCACGAGGCGGCCGCGCGCGGTCACCTCGACCCTCTGGCCGCCCGGGATCCCGCGCAGATAGGGTTCCAGCGTCTTCTCAAGCCCCGCCTTGCCGATCTTGAAGCCCGGGGTGATGAGCAGCGGGTTCTTTTCCGCTTCATATTCCTTCTCGGAAACGGTCCCGACATAGCCGACGAGGTGCGCGACCGCGGGGCCGTCTGGGTAGAAGCGGGAAAAGCCGCGCGTCGGCTGCACGCCGGGAAGCTCCGGTAGCCGGACGGTCACGGCCGCGTACTGGTCGTAAGGAACGCTCGAGGCGACCTCGACCGGTTTGAAGCCCTTGCTTTCCTTGAGGTCAGCGAGGATCCGGTCGAGGTCGTCGCGGTCGAGCTGGAGCAGCTTTGCAAGCTCCTTCAGTGTGGCTTCAGGGTTTTCGAGCTGTTGCGGAATGATGTCGACCCGGAAGTCGCTGCGGTTGATCGCAATCGGCTTGCCGTGTCGGTCGACGAGCCATCCGCGCCGGGGCGGGACGACGATCAGCTGCACCCGGTTCTCTTCCGACAGCAGCTGGTATTTTTCATTCTGGCTGACGGCCAGATAGCCGAGCCGCCCGACAAGCAGCCCGCCGATCGCAGCCTGGGCACCGCCCACCAGCATCATCCGCCGCGAAAACGTAAGCGACTGATGGACAGACGTGAACCGCTGGTGCTTCACCCCTGCTGTCCCAACCTCCACCGGTCGAGCCGGCTGACGACCCACGCGGCAACCGGAAATGCCGCGATGGAGATGATTATGGAAGGGATCATTGCTGAAAACGGAACAAGTGCGCCCATCAAGGCGGCGACCTGCCACTGCAGAGCTTCGCCCGCGAGGATGAGAAGCGAGGCCAATGCCCACTCGATCCAGTAATCGCGCCAAGCCGTGCGCCGGTCGAGCACGTCCATGAGGAGCATCGCCGCCGTCCACAGACTGACCGAAAAGCCGAGCGGGTAGCCGGTTACGAGGTCGTTGACGAAGCCCAGCGGCGCCGCCCACCAGCTCGGCCAGGCGTCCGCCCGAAGCAGCCTCCAAGCGATCAGCACGAGGAAACCGAAATCGGGGAACCAGCCGCTTAGCGAGACTATGGGAAGGGTCGACAGGAAGCTCGCGGCGACGACGGAAGCGGCGGGCACATAAGCCGCGCCGCTGACCGGTCCCTGGCCGATCCGCCGGTTGGAAGCGAGTGCCGAGCGAACCATCAGGGCATGTCCTTCCCTGCAACCGGAAGGTTGGACATGGCCTCCGGCTCATAAGGCTTCTGGACAAGCGCGATCGCCGATTTCCCGGGGTCCGCGAGCGGCATCGCGATCGCATTGTCGCCTTCGAGGCGAAGCACCCGCGCCAGCGGCACCATCGGCGGATAAAGTCCGCCCGTCCCCGAGGTAATGATCACGTCACCGCGCCTGAACGGGTTTCGCCCGACCTCGATCGGCTTGAGTTCGACGGTTCCGTCGCCGCGCCCCTGCGCTATGATCGCCTGGCCAGTCCGAAGCAGACGCGCGGGGACGATGCTCGCCCGGTCGGAGACAAGCAGAACGCGAGACGAGAAAGTGCCGGCGTCAATCACCCGGCCGACCAGCCCCTCGGCGGTCCGAACCGGCATCCCTACTCGCACGCCATCGCCGGTCCCGGCCGACAGCACGGCGAAGCGGCGCGGGCTCTGGTAGGAAGATCCGACCAGCCTGCCAACGGCAACGGTCTCAGGGGTCCGCTCGCGAAGCTTCAGGACCGCCTTGAGCTGCCGGTTCTCGCGCTGCACGGCGCGGGCGACGATCAGCTGCTCGCGCATTGCCTTGTTCTGTGCCTTCAGCCGGCTGTTCTGGTGCGCCGCGTCCCAGTAATTGCCTGCCCCCGAGGCAATGCCCTGGAAAGTCGCATTGACCTCGTGAAGCGGGATCGTGAGCGGCGCCGTGACGTCGAGCGCGAGGCTCCGCAATTCTTTGAATGTTTTGGGCGCGGCAATGGAAATGCCGAGCAGGATCAGCCCGATAACGAGCCCCGCGATCGCGGCGATGAAGCTGAAAAACAGCCCGTATTGAGCGCGTCTCGACCAGCCGGGGCGCGGCGTCGCCACCGCTCAGCCTTCTCTCAGGCCGTCTGGAGAACGCCGCGGAACTGCTCTTCCTCGAGCGCGCGGCCGGTGCCGAGGGCAACGCAAGTCAGCGGATCCTCGGCGACCGTGACCGGGAGGCCGGTCTCGTCGCGAAGCACTTCGTCAAGTCCCTGAAGAAGGGCGCCGCCGCCCGTAAGCACGATGCCCTGGTCGCAGATGTCGGCCGCGAGCTCGGGAGCCGTGTTCTCGAGCGCGATCCGGACGCCTTCGACGATCGTTCCGACCGGTTCGGACAGCGCCTCGGCGATCTGGCCCTGATTGATCGAGATTTCCTTCGGCACGCCGTTGACCAGGTCGCGGCCCTTGATGTGGACGGTCTTGCCGATTCCGTCCGTCGGAGGCTTGGCGATTCCGACTTCCTTCTTGATCCTTTCGGCCGTCGCCTCGCCGATCAAGAGGTTGTGGTTGCGACGGACATAGGAGCTGATCGCTTCGTCCATCTTGTCGCCGCCGACACGAACGGAGGTCGTATAGGCGAGCCCGCGCAGCGACAGGACCGCGACCTCGGTCGTCCCGCCACCGATGTCGACGACCATCGATCCGATCGGTTCGGTGACCGGCATGTCGGCGCCGATCGCTGCGGCCATCGGCTCTTCGATCAGGTAGACCGCGCTCGCGCCCGCATTCGAGGCCGCGTCGCGGATCGCGCGCCGCTCCACGCTCGTCGATCCAGACGGGACGCAAATGACGATTTCCGGGAAGCGCCATGCGCGCATCTTGCCGCCGTGCACCTTGTGGATGAAATGCTTGATCATCTGCTCGGCAACGTCGATGTCGGCGATGACTCCGTCGCGAAGCGGGCGGATGGCCTCGATCTGGTCGGGCGTCTTGCCCATCATCAGCTTGGCGTCGTCGCCGACCGCCTTCACGCGCTTGACGCCGTTGATGGTTTCGATCGCGACGACCGACGGCTCGTTAAGGACGATCCCGCGGCCGCGGACATAGACCAGGGTGTTGGCGGTGCCGAGGTCGATCGCCATGTCGTGCGACATCCATTTGAACCAGCGCGTCCAGAACATGCTCGCCTTGTCTCACCCTCGTCTTCGGCAGCCGAAAGTCCCCCCGGCCACACGCAATTGGAAATTAAACGCTACCCATTGAACGCAAACTGAATTTTCTTCGCGGAAATCAGCGCTTCGCGGGATGCCTCGGATTGGGCTAGGACCCTTAACATGTCAATAAGAAGACTGCCGTCCGAGCTCGTGGACAGAATTGCGGCAGGCGAGGTCGTCGAAAGGCCGGCGAGCGCGCTCAAGGAGCTGGTCGAGAACGCCCTCGACGCCGGGGCCGCAAATGTCGCCATCCGGCTCTCCGGCGGCGGCGTGGGGTTGATCGAGGTCAGTGACGATGGCTTCGGAATGGGCCCGGAAGACATGCGACTGGCGCTGGAGCGGCACGCGACGTCCAAGCTGCCGGGCGACCGCATCGAGGAGGTGAGGAGCTTCGGATTCCGGGGCGAGGCGCTCCCCTCGATCGCGAGCGTGTCCCGGCTGACGCTCGAAAGCAGGACTCGTGACGGCGAAGGCTGGCGGATCACGGTCGATCACGGGAAGGTCGAAGGGGAGGGGCCGGCGGCTATTCCGCCCGGCACGCGCGTTCGCGTTGAGGACCTGTTCGGGAAAGTCCCTGCGCGCCGCAAGTTCCTTCGCTCGCCGCGCGCCGAATATGCTGCGTGCCTCGACTCGGTGAAGCGCCTCGCAATGGCGAGAAGCGACGTCGCCTTCACGCTCGAGCACGACGGCCGCCGGATTTTGTCCCTCCAGCCGTCGGACCCTCCGTCCCGGGTGGCTGCGCTCCTGGCCGCGGAGCTTGAGCGCCATGGGGTCGGGATCGACTGCGTTCGCGACGGCCTGGGCCTGAGCGGGGTTGTCAGCCTGCCCACCTTCAACCGCGGGGCGGGCGACCAGCAGTTCCTGTTCGTCAATTCCCGGCCGGTGAAGGACAGGCTGCTCGTCGGCGCGCTTCGCGCCGCCTACCGCGACATGCTCGCCAGGGATCGCCACCCGATCGCGGCGCTATTCCTCAGCGTTCCGCTTTCCGAAGTGGACGTGAACGTCCACCCGGCGAAGACCGAGGTGCGATTCCGCGACCCGGCTGCCGTGCGCGGGCTCATCGTCGGCGGCATACGGTCCGCGCTTGAGGCAGAGGCGCACCGGAGCGCGGCGCGTGAGCAGGCAGCCTCGCCGGTCAATTGGCTCACAAGCGACAGCCTCCCCTCCCGCGCCCGGGAGGGGAATGAGGGGTGGGCCCACTCCCCGACCCCCTCCCTCGCGAGGGAGGGGGAGATCGCTGGCGTCCGGGAGGAAAGGGCACTGTTCACCGGGATCCGGGTCGAGCCCGCGGCCCGCGCGGAGCCGGCAGTCGAGCCGGTGCAGTCCTATCCGCTTGGCGTGGCGCGCGGGCAGGTGGCGAACACCTATATCGTCGCCGAAGCCGAGGACGGGCTGGTGATTGTCGACCAGCATGCGGCGCACGAACGGCTCGTCCTCGAGAAGCTTCGTGCGGCGCGCAGTGGCGGCGCCGTGCCGAGGCAGAATCTGCTGATTCCCGAAGTGGTGGAACTCGATGAGCCCGATTGCGACCGGTTGGAGAGCGCGGCCGCCGATCTCGCCGGTCTCGGGCTGGAGATCGAGCGCTTCGGACCGACCTCCATCCTCGTCCGCTCGGTTCCGGCGGCGCTAAGGTCCCCCGACATCCACCGGCTTCTCGCCGACCTCGCGGCCGAGATTGCCGAACTGGGCTCGGCCCTCTCGCTCCAGGAGCGGCTCGACCATGTCGAGGCGACCATCGCCTGCCATGGATCGGTCAGGGCTGGGCGGGCGCTGTCCGTCGCGGAAATGAACGCGCTTCTGCGCGAGATGGAAGTCACTCCGCGGTCCGGCCAGTGCAATCATGGCCGCCCGACCTGGGTGAAGCTGGCCCATTCCGACATCGAGAAGCTGTTCGGCCGCAAATAGGCCGATCGTTTTCTCTTACCATTCGATAGGAAGAAGATGGCGTATCTGATTGTTTTCATGGGTGCCGGAGTCGGCGGCGCGCTTCGCCATGCGGTCAATCTCGCCGCGGTGCGCATGTTCGGCTACGGATTCCCGCTCGGGACGATGATCGTCAACGTGATCGGGTCGTTCCTGATCGGCGTTCTCGCCGGCTGGTTCGCGCTTCGCACCGGGAGCAGCCAGCATCTACGGTTGTTCCTGACGACAGGCCTGCTCGGCGGCTTCACCACTTTCTCCGCTTTCTCGTTGGACACCGCACTGCTGATCGAACGGAATGAGCCGCTCGCGGCAGTGGCGTATGTCGTCGCGTCGATCGCTCTGGCGCTTGGCGGCCTGTTTCTCGGACTTGCACTCTTTCGCCATCCGCATTTACCTCTCTGATGTTTACGGTGACCGGACGGCAGGGCGCGGCGGAGCGGGCGACCTGCATGCCAATTTGTGTTACGTGCCTGAGGCAGGAGTTGAGCGATGGACGACAGCGACGCCAGCAAGGGCCGAGCCTATTATGCGCAGCGCGCCGCCGAGGAGCTCGCGCTTGCGGAGTCCGCGGCCGACGCGGAAGCGGCGAAGGCGCACCGGCAGCTTCAGCGGCTGTACCTTGAACGTGCGTCCGTCGGCGAGCGCGCAAGCCCTGCTCCCGACGAGATCGGTTAGCGCGATCCGACGTCCCTGAGTTTTTCGTAGACTTTCTCGATCGGTTCGGAGCGTGCGTCCTCGCGCGCCTTTTTCAGCTTCAGATAGCCGTTGGCGGCATCCTCGATCAGCGCCCTTGCGAATGCCCCGGACTGAACGGAGCGAAGCACGTTACGCATCCGTTCACGCGTTTCCGGGCCGATGACCGCGGGACCGCCAAGCACCGCGCCGAGCTCGGCCGTGTTGGATATCGCCTCGCGCATCCCCGCGATCCCGCGCGCGTCAATGAGGTCGGCGATGAGCTTCAACTCCCCGACGCATTCCAGATAGGCGACCTCCGGGCTGATTCCCGCCTCCACCAAGGTTTCGAAGCCGGCGCGCAAGAGCTCGGGCACGCCGCCCCAGACGACGGCATTCTCGTTGAACAGGTCGGCAACCGCTTCCTCCTCGAAGGTCGAGGCGATCAGGCCCGCCCGCCCACACCCGATGGCGCGGCCATAGGCGAGGGCGATGTCCTTTGCCTTGCCGCTGGCATCCTGGGCGACCGCGAACAGGCCGATCATCCCCTTGCCTGCCTGGTAGAGCGAGCGCAGCGCCGTCCCCGGGCCCTTGGGCGCGACGAGGAAGACGTCGAGGTCGGGCCGCGCCTCGATGAGGCCGAAATGCACGGCCAGCCCATGGCTAAAGCCGAGCGCCGCTCCGGAGCGAATCTCCGGCTCGATCTGACGGTAAAGGTCGCCGAGCACTTCGTCAGGCGACAGCATCATGACGATATCGGCTGATGCCGCGGCTTCGGCGACATCTGCGACCCGAAGGCCGAGCTCCTGCGCTATCGCCCGGTTGAGCGACCGTTCCCGAAGGCCCACGACCACGTCGATACCGCTGTCCTTGAGGTTCAGCGATTGGGGCCGGCCCTGGTTGCCGAAACCGAGGATCGCGACTCTCTTGCCCTTGAGCGGGGAGGGGTCGATGTCGTCGTTGCGAAACAGCTTCATGGCTCTCGACTACGCGCTTGCTTCGAGTTGGGCCAGCGCCTGGAGCATGCCCGTTTCGTCGAGCGGCTCCGTGAAGCGTGGCCATTTGGGCGGCGGCTGGTGCGCGAACCAGGTATATTGGCGCTTCGCATAGTTGCGCGTCGCCTGCTTTCCGCGCTCGATCGCTTCGTCCCTGCTGATGTCTCCGGCCAGCATTGCCGCGATCTCGCGAACGCCGATCGCACGCATTACCGGCAATGAGGGATCGAGGCCGCGCGCCAGCAGCGCGCGGACCTCCTCGACCGCGCCCCGCGCCATCATCGCCTCGAAACGAACATCGCAGCGCTCGTAAAGCCAGGGCCGGGGCGGGAGGAGAATGAGCGGGCGCAGCGCGATTTGCTCGCCGATCCCGCCTTCACGCTCCTCCTGCCATTGCGCCAAGGTCCGGCCAGTGGAAAGCACGACTTCCAGGGCGCGCGCGATTCGGGTGCGATCGGTCGGCTTGAGCTTTGCGGCTGCTCCCGGGTCGGCCCTTTCCAGCCTTGCACGGTTTTCCTCGACGCTTGCCTCGCGGACCGTTCCCCGAATCCGCGAATCGATCTCCGGAACCGGCGCGATTCCGTAGAGAAGGGTGCGCAGGTACAGGCCTGTCCCGCCGACCAGGATCGGGAGCCGGCCGGAACCGTGAACGTCGGCGATCTCGACCCGCGCCATCTCGGCCCATTCCGCCGCGGAGCAGGGCTCGGCGCCATCGCGCACGCCGTAGAGCCGGTGCTCGGCTCGGCTCAGATCGGCTGTGCCGGGAGCCGCGCTCATGACCGGAAGGTCGCGGTAGAGCTGGGCGCTGTCGGCGTTGACGATCACTCCGCCCGTGCGTTCGGCAAGGGCAAGCGCAAGTGCCGACTTGCCGCTTGCCGTGGCTCCCGCAATTAAGGCGACAGGAGGTTTGGTGACGCCGATGGCCATTGCGACGTTGATAGCAGCGGGACGGCTGGATGACAGGATCGTGGACCGGGCGCTCGGAGCGCTGCGAGAGCTCGATCCCGCGGCGCGTTTCCTTTCCTGGATCGACGAAGGGGATGCGGCGGACCTGTCGGTGAAAGCCGAACTCGCAGCAATCCGCTGGGCCCTGGAGTCGCTGCCGAGGGTGGACGTGATCGTCCAAGAAGAGGAGCCGCGTTTTCGGAAGCTGCTGGTCGCCGATATGGATTCGACGATCATCGGCCAGGAATGCATCGACGAGCTGGCGGATTTCGCGGGCCTGAAGCGCGAAGTCGCCGACATCACCGAGCGGGCGATGCAGGGAAAGCTCGACTTCAAGGCAGCGCTCCGGGAGCGAGTGGCGCTGCTTAGCGGCCTGGAGGAGGACGCGATCGCCCGCTGCCTTGCCGAGCGGGTCGTCCCCAATCCCGGCGCCGCGACTTTGGTCCGGACAATGCGCGTCGGAGGCGCCCGCGCTTTGCTCGTTTCGGGCGGGTTCCTCTCCTTCGCCGAGCCGGTGGCGAAGATGATCGGCTTCGACCGGGTGCGCGCCAATCGCCTGCTGTTCGATGGCGGTCAGATCAGCGGCAAGGTCGAGGACCCGATCGTTGACAGCATGGTCAAGCTCGAGGCGCTAATCGAGGCGCGCGAGGAGCTTGGGCTTCGGAAACAGGACGTGCTCGCGATCGGCGACGGCGCCAATGACAAACTGATGATCGAGGAAGCGGGGCTCGGGATAGCCTATCGTGCAAAGCCCGCGCTGATCGAGGTTGCCGACGCGAAGCTCGAGCACCACGGGCTCGACGCCTTGCTTTGGGCGCAGGGCATCCGCAAGAAAGAGTGGGTAAAGCGCTAAGGCTGTTTGCCCTCGACCGGGAAACAGGCCTGGCCCTTGGCGGACAGCGCCGCACAGGCAGCAGCGGCGGCGGATCGCGAAGGAAAGCCTCCGACCTGCAGCCTCGTGACCGCTCCTGCTTGTACGTAGTTGGCCGGGTGCCCCGCCACCGGCGCGGAGGCCGACAGCTTGCGGTAGAGCGCTTCGGCGGCCGCGCGCTTTGAAAATGCCCCGAGCTGGATCCGCCATTTTCCGCTTGTTGAAGCAACGGCGGGCGCCGGACCCTTGGGAGCCGGTTTCGGCGCCGGCTTTTGAGCGGCGACCGCAGGCGGCTTCCTGGCAGCCTTCGGCGGCGGCGCGGTTTGCCTGGCAGGCTTTCCCTTCACCTGGGAGAGGGCCAAGGCGACGCCCTTCTTTCGAACTTCGAGCGGCAAGATATTGTCCATATCCAAGAGCGTGTTCCTAGCGGGCTCCAGTCCCTGCGCCGCCGAGCGGCTGACATAGGCGTAGGCGAGCACCTGGTCGCGAGGCACGCCGTCGCCGTTAAACAAAGCCGTTCCGTACACCAGCATGGCCCTGGGCTCGCCGCGCTCGGCGGCACGCTTGAGCCACTGGAGCGCTACATCGCGGCTGCCGCTGTCGAACAGCAGCAGTCCGAGCGTGGTCTGTGCGTCGAGGTGGCCGGTGTTCGCGGCCTGCAGCAGCCATTTCTGCGAGACCGCCAAGTCGATTCCGACGCCGCGGCCAAGGCGATAGGCCTGGCCAAGGTTGAACGCGGCGTCGGCATCGCCTTTTTCCGCAAGCGGGCGCCAAATCGCGACCGCGGCGGCATAATCCGCGCGCTGCCAGGCCTCGATCCCGTCGCGGACCGTTCTTTGGGCAAGCGCTGGAGACGCGGCGAGAGCACACACCCCTAAGAGCGCCAACAATCGGACCGGCCAGCGTTTCATGTTCCCCCGGGGCTCTCTCGCGGAAATCTACCCCGCTTTGCCGCCGCGGCAACAGGGTCTTGGCCGAATTAACCAGATTTTAGAGCCTTGGGTGCCAACTCGGGCTCCGATCGATCGCAAACGGGGCAGGGGATAAGCATGCGCGTTCTCGCATTGGCATCGCAGAAGGGCGGATCAGGCAAGACGACCTTGTCCGGACATCTGGCGGTGCAGGCTCAGCTGGCGGGCGCCGGACCCGTCTGCCTGATCGATATCGACCCGCAGGGAAGCCTCGCGGACTGGTGGAACGAGCGCGAAGCCGAAATGCCAGCCTTTGCCCAGACCACCGTCGCTCGTCTCGCTTCGGATCTGGAGGTGCTTCGGCAACAGGGCTTCCGCCTTGCCGTCGTCGACACCCCGCCGGCGATTACCATGGCAATCCAGAGCGTCATCGCGGTCGCCGAGCTGATCGTCATTCCCACCCGGCCCAGCCCGCACGACCTTCGCGCCGTCGGCGCAACTGTCGATCTCTGCGACCGGGCCGGAAAGCCGCTCATTTTCGTCGTCAACGCCGCGACCCCGAAGGCGAAGATCACCTACGAAGCCGCGGTGGCGCTCTCGCAGCATGGAACAGTGGCGCCCGTCACGGTGCACCACCGGACCGATTTCGCAGCATCAATGATCGACGGCCGCACGGTCATGGAAATCGACCCTCAGGGCCGTTCCGCCAGCGAAGTCACCGCGCTGTGGGAGTACATTTCCGACCGGCTCGAAAAGAATTTCCGGCGAACCGTGTTCGCCGCCCCCAATGCTGCCCCAGGCATTGGCCAGGTCAGCCCGCGCCCTGTCGGCGGCTTCGGCCGCCGCGTCGTGGGCCAGTAGGGGAGGGCCGGCGTGAAAAGCGAACCCAAGCCTTTCGCTTCCCTCTCTTCCGGACTGCTTGCGCGCAAGGGCGCGGCTCGGCCCGCAATGCGTCCCCAGGGCTTTGGCCAGGTGGGCAGCGGGCTCGAGGACCTCGGCTGGAACGACATGGGCTTCGAACCGCCCAGGCCGGCCGATTCCGGCGCCCGCGACAGCGAGCATGACGCTTTCGGCGAAGTCATCCCGGCGCATCCGCATAACCTTGCCGGCCTGACTCCGGTCGCCTCGCCAGCCCGCAGTCAGCAGGCAGAGATCGCGGGAAGGTTGTCGGCCTACACGCCGGACGATTCGGGCGAGGAAGAAGAGCTCGACGAGACCGCCGAACTCTACGATCCGGACGCAGAAGCAGTCGATGAGGTTCAGGAACCAGCCAAGCCGGTCGTCGTGGCCAGGGCCGCGCCCGTCGCCAAGGCCCCCGCGGCGCCTGCGGTGCGCCGACAGGCCCGGCCGCGCGCCGCTCCGGGCTCGAAAGGCAAGGCAGCCTTCACGCTTCGCCTCGATCCCGATCGCCATCTCAAACTTCGCCTGGCCTGCGCGGTCGACGGCCGCTCGGCGCAGATGCTCGTCACCCAGGCGCTCGATGACCTGCTCGCGCGTATGCCGGAGCTCGAGGCACTGGCCGAGAAAGCGAAACGCAAGAGGTAATTACGATGACCCGCCCGAACCGCCTTGGCAACGCCGTATCCATGCTCGCGCTTGCAGCCGTGATCACCGGCTGCGCTGCGGGCGGCGCCACGCGCGAATCGATTTTCGGGGCGAAAGTGGACCGGGCCAATATCGGCCTGGCGACACGCGCGCAGGCTGCGCTTGGCAGCGGCGACGTCCAGACCGCCGTCGAGCTCGCCGAGCGGGCCGTGCAGAACACGCCCAACGACGCAGGCTTCCGAGCGCTTCTGGGCAACGCCTATTTTGCGTCCGGGCGCTTCGTTTCCGCGGAAGCCGCCTATCGCGACTCGCTGTCACTGCTTCCACCCCAGCCGCCGATCATCCTGAAGCTGGCGCTCGTGCAGATCGCGCAGGGCAAGAACGCCCAGGCGCTAGCGATGCTCGAGGAAGCCCGCGATGCGCTCGATCCTGCGGATTACGGCCTTGCGGTTGCTTTGGCCGGCCATCCCGACGATGCGGTCGCGGTCCTCAACCAGGCCGCACGCATGCTCGGCGCGGATGCGCGCGTCCGGCAGAACCTGGCGCTCGCCTACGGCCTGTCAGGCGACTGGACGATGGCCCGCACAGTGGCCGCACAGGACGTTCCGGCTGATCAGCTCGATGCGCGCCTCCAGCAGTGGATGGCGATGGCCAGCCCGTCGCA
>JBKHXB010000051.1:0-14539 GCA_046566245.1 Alphaproteobacteria bacterium | reverse complement strand
AAGGGCGCCAAGTGCGCTGATAGCCGCGAAGGCGGCGACGAGCTGGCCGGCGCCCGACCCCCAAATCCGGCTGATGAGGTCCGCGAGCGGCGCGGTCGATTGCGCGGCCACATCGGAAGGGAGGAGCAGGAAGACCGAGAACGTCACCAGCAGATAGACGATCCCGACGACGAGCGTCCCGATCAGGGTCGCGCGGGCGATGGTTTTGCCGGGGTCGATCACCCGGCCGGCGGGCACCGTGCCCGATTCGAAGCCGAGCATGGCCCAGAGCGCGAGGGCGGCTGCTCCTGCGATGGCCGAGGCCGCCACGGGCGCCGGAGCGACGTTGGCGGTCGTCGCGGCCGAGCTGTCGGCGCTTCCAAGGACGGCGAACACCGCGACGATGACCGCGAACAGCGGGAGCATCTTGAGAACCGACGTCGCGATCTGGACGCTTCCGGCGGCGCGAACCCCGCGAAGCGCGATGGTGGTCATGAGGACGACGAGGACCGAGGCAAGCAGCGGACCCGTCGCTGGTCGTCCGAAGAAATCGGGCGCGAAGGGCTGCAGGTAGCTGACCACCCCGATCGCGACTGCGGCGTTCGTCACCCAGAGCGAAATCCAGTAACTCCACATGACGAAGAAGCCGGCGAGAGGGCCGAACGCCCCGGCAATATAGTCGTACGGCCCGGCGGCTTGCGGCATCAGCCGGGCAAGCGCGGCGAACACATAGGCGAGGCACAGTCCGCCGGCGATGGTGATCGCCCAGCCGTAGAGCGCGTTCCACCCGAATGGAGCGAGCGCAGCCGGAAGCAGGAAGATGCCGGTGCCGATCGTGTTGCCGACCACCAGTGCGAGACAGGTCCAGAAACCGATCTGGCGCGGGGGTGCCTTGATCTCGTGGGTCATCGCGGGCCTGTTTGCAGTCTATGGCGGGCTTGGCAATCGCAAGCCGGCGGCCTAACCGCCGCCGCGTCTTCGACAATCAGGAGCGATGATGCGCGCATTTCTTTTTCCGGGCCAGGGAAGCCAGTCGGTCGGCATGGGCGCGGCCCTTGCGGAAGCGAGCCGGGCGGCACGCGACGTGTTCGGCGAAGTAGACGAGGCGCTCGGCCAGCACCTGTTCCGCCTGATGAAGGAAGGGCCGGACGAGGAGCTCAAGCTGACCGAGAACGCGCAGCCCGCGATCATGGCCAATTCGATGGCGGTGTTCGCGGCGCTGACGAGGGAAGGCGGGGTCCGGCTCGACAAGGAGGCGGGCTATGTCGCCGGGCACAGCCTCGGCGAATATTCGGCGCTGTGCGCGGCTGGCTCATTCAGCCTTTCGACGACCGCGAAGCTGCTGAAGCTGCGCGGACAGGCGATGCAGGCCGCGGTGCCGGTGGGACAGGGCGCGATGTGCGCGCTGCTCGGCGCCGACCTGGCGATGGCGCGCCGGATCGCGGAAGCCGCGGCGCAGGGCGAAATTTGCACCGTCGCCAACGACAACGATCCCTCGCAGGTTGTGCTGTCGGGGCACAAGGGCGCGATCGACCGCGCTGTCGAGATCGCCAAGGAGATGGGCGCCAAGCGCGCGGTGCTGTTGCCGGTCTCCGCGCCCTTCCACTGCCCGCTGATGCAACCCGCGGCCGAGGCGATGCGTGACGCGCTGAGCTACGAGGTGCTCGAGGCTCCGGCGGTGCCCGTCTACGCGAACGTCACCGCTCGCGCCGAAAGCGATCCGGACACGATCCGCTCGCTGCTCGTCGATCAGGTGACCGGAATGGTCCGCTGGCGCGAAAGCGTCGCCAACATGGCCGAGGCGGGCGTGGAGGAATTCGTGGAGATCGGCGGCAAGGTGCTCGGCCCGATGGTCAAGCGCATCGCGCCGGACGCGAAGGTGACGAGCGTCGTTTCGATCGACGACGTCGAAGCGCTGGCGAAGGAGATCGCCTAATGTTCGACCTCACGGGAATGACGGCGCTTGTGACTGGGGCGTCCGGAGGGCTCGGAAGCGCGATCGCGAAGGCGCTCGCGGGGCAGGGCGCGCGGCTCGCGGTGTCGGGAAGCAATGTCGAGAAGCTGGAGCGCTTCCGCGCAGAGCTCGGCGGCGATCATGTCGCGGTCGCAGCGAACCTGTCGGACGCGGCGGCGGTCGATAACCTGGTGCCGGCCGCGCTCGACGCGCTTGGAGGGAAGCTCGACATCCTCGTCAACAATGCGGGGATCACGCGCGACAACCTCCTGATGCGGATGAAGGACGAGGAGTTCGAGGAGGTCATCAAGGTGAACCTCGAAGCTTCATTCCGGCTGATGCGCGCCGCGGCAAGGCCGATGATGAAGGCCCGCTTCGGGCGGATCATCTCGATCACCTCGGTTGTCGGAGTGACCGGAAACCCGGGCCAGGCCAATTACGTCGCCTCGAAAGCCGCGCTGATCGGAATGAGCAAGGCGGTCGCCCAGGAGCTCGCGAGCCGCGGAATCACCGTCAATTGCGTCGCTCCGGGGTTCATGACCTCGGCGATGACCGACGCGCTCAACGACCAGCAACGCGAGGCCATCCTCGCCAAGATCCCGACCGGGCAGATGGGAAGCGGCGAAGACATCGGCGCCGCCTGCGTGTACCTTGCAAGCCGCGAAGCGGGCTATGTCACCGGCCAGACCCTGCACGTCAACGGCGGGATGGCGATGATCTGACGGCAGGTGCCGCATCCCTTGTCGGCACCTGAACGCCACCTATATCCCCTCTCGAAAACAACATCCCGGCTGCTTCCGATAAGGGCCGGAGACAGGGGCATGAGAGGGATATATGGCTAAGGTGATCGGTATCGACCTGGGCACGACCAACAGCTGCGTTGCCGTAATGGAAGGTGGCAAGCCCAAGGTCATCGAGAACAGCGAGGGCGCACGCACGACGCCTTCCGTCGTCGCTTTCACCAAGGACGGCGAGCGCCTGATCGGCCAGCCGGCGAAGCGCCAGGCGGTGACCAACCCCGACAACACGATTTTCGCGGTCAAGAGGCTGATCGGACGGCGGTTCGACGACCCGATCACCAAGAAGGACACGGAGCTTGTTCCCTACAAGATCGTCAAGGGCCCGAACGGCGACGCCTGGGTCCAGGCCGGCGGCAAGGACTATAGCCCGTCGCAGATTTCCGCCTTCATCCTCCAGAAGATGAAGGAAACCGCCGAGGCCTATCTCGGCGAGACGGTCACCCAGGCGGTGATCACCGTTCCCGCTTACTTCAACGACGCGCAGCGCCAGGCGACCAAGGATGCCGGCCAGATCGCTGGTCTTGAGGTGCTCCGGATCATCAACGAGCCGACAGCGGCCGCGCTCGCCTATGGCCTCGAGAAGCAGGACGGCAAGACCATCGCCGTCTATGACCTCGGCGGCGGCACGTTCGACATCTCGATCCTCGAGATCGGCGACGGCGTGTTCGAGGTGAAGTCGACCAACGGCGACACTTTCCTCGGCGGCGAGGACTTCGATGCGAAGATCGTCAATTACCTGGCCGACAAGTTCAAGGAGAAGGAGGGCATCGACCTCCGCACTGACCGGCTCGCGCTGCAGCGGCTCAAGGAAGCCGCGGAGAAGGCGAAGATCGAGCTGTCCTCCGCCTCGACGACCGAGATCAACCAGCCCTTCATCACCGCGCGCATGGAAGGCGGGACCACGACCCCGCTCCACCTGGTCGAGACGCTGACCCGCGCCGACCTCGAGAAGCTCTGCGCGGATCTCATCGACCGCACGATCGAGCCCTGCAAGAAGGCGCTCAAGGATGCCGGCATCAGCGCCAAGGATATCGCCGACGTCGTGCTAGTCGGCGGAATGACCCGCATGCCGCGCGTGCGCGAGGTCGTGAAGGAGTTCTTCGGCAAGGAGCCGCACGTTGGCGTCAACCCGGACGAAGTCGTCGCCATGGGTGCCGCGATCCAGGCTGGCGTGCTTCAGGGCGACGTCAAGGACGTTCTGTTGCTCGACGTCACTCCGCTCAGCCTCGGCATCGAGACACTCGGCGGCGTCTTCACGCGGATGATCGACCGCAACACGACCATCCCGACGAAGCGCAGCCAGGTTTTCTCAACCGCCGACGACAACCAGAGCGCGGTCACCATCCGCGTCTTCCAGGGCGAGCGCGAGATGGCGGCGGACAACAAGCTGCTCGGCCAGTTCGACCTGGTCGGAATCCCGCCGGCACCGCGCGGCGTTCCGCAGATCGAGGTCACGTTCGACATTGACGCCAACGGCATCGTCAACGTCTCGGCAAAGGACAAGGGCACCGGCAAGGAGCAGCAGATCCGCATCCAGGCGTCCGGCGGCCTTAACGACGACGACATCGAAAAGATGGTCAAGGAGGCCGAGCAGTTCGCGGAGGAAGACAAGAAGCGCCGCGCTGTGGCCGAGGCCAAGAACAATGCCGAAAGCTTGATCCATTCGACCGAGCGCCAGCTTTCCGAGCACGGCGACAAGGTTGATGCGGCGGTCAAGTCGGAGATCGAGAATGCCATCGCCGAGGCCAAGCAGGCGGTCGAAAGCGGCGATGCCGACCAGATGACCGCCAAGACCAATGCGCTCGCGCAGTCGGCGATGAAGCTCGGCGAGGCCATGTACAAGGCGCAGCAGGCTGAGACCGAGGCCGCGGGTTCGGAAGCAGGCGCTTCCCAGCCGGGCGGCGAGGAGCCGGCGGCAGGCGAGGCCGAAGAGGTCGTCGACGCGGAATTCTCCGAGGTCGACGAAGAGAAGAAGAACTGATGGCGATGCCGGCGCAACAGCCGGCATCGGGTCGGCGTGCCGGGGGTGAATGATGGCGGAGCAGGATTATTACGATCTGCTTGGCGTGCCACGCAGCGCCGACCTGCACACGATCAAGGCAGCCTATCGCAAGCTTGCGAAGGAACATCACCCCGACCGCAAGAACGGGTGCAAGGAAAGCGAGGCGCGTTTCAAGGCGATCAATGAGGCGTATGACTGCCTCCGCGATCCACAGAAGCGCGCCGCATACGACCGTTTCGGGAAGGCGGCGTTCCAGAACGGAGCGTCGGGCCAGGACCCCTTCGGAGCGGCTGGTTTCGAAGGCTTCTCCGACATCTTCTCGTCGATCTTCGGCGACTTCATGGACCGCACCGGCGGCGCGCGCGCCAATCCCGCACGCGGCGCCGACCTCCGCTACGACCTCGAGCTGACTCTCGAAGAGGCCTTTGCCGGCAAGCAGGCGACCGTGATGGTCGACTCGCTGGCGAAATGCCAGCAGTGCGGTGGCCGCGGCTGCACCGCCGCCGACCAGTGCGCGCGCGCCTGCTCGACCTGCGGCGGGCTCGGCAAGGTCCGGGCGCAGCAGGGTTTCTTCGTCGTGGAGCGCGGCTGCCCCACCTGCCGCGGAAGCGGCGAAATCGTCTCCGACCCGTGCCGCGCCTGCGAGGGTGAGGGCAGAGCGCTCACCAAGCGCAAGTTGACCGTGAAAATCCCGCCCGGGGTCGACGAGGGTACGCGGATCCGCGTCGCGGGCGAGGGTGAGGCTGGCGTTCGCAACGGCCCGAGCGGCGACCTTTACATCTTCATCCACATGAAGCGGCACCCGGTCTACGCGCGTGAAGGCACGACGCTGATCGCCGAATGCCCGGTGAGCTTCACGACCGCCGCCCTGGGCGGGTCGATCACGCTTCCGGGCCTCGATGGCGCCAAGATCGAGCTCAAGATCCCGCCCGGAGTGCAATCGGGCGAACAGCTGCGCCAGCGCGGCGCCGGGATGAGCATCCTCAACGGGCGCGGCCGCGGCGACCTTGTCGCCCGGATCCTCGTCGAAACACCGACGAAGATGAGCGCCAAGCAGAAGAAATTACTTGAGGAATTCCGCGCCACCGAGACCGGCGACGAATGCCCTGCGGCCAAGGGCTTCTTCACCCGGGTCAGGGAGATGTTCGGCGGCTAGGCCTTTCCGAATACCCGTTCGAAGATCGCGTCGACGCGTTTCAAGTGATAGTCGAGGTCGAACAGCTCATCGAGCTGGTCGGATGATAGCCGCGACGTGACCTCCGGGTCCTGCTTCAGCAGGTCCAGCAGCGAAAGCGCGCCGTCGGACTCCCAGACCTTCATCGCGTTGCGCTGGACGAGCGCGTAGCTCTCCTCGCGGCTGAGGCCGGCCTGCGTCAGCGCGAGCAGCACGCGCTGCGAGTGAATGAGGCCGCCCATCCGGTCGAGGTTCTTCATCATCCGTTCGGGATAGACGAGGAGCTTGTCGATCACGCCCGTCAGCCGCGCGAGCGCGAAGTCGAGCGTGATCGTCGCGTCGGGGCCGACGAACCGCTCGACGGAGGAGTGGGAGATGTCCCGCTCGTGCCATAGCGCGACATTCTCCAGCGCAGGCGTCACATAGGCGCGGACCATCCGCGCGAGGCCGGTGAGGTTCTCGGTCAGCACCGGGTTGCGCTTGTGCGGCATGGCCGAGCTGCCCTTCTGCCCCGGCGAGAAATATTCCTCGGCCTCAAGCACTTCGGTGCGCTGCAGATGGCGGATTTCGGTCGCCAGCCGCTCGATCGACGAGGCGATCACTCCGAGCGTTGCGAAGAACATCGCGTGACGGTCGCGCGGGATGACCTGCGTCGAGACCGGCTCCGGCTTCAGGCCAAGTTCCCTCGCGACATGCTCTTCCACTTCCGGCGGCACATTGGCGAAGGTGCCGACCGCGCCCGAGATCGCGCACGTCGCGACGTCGTCGCGCGCGGCCGCCAGCCGGTCGCGGTTGCGCGCGAATTCCGCATAGGCCTGGGCGAGCTTTAGGCCGAAGGTCGTCGGCTCGGCGTGGATACCGTGGCTGCGGCCGATGGTGGGCGTAAACTTGTGCTCGAAGGCGCGGCGCTTCAGCACCTCGAGCAGCGCGTCGAGGTCGGCGAGCAAGATGTCGGCCGCCTGCTTGAGCTGTACCGCAAGCGCCGTGTCGAGCACGTCGGAGCTGGTCATCCCCTGGTGAAGCCAGCGCTTCTCCGGCCCCAGCTTCTCGCCCGCCCAGGTGAGGAAGGCGATCACGTCATGCTTGGTCACCGCTTCGATTGCGTCGATCGCCGGCACGTCAATCTCGCCGAGCACGTCAGCGTCATAGGCCTTGCGGATCGTCGCCGCGTCGTCAGCCGGGATTATTCCGATCCTGCCCATTGCCTCGGCGGCGAACACCTCGATCTGCCACCAGATGCGATAGCGGTTTTCGGGCGACCAGATGACCGTCATCTCGGGGCGGGAATAGCGGGGAACCATGGAAGGGGCGGCTAGCAGGGAAGCCGCGATGCTTCAAATCGCGGTCGGACGGCACGGCTCAGGCGGCGGAGGCCGCAGCCAGTTCCTCATCAGCGACCTGCTGAACCGTGGCGGGCGGTGCTGGACGCGCAAAAAGATGGCCCTGGACGACCTTGATCCCGAGATTGCGCAGCGTGCGAAGCTCCCGCGCTGTCTCGACTCCTTCGGCAACGAGCGTGCTGCCGGTTTCGCGGGCGAACCAGACGAGGGCAGCGGCCAACGCGCGCCGCGAAGGATCGCGGTCGATGTTGCGCGACAATGCCATGTCGAGCTTGATCAGCTCGGGCTGCATCCGGAGGATATGGCGGAAGCTCGAGTGGCCCGCCCCCGCGTCGTCCACGGCGACGCGCAGTCCTTCCTCCCGAAGCGGCGTCAAAATTCGCATTACAGGATCATAGACCTTGACCGCCTCGTGCTCCGTGATTTCGAGGATGATCCGGTCGAGCGGCGCCGAGGCCATGGCCTCGCGGAAGCCCTCGCTTGTCAGGGTCGGCGGTGAGATGTTGATGCTGACGACGGCGGTCTTCGGGAGAGACCGAAGCCCTTTGAGCGCCATGTTCAAAGCCAGGATTTCGAGCTCGGCACCGAGCCCCACCTCGGAAGCGCGGGCGAACCATCGGTCGGGTGGCTCGTAAGGCGACGAGCGAAACCGCGCCAGCGCTTCGACGAACTCGATTCCCGGCTCATCGAGACGGATGGCCGGCTGGAACACCATCTCAAGGTCATGGCTGTCGATGATGGCCCTGATCCGGGCGATCTTCTCCTGTCGCGACTTGTCGCTGTCCAGTGCCCGCTGGATCTGGTCGGCAGCAAGGTCCGCGAAGGCTTCCATGACAGCGAGGTCGCGTTTCGTGAGCGACCGGTCGGGGCGCGTGCTGAAGCAGCAGAAGGTACCGTAGATTTGTCCGTTCCGGAGCCGAATAGGAACGCTCATGTGCGCGCCCACGGGAAAGCTCTTCGTGGCAGGGAATTTCGCCGTGAACGGATGGTCCGCCGGATCGCGGATCAGCTTCGGCAGCTTCCCTTTAGCGACCCAGTGGCAATAGCTCTCTTCGAGCGGGTCGGAAGCGCCGACCTCAATGCACTCATGCCCGTCTGCAGTCTCCACATGCCGGAACACCCTGCGTCCGTCAGTAAACTCAGAAATAAACCCGACCTCCATCCCGAGGTGGTTCCGAACAGCGCGCAGCATATGGCGTAGTCCGGAAGAATCCTCCGGGGGATCCGACAGGTTTTTCCGGATTGCCGGAAGAAAGTTCATTGCGCTGCCTGGCCTATGCTTTCAGGCCAGCTGGCCTGGATTGCGGTATAACGAAAAAGATAGGCGAAGAGCCGAAAACGGAAACGAAATTCAATGTCCAAACTGGAGCAAAGCGCTGGCCGGCAGCTTAGATCAAGCCAATCGACCGCAGGCTGGTTCGCCCGGTAGCGCCGACGATTACATGGTCGTGGACGGTTATCTTCATGTGGCGGGCGGCCTCGACAAGGTCCTGGGTGATCCGCACGTCCTGGCTCGAAGGCGTGGGGTCTCCGCTCGGGTGATTGTGGACGATGATCAGCGCCGTCGCGCCGAGCTGGATCGCGCGGCTGATGATCTCCCGCACATGGACCGAGGCTTCATCCACGGAGCCGTTCCACATCGCCTCGTTGGCGATCAGCATGTTTTTCGCGTTGAGGAAGAGAACGCGCACCTGCTCGGTTCGCGAATGGGCCATGGCGGCGTGAAGATAGTCGCAAAGCGCGTCCCAGCTCGACAGCACAGGCGCGCCCTCGGCTCGAGTCTCGAGCAGCCGGAGCGCAGTCGCCTCGGCGATTTTTAGAGCGCCGATGACCGAGTCGCTCAGGCCCTCGCGGCGGAGGGTGTCGGCGCTGGCTGCAAGGAGCGGGCCGATGCCCCCGTGGCGGGCAATTAGCGCCTTCGCCAGCGGCTTGGTGTCGCGGCGCGGGATCGCGAGCGCGAGGAGATATTCGACCAGTTCGTGGTCGAGCAACGCCTTGCCGCCGCCTTCGAAAAGACGCTGGCGAAGCCTCGCGCGATGGCCGCTCCCACAATCCGGTGATGACGCAACTCGCCCGTGCATGCCGCTCCCTGACGCGACGAACCCGAGCGGGGCGCATCCTAGCCACGATTCAACGCTGGTGGGAAGACGGGTCGTGCCGGTAACGGAACGGGCACCGGTGGAGAGGGTTGATAGGCTCCGATGGCTGACTCGCGGTCCGAGAGGGTGGGTGCCGAAGATCCGGACGTCGTGATCGCGCGGCGGCCGCGGTTTCGCCGCGTGCTCATCCTTTCCGCGGTCGCGATCCTCGCGTTGCTGGTCGCCGCAATGGTCATCGCCTGGACCCAGCGGCGCGAGATCGCCACGCACCTGATCAACCGCCAGCTCGCGAGCCGCGGGGTCGAGGCCAGCTACACCCTCGACCGGGTCGGGATGCGCACCCAGCAGATCAGTAACCTGCGGCTCGGCGACCCGAAGAATCCCGACGTGGTCGCCCGGCGCGTGCTGATCCAGATGCGGCTGAAATGGGACCTGAGCGTCGACGTCTACCGGATTGTCGCCCGCGGCGTCAGGCTGCGCGGTCGGGTGATGCCGGACGGGCGGGTGAGCTGGGGCGAGATCGACAAGCTGCTTCCGCCGCCCACCGGCGAGCCGTTCTCGCTGCCCGACGTGGCGATGGATATCGCCGACAGCAGCATTTCGCTGCGCACGCCGTGGGGCCCGATCGGCTTCGCGATCCAGGGCAAGGGCAATCTGACCGGCGGCTTCAAGGGCCATTTTGTCTCGTCGAGCCCGGAGCTCGTGACCGGCAACTGCGTGGTTCACAACATCCGCGGCGCCGCGGCGATCGAGATCGTCGCTCGCCGACCGCACGTCGTCGGGCCGCTGACCGCGGAGCATTTCGCCTGTCCGGCAAGCCGTTTCTCGGTCCTCCAGCCCCGGCTCGAGATCGACAGCCGCTTCGGCGAGGCCTTCGACAATTACGATGCGCGCGCGCGGATCATCTCGCGGGTCATCACCGCCGGAGACAACGGGCTCGCGGCGCTCAACGGCCGGATGACTTTGATCGGCAATCCGGTCGATGCGCGGGGCGAGATAGACTTCAATGCGCAGAAGTCGCGCCTCGGGACGATTTCCGCCGACCGCACTCGCCTCAATGGCAAGTACAGACTGAGCACGACCAAAGGCACGCTCGTGATGGTCGGCCAGTACCGTGCCGCCGGAGCCAGCCTTGCGCCCTCGATGACGGCCGGTCTCACGGGCGCCCTCCAGGCCACGCGATCGACCCCGATCGGCCCGATCGCGATGACCATGGGGGAAGCGATCGCGAAGAGCGCCCGCGACTTCAACGTGGCGGGCGGAATCAGGCTCGTGAATTATCCCGGCTACGGCGCCGCCCGGGTGACGGATGCCATCGTCCACACCGTCACCGGCGGCAGGGCGCGGATCTACGGCGGCGACGGGATCACCTATTTCTGGCCGTCCGGCTCGCTTCGCTTCGACGGGACGCTGCAGATGGGCGGCGGCGGCCTTCCGACGGGCACGCTCATCATCCATCAGCATCGCAGCGGCGCGATCAGCGGGTTCGGCAACATCGAGCCCTACACGGTGAACGGCTCCCGCCTCGCGCTCTCGACGCTGCGTTTCGAGGCGGAGCGAAGCGGCGCGACCCGCTTCAGCACGGTTGCAACGCTGGACGGCCGTTTCCCCGGCGGGCGGGTTCGGCGGCTCAGCCTGCCGATCAGCGGGCGGGTGGCGCGCGACGGAGGAATCCTCGTCGGTCGCGAATGCATGGTGGTCGGGTTCGATTACCTGCAGATGCAGCAGCTCCAGCTTGGCCGGACGCGCTTGCCCGTTTGCCCGACCGGGCCGGCGATCATCGCCCGCTCGCCGAGCGGCGCGCTTCATGTCGGCGGGCGGATCGAAAACCCTGTGCTCACAGGGCGGATCGGCTCGGCGCCGATGCGCTTCAACGCGAGCAGCATCCTCCTCAACCGCGGCGGCTTCGATTCGAGAAATGCGGCGCTGCGGATGGGAAGGCCCGAGGCCCCCATCCTGTTGAGCGCCGAGCGCCTCGGCGGAGCCTTCACGAGCGCAGGCGCGAACGGGACTCTGAGCGACGCCACTGCCCGGATCGGCGCCGTCCCGCTCAACCTCAACGACATCGACGGCCGCTGGCACTTCGCCGGCGGCAGGTTGGGCATCGAGGGAAGCCTGCTGCTTGAAGACCGCGCCGATCCACCGCGATTCTACCCGCTGAGGAGCGACGACGTGCGCTTCGCGCTCGCAGACAACCGGATCACTGCGACCGGCTCGCTGCGCGATCCCGAGAGCGGGACCCACGTCACCGACGTCGACATCAGGCACAATCTTCACAACGGCTCCGGACAGGCGCTTCTCGACGTGCCCGGAATAAGGTTCGGCCCGGACTTCCAGCCCGAGGAGCTGACCCGCCTCACCGAAGGCGTCGTCGCCCTTGTCAACGGGACCGTGCGCGGCCGCGGAGAGATCAGCTGGACGGGCTCGGGAGCGGTTACCTCCAGCGGCGAATTCTCCACCGAGGGCATGGACCTGGCCGCGCCGTTCGGTCCGGTCGAGGGACTGACGACGAGCATCCGCTTCACCGACCTTCTTGGCCTCGAGAGCGCGCCCGGCCAAGTCGCGTCAGTCCGCTCGATCAACCCGGGCATCCTCGTCGAAAATGGGGTGATCCGTTACCAGCTGCTCCCCAACCAGCTCGTGAAGATCGAGCGCGGCGAGTGGCCGTTCATGGGCGGCCAGCTCATCCTCCAGGAAACAATCCTCAACTTCGGGAGGCCGACGCCCAAGCGGCTGACATTCGAGCTCGTCGGCTTCGACGCCAAGATGTTCATCGACAGCCTCGGCTTTGCGGGGCTGGAGATCACCGGCACGTTCGACGGGGTGCTCCCGATGATCTTCGACGACGAGGGCGGACGGATCGTCGGCGGTCGGCTCGAATCGCGGCCTCCGGGCGGAGAGTTTAAATATACAGGGACAAAGCCAGACGCGGGCCTGGCGGCGGGCGTCGCCTTCGACCTGCTGAGCAACCTTCACTATCGCAACATGGTCATTCGCCTAGAAGGCGACCTCGCGGGCGAGTTCGCGACGCGCTTCACGATCAGCGAGATCACGCTGGGTACGGAAGGCGGCTTCATCGCGGGGATCGTCCGGAATGCGTTCCGGAACGTGCCCTTGCGGGTAAATCTCAACATCAATGGGCCATTCCGGGCGCTCATCCAGATGGCGAAGGGGTTCAAGGACCCGACGCTCGTGATCGAGCCAGTCATGCCTTTCCCGCTCGATGCCCCGGGAATCATCACAGAGACCCGCGTGCTCCGGAAGGAAGAGGACCAGGAGCAGACGCAGCCACCCGAAGGCGAGGTGGAGCTTTCGACCCAACCCCCACAGCCAAGCGAGAGGTGAGATGACCAGAAGAGAAGGAAGCCGGCCATTGCGGCTGATCGGCGCGGCAGCACTTTCGCTGCCGCTTGGAAGCTGCGTGACCGTCAACGCGCCCGACAAGCCGATCGAGATCAACCTCAATGTCGACATCAGGCAGGAGGTGCTCGTCAAGCTTCAGCAGGACGTGCAGCAGCTGATCCGCCAGAACCCCGAAGCCTTTCCGCAGAAACCGCAATGAGAAGGCCGGTCCAGCTCTTCTTTGCGGTCGTCCTGGCAGCCTCGGCAGCGCCCGCGGTTTCGCAATCGAGTCCCGCTATCGCCGCCGCCAGGCAGGCCGGGATCGTCGGCGAGCGCTTCGATGGCTACCTTGGCTTCGCCGCAAGGCCTTCGGAGGAGGTCCGACGCCAAACAGGCGCAATCAACATCAAGCGCCGGAGCCTTTACACGGGGCTTGCGACGCGCCGCGGAGTCACGGTCGAGGCTGTGGGAATTGCCGCCGGCTGCGAGCTGCTCGCGCAAGTCGCAGTGGGCGAGGCCTATATGCTGAATGACGGCCGCTGGCGAAGGCGCTTGGCCGGCCAGCCCGCGCCTGTCCCGTCCTATTGCGGGCGCTGAGCCCTGAAATCGCCCTGGAATTCGCCTTTGAGGGCGCCGACCAGCCGCTGATTCACGGGCAAGGTGATCTCATATTCCCCCTCGACATACGGTCCCGCGACATAGGGGTCCGCGATCAGAACGATCGAATCGAACGGCCCGGACCCGCCCTTGCTTGAAGGGGCGATGGTCAGTTCGGAGAAGGCCGGGCACTCCGCGAACTCTCCCTCCAGGACCTCGCCTTCACGGCGTTTCGCTCGCTCCGCGTCGAGGAGCTTGCAGTATTGCGTGCGGATCGCGGACTCGAGGCTTCCCGGGGCCGTGAACAGGTCCGTGAGCTTGATTTCGACGCCCGCCTTGCGATCCCACAGGAGCGCTGAGCTGTTGTGGTTCGGGTGAGCGCCACCGGTGAAGGTGTCGGTGCTGGAGACAAGCGAGGTTAGTCCCTGCGTCTGGCCCAGAAGCTCCCAGGCGCGATGGAACATGTTCTGGTTGAACGGCCCCCCGAACTTGTCCATCTCCGCCTTGTTCTCGCGGGCATTCTTCAGCGCTTCGTCATAGCTCTTCGACAGGTCGGCCTTGAGTTGCTCGACCAGCTTGGTCTCGGGCGAGATCGTCTGCGGCCAGCTGTATTCGAAATCGAGGAGGGGCGTTTCCCTGACCGCCGACTGGCGCGTGATGGGTCCGGACTGGGCCGGCTCCGCTGGTTCCTGCGCGGCCGCCGCCGACGCCGCAAGCACGAGTGGAAGAATGACTTTCCAACGCATTTTCGTCCCCCCTTGGTCGGCCCGACACTATCGCGCTTTGCCGCGGTTGACTATCGCAGGCTCGGTTCATAAAGGGGCCGCGCCTTGGCGGGCACGGAACGCCGCCATGTCCTTGAACCTGCCCGACTAAGCAGCCTGCTGGCAGGACGGCCGAACGATGGAGGAAGAAGACATGGCTGCCGACCAGGCCCCGCAGGACCCGGAGCTTCCTGAGGACTCGCGACTGGACTCGCTCGATGAGCGGTTGCGGTACGCGCAGGAGGAGGAAGCGAAGCGGACCGGCAAGGCGATGCCCAACCCGACGACGCGGGTTTGGCAGCTGATGTTCAGCCACCTGGTCGGTGCTCCGGCCGGAGGCGGCATCCTCGGTTGGGGACTGGACAGCCTGTTCGGGACCTTTCCGCTGTTCTTCCTGCTGATGCTGTTCCTGGGGTTCGGCGTCGGCGTGGTGAACATCTTGAGGATTTCCAAGACGTCTTCGGGCCAAGGCCCGGACGCAAGCTGAG
>JBKHXB010000050.1:0-14900 GCA_046566245.1 Alphaproteobacteria bacterium | reverse complement strand
CGCCGTTCATTTGCGTTTCCTCGTCGCCCGTGAAGAAAAGGATGATGTCGCGGTTTGGCTTGAAGCCCTGCGATTTCAGCTTCAGCAATGCCGCCGTGGTCGCGATCACGCCCTGCTTGTCGTCGCTTGTCCCGCGCCCGTAGAAATAGCCGTCGCGCTCGATGAATTCGAACGGGTCCTGCTTCCAGTCGCTGCGCTTGGCTTCGACCACGTCCATGTGCGCGAGGATGATGATCGGCTTTTTCGTTGGTTTTTCCGCTTTCCAGCGCGCGATCAGCGAAACGGTCTGGTCGCCGGGAATTCCTTCATGCGGCATGATCTGGACGTCCGTGATCCCCGCCGCCTTGAGCTCCCCCGCGAGGTAATTGGCGAGTTCGTCCATCTGGCCCCGGCCGGCGACGGTCGGGATTTCGATCGCGGTTTCGAACATGGTGCGGGTCTTCGCCTGCCATTCGGGCGACAGTTTCGATTGCTGGGCGACCGGATTCGGTGCGGCGAACGCGGTCGTCGACACGCAGAGAAGGAGAAGGGCAAGGCGGCGCATTCGAATTCCCCTCGGAATGAGTTTCGGAACGCTACGCTCTGGACGGCAGCGGTCAAGCGTTAAGCCCGTGCCCCTCCGCCAGATATTCGGCGCTGCGCATTTCCTCGAGGCGGCTGACGGTGCGCTGGAACTCGAAGCTGCCATCCCCTGCTGGATACAGCCCGGCGGGCTCCGCGTCGGCCGAGGCGAGCAGCTTCACGCGATGTTCGTAGAGCGCATCGATCAGCGTGACGAAACGCGCCGCCTCGTTGCGCTTCTCGGGTCCCATCACCGGGATGCCGACGAGGATCACGGTGTGGTACCGCTGGGCGATGGCGAGATAATCGGCCGCCCCGCGCGGCTGGCCACACAGCCGCTTGAAGGAAAAGACAGCAACGCCCTTCAGGCTCTTCGGGACATGCAGCGTCCGGCCGCCGCCCACATCAAGCTCCTCCGACGGGACCTTCGCCCGGTCCTCGACCGGATAATCGGTGAGCTGGAAGAAAGCGCGGGCCAGAGCTTCCGTCGCCGCCGGCCCGTTGGGCACGTGCCAGACCTCCACCCCTTCAAGCCGGTCCAGCCGGTAATCGGTCGGCCCGTTCACCTCGACGACTTCGAAGCGCTGCTCGATCATCGCGATGAACGGCAGGAACAGTTCGCGGTTGAGGCCGTGTTTGTAGAGGTCCCGAGGCGGGCGATTGGAGGTCGCGATCACGCGCACGCCGTGCTCGACCAGCTTGGCGAACAGCCGTGACAGGATCATCGCGTCCGCCGGGTTGGTGACCTGCATCTCGTCAAAGCAAAGCAGCCGCGCCTCGTCCGAGATGGCCTGCGCGACATCCTCGACCGGGTCGCCGTCCGCCTTTCCCCGGGCCCGCTTCAGCCGGGCATGGGTTTCGAGCATGAAGGCATGAAAGTGGACCCGCCGCTTCGGCTCGACGGGGATCGAATCGAATGCCAGGTCCATGAGCATCGACTTGCCGCGCCCTACGCCGCCCCACAGATAGACACCATCAAGTGCCGGGCGCGCCTTCCCGAACAGGCCGAACAGCCGCGGCTTCCTGGAAATCTCGCGCGCAAGCCGGTCGAGCGCCGCAACCGCGCTCTGCTGCGCAGGATCGGGTTTCAGCTCGCCGGCGGAAAGAAGCTGGGCATAGGCGCGCCCGACCGGCCCCGTCATGCGGTCGCGTTTCGATCCCGGATTCGCTTGAGCGTGCCGGTGAAGCTGTAGCAGGGCTCGCCTTCCTGCCGGACCACGCCCTGCAGGAAGGCGTGGCCGCGCGTCTGCCGGACAAGCTCGACATGGGCGTCGAGCGGCACGCCCGGGCGGCCGCGCGCAAGGAAGTGGGTCGTCAGGTCCAGCGTGACGTAATGGCCCTCGGCCATCCCGGCGCAGCGGCCACCGGCGAACAGGCTCATGTCAATGAAGCTCATCACCGCGCCGCCGTGGATCGACCCGCCCATGTTCTGGTGCGCCTCGGTCGGAAACATCCGGCAGATCCCGCGTCCAGGACCATCGGGCCGGAACAGCAGCCGCCCGGTCGCTGCGGCAAAGGAGCCTCTCGGGAAGTCGCCCCAGGTGAACCATCCGGGGCTGTCGGGGTCGGGCTGCGCGCCCGTCGGAAGACCGACGTCCTCGAGCCCCTCGCCCGCGAATGCCTGTCCGTTCTCGCTCACGCAGCGCGTTCGGCGATCAGCTTCTTGGTCTCGGCGATCGCCTTGGCCGGCGACAGGCCCTTCGGGCAGACGTTCGAGCAGTTCATGATCGTGTGGCAGCGATAAAGGCGGAACGGGTCCTCAAGCTCGTTCAGCCGCTCGCCGGTCGCCTCGTCGCGGCTGTCGGCGATCCAGCGATAGGCCTGCAGGAGGACCGCGGGGCCGAGGAACTTGTCCGCGTTCCACCAATAGCTCGGGCAGCTGGTAGAGCAGCAGAAGCACAGGATGCACTCGTAGAGGCCGTCGAGCCGCGCGCGATCCTCGGGCGATTGCAGCCTCTCCTTGCCCGACGGAGCCGGAGTGGACGTCTTCAGCCAGGGTTGGATCGAAGCATATTGGGCATAAGCGTGGCTGAGGTCTGGAACGAGGTCCTTGATCACCTCCATGTGCGGCAAGGGCGTGATTTGGATCTCGCCCTTCAGCTCGGCCATCGGAGTCGTGCAGGCGAGCCCGTTGCGGCCGTCGATGTTCATCGAGCAGGAGCCGCAAATACCCTCGCGGCAGGAGCGCCGGAACGTTAGCGTAGGGTCGATCTCGTTCTTGATTCGGATGAGTGCGTCCAGGACCATCGGCCCGCACTTGGCGAGGTCGATCGTGTAGCGGTCCCAGCGCGGGTTGGCGCTGGTGTCCGGATCGTAGCGATAGATCTTGAAGGTCTTCAGCCGCTCCCCCGCCTCGGGCGTGTAGGTGCGGCCCTTCGTGATCTTGCTGTTCCGCGGAAGCGTGAACTCGGCCAAGGCTGATGCTCCTTCAGGGACGCGCCGGCGCTATCACGCCGCCGCCCGCCTTTCAAACGCTGGCGGATTGCTTGCGGAGAGCGTCCAGCACTTCCTGCGCATGGCCCGGCACCTTGACCTTGCGCCAGGCCCGGACGACGCGTCCACCGGCATCGATCAGGAAGGTCGAGCGTTCCATGCCCATATATTTGCGGCCGTACATCGACTTTTCGACCCAGGTCCCGAAGGCCTCCGAGATGCGCCCATCCTCGTCCGAAGCAAGCGGCACGGAAAGGCTGTACTTTCCGATGAACTTTTCGTGGCTTTTCATCGGATCGCGCGAGACCCCAATCACTTTCGCGCCCGCGGCCTCGAACTCTTTCGACAGCGCAGTGAAATCCCTGGCCTCGCGCGTGCAGCCAGAGGTGTCGTCCTTGGGATAGAAGTAGAGGACAAGGGGCTGGCCGGGGCTTGCGACGTTGACCCTCGAGCCGTCGCTGGCCTCGATCTCGATGCGGGGGGCCCGGTCACCTTCCGAAATCATTGCGGCACTCCTCGTTTTACCTGTTCCCAAAGCGCGGAAATGCTCTGGCGCGCTTCATCGTGGCGGGCAAGAAGCTCGGCCCAGCTGTCCTCTCCGCAGGCGCGCGCCATGAGCTCGCAGCTTTCGGCAGTGGGATCTCCGCTCTCGGGCGCAAGAAGCCGCATTGCGACAAGCATTTGCGTAAGCAACCTTTGTGCTTCGATAATATTTGTATCGATGTATCCTGCCTCGGAAAGGCGCTCGACCGCGCGTTCGAGACTCGGGTCAAGGCCTTCCTTATGGGCGAGCTGAAGGACCTGGACGGCAAATTCCAGGTCGACGAGTCCGCCGGGGCCAAGCTTGACGTCGAGCGGCCCGGCCGGCGGCTTGTGGCGGGCAATTTCGGACCGCATTGTCGCCGCGTCCGACGCAAGTTTCTTGCGGTCGTGCGGAAGGTTCAGGATTTCCTCGACCAGGGACTGCGCGCGCGCGCGCGCCGCAGCCGAACCGACCAAGGGTCGAGCGCGGGCGAGCGCCATATGCTCGAAGGTCCACGCCTCTGCTCGCTGATATTTGGCAAAAGCGGTCAGCGAAACCGCCAGCATTCCCTTCGAGCCCTGTGGCCGAAGCCGCGTGTCGACTTCGTAGAGCGGGCCGGCGGCGGTCTGGACGCTGAGCGCAGCCGTGACGCGGTTGGCAAGCCGGTTGAAATAATCGGCCGGGCCCAAGGGTTTCGCACCGTCCGAGCGTTCTTCCGTCGGGTCGGTGAACAGATAGATGAGGTCGAGGTCCGACGCGTTGGTCAAAAGGCCACCGCCCAGCCTTCCGAGTCCCAGTATCACCAGCTCCGCGCCGGCAATTCGCCCGTGCGCCGCCTCAAATTCCTGCACCGCGAGACCGGCAAGGGCGATGATCGTTCCCTCGGCTACCCGCGCATAGCCTTCCCCAACCGTCATCGGGTCTTCGCGCAGGTCGATGAGCTGGACTCCCAGCGCGAACTTGCGCTCGTTGATCAGCTGCCGCGCGCGGTCGAGGGCGACGTCGTAGGGAAGCCCCGCCATTTCCCGGGCGAGCAATTCGGCGAATTCGTCCGCCGGCGGCGGCCGCTCGAAGCAGGAAGCATCGAGCAAGGAGTCGAGCAGCTCGGGGCGGCGGGCGAGCTGCTCCGAAAGGACCGGGGCGTGGGCGAGAATCCTGGCAAACAGCCGCGTCAGCGCCGGCCGCGCCTCCAGCAACCGATACAGGTTGACGCCGCTCGGCACGCGTTCGACCACGTCGCTAAGGCGATTGAGCGCATGGATCGGGTCGGCGCTCGCCGCGATGGCGTTCATCAGCGCCGGGAGCATCCCTTCGAACGCACGGATCGCAGCCGCCGAGCGAAGCGAACGCGGACGCCCTGACCGCCATTCGGCGATGCGTCGCGCGGCGCTTTCGACGTCCGGGAAGCCGATACCGGCCAGGCATTCTTTCAGTGCCTCGATTCCAGCAGGAAACCGCTCGTCCTGGGTGCTCCCGGCCAGCTCGTCGAATGTGCTTCCGACCAGTTCGACCGAGGGCCTGAGCCAATGCAGGAAGGCGGACGGGCTATCGAGACCATGCAAGGCGGCAACATTGGCGAGCGCCGCATCGTCCGCCGGGATCGTGTGCGTTTGCTGGTCGGCAACCATCTGCAGGCGATGCTCGGCCGTGCGCAGCCGCCGATAGGCTTCGCCGAGCCCTTGGGCGAGTTCCGGCTCCATGTGACCCGCGGCTTCGAGGGCGGCAATCGCGTCGAGGGTGGCGCCCCTCCGAAGGGAGCGCTCGCGCCCGCCGTGCACGAGCTGCCGCGCGTGGACGAAAAACTCGACCTCCCGGATTCCGCCGCGGCCGCGCTTCAGGTCGAAGCCGGGGCCAAAGCGCTGGCGTTCCGAATAATGGTCGCGGATCATCTGGCTGACCGATCGCACTTCATCGAAAGCGCCGAAATCCAGCGCTCGCCGCCAGACGAACGGCTCCAACGCTTTCAGGAAAGTCTCGCCGACAGCCCGGTCGCCGGCGCAGCAGCGGGCGCGGATGAACGCCGCTCTTTCCCAGCCGACAGCCGCAGATTCGTAATAGGAGATCGCGGCGTTGACGGGCAGCGCGATCGGCGTGACCTCCGGCGATGGCCGCAGCCTCAGGTCGACCCGCACGACATATCCGTCCTCGGTCCTCTTTTGCAGCAACTCGACGACACGTCGGGCGATGCGGACGGCCGCGTCGCCCGCCTCCTCGCGCGCACGCCGCGGCAGCGTTTCCGGGTCGAACAGTAGGATCAGGTCCACGTCGGACGAGAAATTGAGTTCCCGGCTGCCGAGCTTGCCGAGGGCGATGACCGCCAGTCCGCGCGGTTCCTCGTCCGGGGTGCGTTCGGCGATGGCGATCGCGACCGCCCGGTCTATGCATCTGTCGGCAAAATCCGACAGGAGCCCGGTCACCTGCTCCAGCGAAAGCTCGCCGGCCAGATCGCCGAGCGCGACCGCAAGCGCCAGCGCCTGCCGCCTGCGCCTGAGCGTTGAATCCTCGCTCTCGCTCTCGACCAGCAAGGCCTCCGACGCGGCGGTCAAAGCCCCAAGATCAAGGAAGGCCGATAGCGTGGCTGGACAGGCGGCGATGGCCTCGCGGAGGAATGGCGAATGGCGCTCCGCCCGTTCGCTTGCCTCTGTTCGCGCTCTGCTCGGTTCGCCCGGTTCCACGGCCGAGTCCTTGCCCGAAAGCGACGAACGAGGAAACTTCCCCCGCATTTCAGTCGTTCACTTCGGATAATGGCGACGCAAATGGCAGATTTGGACCGGCAGCCAATCCGGATCGACGTCCCGCCCGAGCACGAGGGCGTGATGGCGGCGCTTCGGCGCGCCTTCCAGGCTGCTGCGCGCGAGCCCAGCGATCGGGATTTCGAGGAACTGCTCCGCCAATTGAATTAGAGCTCGCACCCCAATTTGACGTGGCCGCGGGCGCCTAGCTGTAGTCCCCGCTGAGTTCGTCAACTTCACCCATGATAGCTTGCAGCGCCGACTTGTTCGGATCGGTCTTGTGCTGCCGGCGTGAAGGAAGCTTGCCGTTCGACAGGAGCTGTTCGAGCGCAACCCGCCCGCGGGCCACGCGGCTCTTGATCGTGCCCACCGCGCAGCCGCAGATCTCGGCCGCCTCTTCGTAGGCGAACCCGCCTGCGCCGACCAGGACGAGCGCCTCGCGCTGGGGCTGCGGCAAGTGCATGAGCGCGCGCTGCATGTCGCCGAGTTCGACGTGGCGGTCCTGGCTCGCCGGCGCCGCAAGGATCTTGGAGGCGGTGATCTCGTCCCACTCGCCCTTGAAGCGGGCGCGACGCATCTGGCTGAGGAACAGGTTGCGGAGGATTATGAAGGTCCAGGCGCGCATGTTCGTGCCCGCCTGGAAGCGCTTTCGCGCCGCCCATGCCTTCAACAAGGTCTCCTGCACCAGGTCGTCGGCGAGGTCGCGGCTACCGGACAAGGAGCGGCCGAAGGCGCGCAGATGCGGGATTACCGCCGCAAGTTGCTCCTTGAACTCGGGATCAGAGAGCGGAACCGGCTCCGCAACGGCGCCGGATCGAGGCTCTTCATTGTCCTTTTCGGCCATTCAATCCCCACCCGAATATACTCGCGCGCGGCTTTGGGGCCTGCTCGCTGAACCTGGAATTATCATCGCGGGTATCGCGAAGTCCAAACGCCCGGCCGTCACTTCGAGCCAAGGAGGAAGAGCAGCGCGAAGATCACGACCACGAGGCCGAGCCCGAACGTCAGCACGTAGCGGGTGACGTGCGGAGTCACGCCCGCGCGCGCCTCGGTCGCCGTCTCGTGAATTGCGCCGTCAGGATCTCTTCGCTCAGCCATTCTTCTCTCGTTACGAACCAGGAGTAAGCGGCCAACGCCCCTGCCTGCGGCCTGTTCCTTGCGTCAGGCGGGAACAGTCGCCGCGTCAAAGAACAGGGCCTGCGCGATCGCGGCCTTCACCGTCGAGCGCTGGAACGGCTTGGTGATCAGGAACGTCGGTTCGGGCCTGGTTCCGGTCAGCAGGCGCTCCGGGAAGGCGGTGATGAAGATCACGGGGACAGAAAATTCCGCAAGTATGTCCTTCACCGCGTCGATACCGCTCGAGTCGTCCGCGAGCTGGATGTCGGCGAGAACGAGTCCGGGCGGCTGCTGGCGGGCCATCGCCACCGCCTCGTCGCGAGTGACCGCGACACCGGTAACATTGTGGCCCAGATCGCGGACGATCGTTTCGATATCCATCGCGATGATGGGCTCGTCCTCGATGATCAACACGTCCGTCAGAGTCTGCCGCTCGATCTCGCTCAGCGCCTCGGCGACGAGCGAATCGACGTCCTCCGGCGTGGCTCCGATCAGGTAGGCCGCATCATCAGAGGAGAAACCCTCCAGCGAGGTCAGAAGCAGCGCCTGGCGCGACAGTGGAGTGATCTTAGACAGGCGCGCGTGGGCGATGCCCTCCGGCTGGCTGATATCGGTCGACGGTTCCTCGCCTTCCTCGACGTTTGCGGTCGACCAGATGGCGTGGAAGGTCTTGTACAGACCCAGTCGCGGATCCACGTCGCGGGGGAATTCGTCGGGCTTGGCGACGATCGCCTCGAGTGTCGCACGCACGAACGCATCGCCATGGGCCTGGCTGCCGGTCAACGCGCGCGCATAGCGCCGCAGGAATGGCAGGTGTGGCGCAAGTTCCTGTCCAAGCGACATCGGTTATGAATCTCCTAATGAATCTGGCTGGCGCTGCCGCCTTTTGGGCAGACGCCGTGTTCGTTGCAACCCTGTAAGGACAGTTGTGCTTTTCGCGCATTACCCCCGCAGAGAAATGGTCGAGGCTGGAACAAAGCAAGTGCCATTTGGTTTCCGCCGCAGTGCCGGGATCCCTGTCGAATCGTTGACGAGACGGGAGCGCCGTAATTAGGGCGGGCGGGCGTGCCGAGGCGGGGCAACCGTCCCTCTCGCGTTGCATTTCGAGGCCCTTCCAAACGGTCGAGACGGCCCGCGCAGGGGGATTGACAGGTTGAGTGAGAGGAAATTGGGCAAGCCGAGGGGCCCCGAAGGCAAGACAGGAAAATCGCCGTCTTCGAAGACGTCGAAGAAGAAACAGCGCGCTCCTGAGATCGGACGCGCGCTCCGTTCCGTCTATGATGAAACCTTGCGGGAGGAAGTTCCCAGCGATTTTCGCGACTTGTTGTCGAAGCTAAGTTGAGCGCTTGGTCGCCTCACCGGACTAACTGATGGCTACCGCCACCGAACGGTTTGCAAAGCTTTCGACACCGACCAAGCTGCTACTGATCCTGAGCGCGGCGCTGCTTCCCATCGGATTGATCCTCATGTGGGTCGCCAATGACGGGATTCGCGAAGCCAATGCCGCTCTGAAAGCCCAGTCCGACGATCATGCGCGGATAGCGGCCCGATCGATCGAAAGCCTGGTCGCGCGCAATGCACTCGCACTCCGGATCGCCGCGAATGGCATGGTCGAAGGACCTGACCCGTGCGATCGCGTTCGGCGTTCGCTTGCCATTGCTCCAGCCGTTGCGCAGCGCTTCGTCCTGAGCCTTCCTGACGGAACGGAGAAATGCAGGGCCGGCGATCTGGGTGAGATCGGTCCGACTCGGCCACTTGCACCCGGAGCCATCGCCCTCAACGTCTCACCGGGCGAAGAGGAAATCGTGGTCCGGGCGGGAATCATCGGCGGCATTGCAACGACCGTGATCCCCATAAGGGATATCCGGGCCGCGGCGCTCGAGGGCGGAGGCGACTTCAACTCCATCATCATTCGCGACGGTCGCCGCCAGCTGGACGTCATGACGTCCAACTCGGCAATTGGTGCCAATGAGAGGCCGTCCCGAACCACCTGGCCGATCGGTAGCGGCCGACTCGCCGTCGAGATCGAGGGGCGGGTGCCGACGATCACGACCTTCGACAGGGTCGTCATCCTCCTCCCCGTCGCCATGTGGTTCATAGCCGCGCTGATGACGTGGCTCCTTGTGGGCCGCCTCCTCGTTCAGCCGCTCCGACGGTTGCAGCGTGCCGTATCGCGATACGAACCGGGTGACGCGGAACTGGAGCTTCCCCGCAAGCTTGGTCCGGCAACCGAGATCCAGGAACTCCGTGACGCCTTCGCAAGGGCGGTGAGCAGGGTCGAGGAGTCGGAGCGCGACATGACCGCCGCGTTGGAAGGGCAGCGCCGACTGGTGCGCGAGGTCCACCACCGGGTGAAGAACAACCTGCAGGTGATTGCTTCGCTGCTGAACATCCACGGCCGAACTGCAGAGACCGAGCCGGCACGCGAGGCCTATTCGTCGATCGGGCGCCGCGTCGGCGCGCTCGCGATCGTCCACCGCAATCATTATGCGGAGATGGAAGAAAAGCGCGGGATTTCGATGCGGCCTCTCCTTGCAGAGCTGGTCGCCGAACTCCGGGCAGGCGCTCCGGATTCCGCCCGCCGGCTTGCAATCGATCTCGACGTCGAGCCGCTCCACACCACGCAGGACGTAGCAGTTTCGGTAGCCTTCCTCGTGACCGAAGTGATCGAATTTGCGATGTTCCACCGACCGGAAGAGCCCGTCGAGATCTCAGTTGGGCGGACAAGCGAGCTGACCGGGCGCATGACCATCGCAAGCCCGGTGCTCGTCCCGGACTCCGCGGACAACCGCGAAAAACAGCAGTTCGAACGCATTATCGCGGGACTCGCGAAGCAACTGCGTTCGACACTTGAGCGCAAGCTGGGTCGCTACAGCGTCGATTTGCCTGTGTTTCCGGGCGGTTGACCGGATCGTTACGCCGTTAATCGAAAAAATTTCGCGATTTCGGAACTCGCCGGAAAGAAGGGGCGTTATGCAGTTCGGATAGTGACCTTTTGCCCCCCGCTCTCGCTATCCGTTTACACGGGCCCGGAACCGCCAACCCTCCCCCCCCCCGGTGGCGCTTCCGGGCCCTTCTTTTTTTCAGTACCGGCCGTCGAGGGCTCGGAGCCCGCTGCCCGCCTCGCGGCGCGCCAGTGGGTGAGCCGGATCGCCAGGATCGCCAGCTCGTAAAGCGCGAAAAGGGGAATCGCGAGCATCAGCTGCGAGACGGCATCGGGCGGCGTCAGAACGGCCGAGACCGCAAAGGCCGCGACGATCGCGTAGCGACGCCCCTTCACCAGCTGTTCCCTCGTGACGAGGCCCGCGCGCTCGAGAATCATCAAGAGGATGGGGAGCAGGAACGCCACCCCGAACCCGAACAGGAAACGCGTCGAGAAGCTCAGGTAATTGCCGATTCCGGGTAGCGCGTCCTTTTGCACCCCGCCCACCTCGCCCTGGAACCCGAGCAGGAAGTGCAGGGCCCAGGGCATCGCCACGTAATAAGCGAATGCTGCTCCGGCCGTGAAAAACACCGGAGTCAGCAGCAGGAACGGCAGAAGCGCCTTCTTTTCCTTTGCGTAGAGGCCAGGAGCGACGAATTTCCAGATCTGGATGGCGAAGAATGGGAAGCCGAGCATCAGCGCTGTGAACAGCGCCACCTTTACGTCGACGAAAAAGGCTTCGAAAATGTCGGTGAAAATCACCCTCCCCTGGCCCGCGGCAAGCAGCGGCTGCACCAGGAACGCGAAAATATCCTTTGCGAAATAAAGACTTACGAAAAACAGCGCCGCCAAGACCGCGACCGACCACAGGAGCCTGCGCCGGAGCTCGATGAGATGGTCGAGCAGCGGCGCCCGTGTCTCGTCGATGTCCTTCACGGCAGCTCGCGGGCGTCAGGGGGCCGGGGAGCCGGCGGCGTGTCATCTGGCGTTCGGCCACCTTCCGACGCGGATGAGTCAGGAAGCGACGGATATTCGCGCATGATGCGCTCGTTCTCCTCCCGCCACTTCTTTTCCATTTCCTCGAGCTCCGCTTCGCGGATCATCGCCTCGACCCCGACGTGGAAATGACGGGCCATTCCGCGCACCTTGCCCACCCAGCGGCCGACCGTGCGCATCGCCGCGGGAAGGTCCTTCGGCCCGATGAAGATCAGCGCCGCGATCGCGACGATGATGAATTCCGTGGTGTCGACGCCGAACACGGCCGGGCGGACCTAGCCGCGCGGCTGATCGTCGCTGGCCTGCGTGTCGCGAGGCGCCGGCTCTGGCGTGACGTCGATCGGGCGATCGGGCGCCCGGCCCTGCGGCGGCAGCTGGCGACGCTCGGCGGATTTGTCGTCTTCGTCTTCGGCGAGGCCCTTCTTGAAGCTCTTCAGCCCCTTTGCGACGTCGCTCATCATCGCCGAGAAGCGGTTGCCGCCGAACAGCAGCAGGATGACCACCCCGAGGATGATCCAGTGGATGAGGCTGAATGAGCCCATGAACCGCACTCCAAGCTAGGTTGGAGCGCTACTTAGTCCCGCTCGGCTTCGCTTTCCAGTTGCTCTTCGGGATTCTCCTCGATCTCCAGCTGGAACACGGCCTCGTCGAGCGGGTCGAGCAGCCCCGCGGCTTTCAGGTCCTCGATCCCGGGCAGGTCCTTGCGCGAACCGAGCCCGAAATGCGTGAGGAAGTCGGGCGTGGTCGCGTAAAGCAGTGGCCGGCCCGGCGAGTCCCGCCGCCCCGCGGTTCGCACCCAGCCCGCCTCCATCAGCACGTCCAGCGTGCCCTTCGAAATCTGCACGCCTCGTATCGCCTCGATCTCGGCGCGGCTGACGGGCTCGTGATAGGCGATGATTGCAAGCGTCTCGGTCGCTGCCCGGGACAAGCGCCGCGGTTCCTCGCGCGTCCGGCGAAGCAGGTGCGCAAGATCGGGCGCTGTCTGGAAATGCCAGCGCCCGCCGCGCTCGACTAGCTCAATCCCGTGCCCCTGGTAACGTGCCGCCAGCTCGGCAAGCGCGACGGCCACGTCGCCCTCGCCCACGTGTGCCCCGATTTCCTGGACGCTGAGCGGCTCGGCGGAGGCAAAGACTGTCGCTTCGACGGATCGCAGGAATTCGTCCATCAGGCAGCCCTGAGCCGCAGCGGTGCGAAAGGCTCTTCCTGCTCGAGGTCGATCCGCCCGAGCCGTGCAAGCTCGAGCGCCGCCAGGAAGCTCGAGGCCAGCGCCGAACGCCGAAGCTGCGGGTCGTCGGTCATCGGCAGGAAGGCCTCGATCGCCGTCCATTCTATCGCCATTCCGAGCATCCGGCTGACCCGTTCGATCGCCTCATCCAGGGTCATTACCGAGCGCGCGTGGACGACATGCATTGGCGGCGAGGTTCGCGCCTTGACCGCGCCATAGGCGGCGAACAGCTCGAACGCGCTCACCTGCCAATCGGACTTGCGGATCACCCGGAGCCCTTCGGGCGCTCCGCGCGTGAACACGTCGCGGCCCATCCGGTCGCGGCCGAGCAGACGGGCCCCGGCTTCTCGCATCGCGTCGAGCTGCTGCAGGCGCATCTGCAGCCGGAGGGCGATTTCTTCGGGGCTTGGGTCGGCCTCCGGATCCTTGGGCAGCAGCAGGCAGGATTTCAGGTAGGCAAGCCAGGCCGCCATAACGAGATAGTCGGCGGCGATCTCGAGCTTCAGCGCCCGGGCCTCATTGAGGTACGCCAGATATTGCTCGACCAGGGCGAGGATCGAGATCTGCGCGAGATCGACCTTTTGCGCACGCGCGAGGCTCAGAAGCAGGTCGAGCGGCCCTTCCCAGCCATCGAGGCTGAGATTGAGCTCATCGCCCTCCCGGGCCGCGCTTTCCAGGCTCACCACACCCACTAGCAAGAGAATAGCTTCATACGGTGGCTGTGCGAAGGCGAAACCACAAGATTTCGTGGATAAGTGGCTGGCTCACGCGAGGGCGAGCAACTCGTCTCGCTTGGCAAGAGTCGCCGCCAGGTCCGGGCCGTTGTCTTCGTGCCCGGCGATCGTCGCCATCGCCTTCGCAAGCCGCTTCTCGCCCTCGGCGCTCATTTCGGGGACGGCGGCGGCGACCGCGACCATCTCCTCCATCTTGCCCGAGCAATGGAGCGCGGCGTCGCAGCCGGCCTGGACCACTCTGGCGGCACGCTCCCCGAAGCCGCCTGAAAGCGCCTCCATCCCGATGTCGTCGCTCATCAGCCAGCCGGAAAAGCCGATCCGGGCACGAACGATCTTTTCGATCACCTCGGCGGACTGGCTGGCCGGCCGCGCGGCGTCCCAGGCGGTGTAGACGACGTGTGCCATCATCCCCATCGGCGCGTGATTCAATTTCTCGAAGGGCTCCAGGTCCGTCTCGAGCTCCTCGGCGCTCGCTTCGACCACCGGCAGCTCCTTGTGACTGTCGCACAGCGCCCGGCCGTGCCCGGGGATATGCTTGATGACGCCGACGACGCCGCCCGAGCGCAAGCCGTCGAGGACCGCCCTACCAAGCGCCGCGACCTGCATTGGCTCCGATCCCATTGCGCGGTCGCCGATGATTTCGTCCGCTTCGGGCCGGCGAACGTCGAGAAGCGGAAGGCAATCGACGTTCACCCCTGAGGCTCGAAGCATCAGCGCCAGTGCCCTGGCGTTCGCTCTCGCAGCCTCGATCGCCGACGAAGGCGCCTTGTCGTACAGCCGCGCGAACTCCCAGCCGCACGGGAAAGCGGGCCACTCGGGCGGCTGCATCCGTGCCACCCTGCCGCCCTCCTGGTCGATGAGGATCGGGAGATCGTCGCGCCCGGCGAGCGACCGAAGCGAGTCCGTGAGTGCCCGGACCTGCTCCGGAGTAGCGCAATTGCGCCTGAACAGGATGTAGGCCGCCGGGTCGGAATCGCGGAAGAAGTCGCGCTCGTCGTCCGTCATGACGGGCCCGGAAAGGCCGTAGATCGCTGCCTGCATGGTTTGGGCTACCTGGCTATGAAGCAGCTCTCGCCGGCCGCCTGAAGGGCGTTGCAGGCCTCTTTCGCCTGCGCCGGCGACGACGCGGCGGCCCGCAACCTGTAGCCGCTGCTTCCGCCGGCGGAATAAGGCACGATCATTTTGGTCATGCTCCCCAGCGCCTCGAACCGCGAGGAAAGCGCCGTCCAGGCACGCTCGGCCTGGGCGGTGTTCTTGTAGGCTCCGAGCTGGATCACGCTCCCGGGAGCACCGGACGATGCGGGCGGCGCCGCCGGCTCGGTTGCGCGGACCGGCTCTCTGGTTTCGCCGGGTGGTGCCTTGGGCTCGGCTTGCTCGGGGACTGCGGGCGGGCCGTCGTCGCCCACCGCAAGCCGCGAGTCCACGTCCTGTCCGGCGCTGGTCTCGAAGGCCGTCTCGCTCTCGCCGGTGACGTCGAGCCCGCCCGGGTCCTGCGGCTTCACCTTGTACGGCCCTTCGGGGGCGCGGATCAGCTCCGGCGGTCCCGGCACGGCCGGGTCGCGTTGTCCGAGCCAGAAGAAGCCGCCGGCGATCGCCGCCGCAGCCAGCAGCACGATGACCAGGCCCACCAGCATGCGTCTCGCCGAAATCCCGCGCG
>JBKHXB010000049.1:0-14902 GCA_046566245.1 Alphaproteobacteria bacterium | reverse complement strand
GAGGCCGACTTCTGGGAGTGCGTCACCAGCGGCAGGGAGCCGATGCCGGCGGCGATCCCGACACCGCCGCGGCCGGTCGGGGTGCGCGAGGTCTGCCTGCAAGGCAACAATGCCTGGGCCGCCGCGGCCGCCGACTGGCTCGCCAACCGCGCGGCGGCGAAAGCCCATGCCACCGCGATCAGGACGCTCAAGGCGCTGGTCGAGGCGGATGTTGCGCGGGCCTTCGGCCATGGCATCGAGGCCAAGCGCAGCCGCGCCGGTGCGATCACCATCCGGGAGCTCAAGCCATGAGCGCGCTGGTCTACCAGGCGATCAACGCTGTTGCCGCCGAGCTCGCCGGGACCGGCATCGCCAAGACCCACCACAACGAGCAAGGAGAGTATCTCTACCGCTCGATCGAGGATGTGGTGGGTGCGCTGGCGCCGCTGCTTGCCCGCCACAAGCTATGTATCCTGCCGCGGATGCTGGGGCGCGAGGCGCTGGCCTGCGGGCCTGGCCAGACCGGTCAGCTGGTCACGATCCGCGCTGCCTTTGACCTGGTCAGCGCGCTCGACGGCTCGCAGCACAGGATCGAGAGCTTCGGCGAGGCCTTCGATGACAGCGACAAGGGCAGCGCCAAGGCGATGTCGGCGGCCTACAAGGCGGCGATGCTGCAGGCCTTCTGCATCCCGGTGCCGCAGGACGAGGCTGATGCCCGCTCGCCCGTTTTACCCACGCTCGGCTTGGCCAAGGCCGCCCACCGACCGGCCGCAAGCGCGGCTGCCCATCCCGAGCCGCCCGCGGGGTGGGCGGCGTGGGCGGATGAGGTGATCGCCATTGCTGCAAGCTGCGAGAGTAGCGAGGCGATCGAGCGGCTGACCGCCGCGCGGCGGCCGCTGCTGGCCGCGCTGCAGCGTAGCCGGCCCGAGCTCTACGCGACCCTCGGCGAGGCGATCGCTGTGCGACTTGAAGAGCTGCAGCGTCCGGCAAGAGAGACTCCAGAGAAAGCGCGCGCCAGGTCGGCGACCGCGGCCCGGCCAGGCAGCGAGGCCGTGCCGGGGGCGACGGCAGTGAGCGCTCTCGCCACGACCGCCCCCGCAACCAGGCGCAAGCGCCGCAAGGAGAGTGCCGGTGGTCAGCCTGCCGAAGCGGCTTGAGCGCAGCGAGCGCCGGCGCGATGCGCGCTCCTGTCCCGCCCACCGCGCCTGGGTGCGGCGCCACCGCTGCTGCGTCCCCGGCTGCCTCAACACAGCAATCGAGTGCGCGCACGTGCGGACCGGCACCGATGGCGGGCTTGCACTCAAGCCCTCCGACCGCTGGGCGATCAGCTTGTGCTGTGACCACCACCAGGAGCAGCACCGGCTTGGCGAACGCGCCTTCGAGAAACGCTACGGCATCACCCTCTACGAGCTGGCGAAAGAATTTGCGCGGAGGTCGCCGCACTTGAGAAACGTTTGGGCTGGCCCGGACTGATAAAGGGTGGGGACCAGTTGTTAAACCGGCCGCTTCGTTGGAGCGCAAAGAGCGGCCTATTGCGTTGATCCTTTGGGCAAAAAAGGCCCGCCCTCGAATTAGCAAATCCGGAAGCGGGCCTTAGCGTGCGACAGGGTAAGTCAAACGCCAAGGCCATATTTAGCGCCGTTTTGATCCCATTTCGAATCTCTTTTTTAATGGTTGCTGGGAGCCCATCTGCCAGTGCCGTGGGTGTCGGAGCGAAGTGAGGAAAATATCGAGGGATTCTCACTTGGCTCGTCGACTGCGAGCTCACCCCATCTAAACTAAAACGGCTCCTTCGCGCGGCATTTGTCAGCAACTGCACTTAAGCCGTTTCACAGGTAGTTGATTGAGGCTAGTCCTTTTGCTGGCTCATGGACATCTACCTCCCGATCGCCGGCCAGTCCGTCAACGCGCTTCTGATCGTCGCGCTCGGTGCGCTGGTTGGAGTGCTTTCGGGCATGTTCGGTGTCGGCGGCGGTTTCCTGACCACTCCTCTTCTGATGTTCTATGGGATCCCACCTCCGGTAGCCGTCGCTTCCGCTGCTACCCAGATCACGGGCGCAAGCGTGGCCGGGGCGGCGGTCCATATTCGCCGCGGCGGCGTCGACCTCAGAATGGCCGTAGTGATGACGGGCGGCGGCTTTTTCGGCTCTGTCATTGGGGCTGGACTGTTTCGGATGCTGCAAGCCACCGGCCAGATCGACGTGGTCATTGCCTTCCTCTACGTCGTGCTGCTTGGCTGGATCGGCGGCTTAATGCTCTGGGACGCGCTCGCCGCGCTGGGCTACATCCGACGGTACCAGCCGGCAGAGCCGCAGCCGAGGCAAGGACACAACCGCTGGGTCGCCTCTCTGCCGATGCGCTGGCGATTCTATGCGTCGGGCCTTTATATCTCGCCGCTCGCGCCTTTCCTTCTCGGCTTTGGCGCGGGCATCCTGACGCTTCTTCTCGGCGTCGGCGGCGGTTTCATCCTCGTCCCTGCGATGATCTACCTGCTCGGCATGCCGGCGAGGGTCGTGGTCGGGACCTCGCTCATCATGATGCTCGCGGTCAGCGCCGTGACGACCTTCATCCATTCGGTGACAACGCAGTCGGTCGACATCGTGCTCGCCGCGCTGCTTCTCGTCGGCGGTGTATTCGGGGCGCAATACGGCGCGGTGCTCGCAACCCGGCTGAAGCCGGACCTGCTTCGGCTTGCACTCGCGATCGTGATCCTGCTCGTTGCGCTCCGCATGGCGCTTGGCCTCGCCTGGCGCCCGGACGAAATCTACTCGATCGCCTATCTATGAAGCGGCGCGCTGCACTCGCCCTGTGCCTTGCCTCGCTGCTTCTGGGCGGCGCCAAGAAGCCGGTTCTCGTACCGGACGTATCGGCCCGCAAGATCGAGATTCGCTATAGCTTCGCGGGTGCCCAACTGCTCTTGTTCGGGGCGATCGTCTATCCCGGCGGCAGGATCCCGAAGGACCGCCCGGACGTGGTCGTCGTCGTCAAGGGCCCGCCCGAGCCGATTATCGTTCGTGAAAAGCAGCGGATCGCCGGAATCTGGATGAACGCCGAGTCCAGCCGCTTCCGCTCCGCCCCCGCTTTCTACGCGGTGGCGAGCTCGCGGCCCGTCCGCGACCTCGTCGACGAGCGCACCGCCGCGATCTACGAGCTCGGCCTCGAAAACCTCCAGCTCTCCCCAGGAACCGCGGCCATGCCGGACAAGGCCCGCCGCTTCGAAGCCGGCCTCCTCGACCTCCGCAGCCGCGAAGGGCTCTATTCGGAAAACCTTGACGGCGTGGAAATCAGCGGGGGAGTCCTTTACCGGGCGACGATCGCCATCCCCAGCCAGGTGCCCGTCGGTACCTATGTCGCCGAGACCTTCCTCATCGACGACCGCAAGGTGGTCGCGGTTGCAACGCGAGAGATCGAAATCGGCAAGATCGGGTTCGAGCGTTTCGTCGCGCTCGCCGCACGGCGCCATTCCATCGTCTACGGTCTGTTCGCGGTCGTCCTTTCGATCGCGCTCGGCTGGGGCGCAGCCGCCATTTTCCGCCGCCGCTTCTAGGGCGTTGCTTAAGTCAATCTTTACGCTGTTCGCGTAGCGCCGTCCCTCAGCCGCAAGGGATTGGGATCGCGAATGAACGAACAGCCGAATCTGCATCAGTTTATCGACGAGGTCAGCAGCTTCGACGATGAGGCGTCGTCAAACGCCGCCGCGAAGGGCGCAACGCCTCTGCAGGCCGTCGGCCAGGTCGTCGAAATCGCCGGATCCGGCTCGCGCATCCAGATGCGCCACGACGTGCTCGTCTCGCTCCAGTCCCACCCAGATCCTGCAGTCGCCATGTCCGGTCAGGTCGGAAGCCAGGTCAAAATGGTGGTCGGCAACGCCTGGCTGATCGCCAATGTCCGCACCCTCGCCTGTGCGGAGAACGACGAAGTAGTGGCCAACGTCGATTTCCTTGGCGAAGGCAGCCGCGACAGCTCCGGGCGGATGACCAAATTCCGCCGCGGCGTCACCCGCTACCCGATCCCGGGCAGCGAGGTTCACCCGGTAACGACCGAGGATCTGCGAGCCGTCTTCGCGGCGGACGACAGCCCCCACGTCGAGATCGGCACCGTATATCCTACCGACGACATCCGCGGCGCGCTCTACGTCGACCCGATGCTGTCGAAACATTTCGCAGTGCTGGGATCGACTGGTACCGGTAAATCAACTTCGGTCTCGCTGATCCTGCACCGGATCTCGGATCTTAGTCCCGAGGGTCACATCGTGATGATCGACCCGCACGGCGAATATTCCGCCGCCTTCAAGGATTGTGGCGAGCTGTTCAACGTCGACAACCTGCAGCTGCCTTATTGGCTGATGAACTTCGAGGAGCATTGCGAAGTGCTCCTAACCACGCACGGGCCGGAGCGACAGCGCGACGCCGACATTCTCGCCAAGTGTCTGCTCGCCGCACGCACCAAGGGCAAGGACCTCAGCCAGTACGGCAAGGTGACGGTGGATTCGCCGATCCCGTACCTGCTCACCGACCTGTCGACGATCATCGTCAACGAAATGGGCAAGCTCGAGCGGGCCGGAGACACGCTCCCGTTCCAGCGGCTGAAAACCAAGCTCGACGAGCTCAAGGCCGATCCGCGCTACACCTTCATGTTCTCCGGGATGCTGGTGTCCGATTCGATGCCGAGCTTCCTCGCGCGCTTGTTCCGCCTGCCGGCGAACGGCCGCCCGATCTCGATCGTCGACGTCTCGGGCGTTCCCTCGGAGATCACGTCCGTGGTCGTCTCGGTCCTCGCGCGCATGGTGTTTGACTATGCCTTGTGGTCGCGTACCGAGGCTCAGCGGCCGCTGCTGTTCGTTTGCGAGGAGGCGCACCGCTACGTCCCCAAAAACGAGACGGGAGAAGGCCAAGCGGTCCGCAAGATTCTCGAAAGGATCGCCAAGGAAGGCCGCAAGTACGGCGTCTCGCTTGGCCTAATCACGCAGCGTCCGTCCGATCTAGCCGAGGGTGTGCTCTCCCAGTGCGGCACGATCGTCGCAATGCGCTTGAACAACGACCGCGACCAGGCCTGCGTTCGCGCAGCCATGCCGGAGGGTGCGCGCGGTTTCCTCGACGCCATCCCCGCGCTCCGCAACCGGGAGTGCATCGTCTGCGGCGAGGGCGTGTCCATCCCGATCCGGGTCCGCTTTGATGACCTCGAGCCAGAGAAGCGACCGGCCTCGTCCGACCCGAGCTTCGCCGCTTCCTGGCGCGAGACGGGGGGCGAGGAAGGGATCATCCAGCGCACCGTCAAGCGCTGGCGCGGCCACGGCCGCTGACGCGCTCCCGCCTCAGGTTTACGGGGGCCGAGGTCCAGTCAGAGAACGGGATAGGATCGGGTGAACCCGTAGTCGAAGCCCGAAGTGATTCCCGCGATCAGGGAAAATGCTGAAAGAGACGTGAGTTAATCCGAACTCAAGAAAGCCGCATAACTTCCATAGCTGGCCACGGCGAAAGGCACGGCGTAAGTCAGAGCTAGCTTCCAGATTACTGTTGGTTCACCAGCGAGCAATTCGGGACCCTGATTGATCGCGTTCAGCAACGTTCCAATGACTGCGGAAACGACAATTGACCGCCGCGTCGATGGCCACGCAAAAGTACGACGTAGAGCGAACTTGCGGGAAGTCATGGACTTTTGATGCCATGGCGATGTGATGGCAGCAATGCCTAGGAACCAAAAACTATGAGATATCCAGAGACACACGTTTGTGTCCGCGACTGCGACAATGCGAATCGACACTGGGCGCAAATCGGCACCTGACTTCGAGGTTTCCCGCGTAGAGAAACGAGCGAGATACGTCCACGACCGAAGTCCAAGCCGAATGATTGGTGATGCAAGCTTGTCATCCGGTCAGACCCCGTGCCACACTCGTTCGACTAGGTGCGGTTTTCCTTCGCGCAGTGGGGGCCATTTTCTTGCGATCAAGCACGCTTTCCGACCGAAGGGGGCTGTGGGCGTTCGTCCTCGGCGTGATCGCGGTGACCGCAGGCGTGCTTCTGCACGCGCCCATGTTCCTGATGGGCCGCGACATGGGCTACCGGCTCGCCGGGATGCCGATGGGCGCCGACATGGTCGTCGGAATGGCGGCGATCGTCGGCGGCGTCGCCATAGCGGCCTACGGCCTCCTGCCCCGCGACATCGCGCGCCAGCAGTCCGCTTCGCAGGCGATCGTCGTCTCGCCGCCCGAGGACATGCCGCTCAGCCGCGCGCACTGGGTGCTGATGGCGGTGCTGGTCGTCGCGCTCATCATCGACATCATGAAGCCGGCCAGCCTCGGCTTCACCATTCCGGGGATGATCAGCGAATACGGACAGTCGCAAGCCGCCGTCTCGCTCGTCCCCTTCGCAGCGCTCACAGGAACGGTGGTTGGCTCGATCGTCTGGGGCGCGATCGCCGACCTTTACGGCCGCAAGGCGTCGATCCTGCTGTCTGCGGTGATGTTCGTCGGCACCTCGATCTGCGGCGCCATGCCCTCGCTCTATTGGAACGTGGGCATGTGCTTCATGATGGGCGCAGCCGCCGGGGGCATGCTCCCGGTCACTTACGCGCTGCTCGCCGAGATGATGCCGAGTACACACCGCGGCTGGGCGCTGGTGCTGGTCGGGGGCCTCGGCTCCGTGGGCGGCTATTTCGCCGCCAGCGCCGCCTCCGCCTTGCTTCAGCCGGAGTTCGGCTGGCGCGTGCTCTGGCTCCTCAACCTGCCGACCGGCCTTTCCCTCGTCATGCTCGGAGCGCTGATTCCTGAATCGGCCAAGTTCCTGCTCGCCCGCGGCCGGAGCGACGAGGCGAAACGGGTCATGGAACGGTTCGGATCGACCGCGCGCAAGGCCCGCCCGGCCGAGCGGGCCGCGATGAGCGGGGCGCCGCCTGCCGCCCTCACCGGCAAAGCGTTCGCTGGCAAGCTCTTCGCGCTCAGCCTCGCGGCCATCTGCTACGGACTCATCAACTTCGGGCTGCTGCTTTGGCTGCCGGCGGACCTCGTCGCGCGCGGCTACAGCATGGAGCTGACGAGCCGGCTGCTCGCGCAATCCGCGCTCATCGCCTTCCCGACGATCTTCCTCGCCGCCGCGGCCTACAGTCGCTGGAGCACCAAATGGTCGGTCGTGGCATCGATCGCGGTGACGGTCGTCGGGCTGCTCGGTGTCCTCCAGCTCGAATTCACCGGGCGCGGGAGCCCGGTCGTCCCGGTCGCCTTGCTGATCGTCGGGACCAATGCGCTGATCGCCATGCTCCTTCCCTACGCAGCGGAAAGCTTCCCGCTCAGGATCCGCGGGCGCACCACCGGGACCGTCGCCGCGTGCAGCAAGGCGGGCGGGATGTTCGCGCAGTTCCTGGCGATCCTCGCCCTGGTGCCTCCGCTCGCCCTTGTCGCGCTGGTGATCATCGTCCCGACGATGGTGTCGCTGTTCCTGGTCGGCTGGTTCGGGAAGGAGACCCGCGGGCGCGACCTTCGCGACCTCGATCCGGGAGGCGATACGTTCGCCGCGACGGGAGTCTGAGGCCATCTGAGGCAGGTCCGACAACCACAATCTTCAAAGCCGAGATTTCGAAATCGGTGGCAGTCTCATTTTTAGAAGAGCAAAAGACGAGAATCGGATCAGCATTGAGAAGGGCGAAAGCAGGAATCTTGAGCAACCCTGATCGATTTCAGACATGCCAGGCAAAGGGTTGCTGCCTCGCCATAAATCGATCAAAAACGGGTAGGAATCTCGGAGGGCCGAAACTGTGGGGCGACCAATTACGAATATCACGATTGTCGGAGGCGGCACTTCGGGATGGATTGCTGCAGCCTATCTCAATCACCGGTTGCAGTGGGGGCCGATGGCTTCGCGCGACGTCAACATCACTGTCATCGAATCTCCACAGGTCGGAATCATTGGCGTCGGGGAAGCGACAGTTCCGACGCTAAAGGCCACCTTAAAACTGCTCCGGATCTCCGAAGCCGAGTTCATGAAGCGCACCGATGCAACCTTCAAGCTGGGGATATGGTTCGACGGCTGGAATTTGGACGATCAGGGGCAGCCCATTGGTTTCATGCATCCCTTTACCGGAGGCCGGACGATCGCCGGCCTCAATCCGGGTTATGCGTACAAGCAGCATGGTATCCCCTGGCGAAAGGGGGTTACCGACCAAGATTTTGTGCGGATGATCAGCCTATCGCGTGAGGCGTTTGAGCGCAGTCAGGGGCCGCGCGCACTAAACGGACCGCAATACGGAGGAGCGCTGCAATATGCCTATCACGTGAATGCGGGCAAGCTCGCCGACTTCCTCGCCGAAGTCTGCAAAAGCCGAGGCGTCAAACATGTCCGCGACAATGTTCTCGACGTCAAGCTCGACAAGCGTGGTTATATTTCTTCGCTTCAGCTAGAAAAACACGGCAAATGGCCAGTTGAGCTGGTTATCGATTGCACTGGCTTCAGGGGGCTACTTATAAACAAGGCTCTGGGCGAGCCATTCCTGTCATACAGCGACTATTTGCTCAATGACAGCGCCATCCCGCTTCCGATCCCTCATCCGGACTCACAGCGGATTCCATCCGCGACTGCTGCCACCGCTATGGATGCCGGTTGGGCCTGGAACATTCCGCTAAGCACCCGGGTGGGGACGGGCTACGTCTTCTGCAGCCAGTTTAAGAGCGACGATGACGCCCTGCGGGAGCTCCGCCAGCTGAACGGCCCCTCCAGTGAAAAGATTGAGCCGCCACAATCCACCATCAAGATGCGGGTGGGTCGCAACCAGCGGAGCTGGGTAAAAAATTGCGTTGCCATCGGCCTGTCGAGCGGATTCGTAGAGCCGCTGGAATCTACTGCGATCATGACCGTAGAATTGCAATCGCGGTGGTTGCTGAGCTTCCTGCCGACGACAGATTTTGAGGAACCACTGGCAAACCAATACAACCAAGCAGTTGCTCGCACTTACGACGAAATTCGCGATTTCCTTGGCCTACACTTTTCGCTGAGTGAACGTAAAGGGAAGTACTGGGACGCCGTACGTAACGAAGCGAAGAAATCCGACGCACTTGAACACCATCTTGAACTCTGGAAATATTCCCTTCCTAGTCCCGCCGATCCTCGCAACCGGACTGTCTATAGCCACTGGAGCGTGCTGTGTGTCTTAATGGGCAAGAATTTCTATAAGGATTGCAAATTATCATTAGCTGAAGCAGTTCCTTTGCAGATATGGCAACGCTACGGCGCCGAGTTACGCGCGTGGAAGGGTCCGATCGTAGCCCGTCTCGCGCCACACAAACAGCTGGTTGACCACGTCTATGCACATGCGGTGCCAGGCGCGAGCCTGCGCAAACGTGACTTCGCACAAGAAAAGCTGCTTTCAAGCGCCGAGACGTTTGCGGCGCCGCAACCGATCATGGCACCTCCGCAGCAAACACGCGCGCCCCAGGTGAGGCACCCGATTTCGGAGGCTCGCACTTAAAGTAACGCTGTAACGATAGCGCGATTCACTTACGCATCAGCTAGGTCGTAACGTCGACGGGTTTGTACCACCGCTCTTGGTAATCTTGTCACGCGTTCGCTAATGAAATCAGGCATAGCTGTTAGGCGGCAGCCAGGACGCATTGCCGCCTTCCGAGGCGCTGGGTGTGGTTTTTCTCCAACGACCTCATGGCAATTCGTACGGCGCGAATTGACCCTGATCATTGCGCGACTCGCAACCTCATCCCAGCGCATTCCCGGAGGGGGGAAACGACAAGCTGATGGAGGATGAAATGCGCGGTGACTTTACACCGTTTAGCGGCATCCCGGGCTTCTGGCGTGACTATGATTATGGCCCGTTTGCCGACTACCGGCGCGACTATGACTGGAGCCCGTTTGCGGGTTTCAAGCGCGACTATGACTGGAGCCCCTTTGCCGGTTACAGGCGCGATTATGAGTGGAGCCCGTTCCTTGGCTCCCGGACCCCGTTCACGGGATTCCGCAAGGAGATCGATCGCTTCGTCGACGATTTCTTCCGCACTCCCGCGTACAGCGGCTATGGCTATGGCGGCTTCCCCGCCAAGTGGCCGATGCTCGACTTCAAGGAGACCGATGATGAAGTGATCGTCATCGCGGAAGTCCCCGGAATGACCGAGAAGGACGTCGAGCTCTATTTCGACAACGGGATCCTCACCATCCGCGGCTGGAAGAAGGCCGACAAGGATGAGCCGGGCTATACGGAGCGCTTCTATGGTCGCTTCGAGCGCCAGGTCCCGCTGCCCTATTCGGTCGATGGCGAGCATTGCATGGCCGAGTTCCGCGACGGGCTTCTGAGCATGCGCTTCAAGAAGCTGGCGGAAGTCGAGAATACGAAGAAGATTCCGATCCATCCGGGCCGCCATGTCCGCAAGGAAGGCGAACAGCGCCGCAAGCCGGCGTTTGTCGGTGCCTGACCGTCTGTGAGTTCGCGTTTTTTGGGCTCCGGGCTCCGGCCCGGGGCCCTTTCCTTGGCAGGAACGGGTGGATGACCGCCGGCGGTTACGCCTTCCCGATCGCCATCAGCTGCTTCAGCCGGGCGTTGAACGCCTGGCGCTCCGCGCCCGTGATCGCCTGGCGACGCTGGATCTGGACCTGCATCGGGTCGACAGCCCGGCCGTTGACGTGCACCTCGAAATGTAGGTGGGGGCCGGTCGACAGGCCGGTCGAGCCGACATAGCCGATCACCTGGCCTTGGCGGACCGTTTCGCCCGGCGAGGCGGCAAGGCCGCTCATGTGCGAATAGGTCGTGACGATGCCGCTCCCGTGCGCGACCTGCACCTGGCGGCCGTAGCCGCCCGACCAGCCGGCCGCGACCACCACGCCTTCCGCGGCGGCGACGATTGGACTTCCCCACGACGCGCCGAAATCGACCCCCGCGTGCATCCGCGCGAAGCGCAGGATCGGGTGCACCCGATAGCCAAAGCCAGAGGTGATCCGGCCCGCGACGGGGGACATCAACCCGTCCGAGCGCTGACCGGCGCTCGCGTCGGTGTCGAACCAGTCGGTCTTGCCTCCCGCGGTCCATTTCATCAGCTCTACGTCCGGGCTGTCGACCCGATGGAGCGCGGCGTAAAGCAGCGGCTGCCCGGCCGAGCGGGAGATGACCAGGTCGAAGCGGTCGTAGGGCGCGACGTCGGAGCCGACGTCGATGCGGCTCGCGAGCGCCTTGAGGTAATCGGCCGCGAGCTGCGGCGAGACCCCGGCCGAGCGCAGCGACCAGTAAAGCCCCTCCGTGACCGGCCCCTGGATCCGGATCGCCGAGCCATTCGACGCGACGACGGGCCTGGACAGCGGCATCGGATCCGGCTCGGCCAGTTCGTCCGCCGCTCCGCCGCCAAGCATCGGGTTCATCCGGAATTCGTCGCCCGGAGCGACGGTGTTCGCATAAGCCGCGGAAAAGATGCTCATTCCCGGCGCCATCGAAAGGGCCGTCCCGCACAGCAATGCGAGCGTCGCCGCCCCACGCAGCCAGCGCGGACCGACGGGTTCGGCGGCAAGGTCGACGACCAGGCTGAAAGGCTCGGCGGGGGCGGGCGCGGCGATGCAGGCTCCTCGCGCGCGCGCAAGCGCGATTCGGGCCGAGGCCTCGGTTGCTGGATAGGCCGCTGACATCGCCTCCTGATGCTCCCAAGAGGGTTAAAGCCCGTTTAAAGTCGGGAACTTGCGCTTTGCGTGAGCGCTGCCACACTCATGGCCGTGAAGCGCGCTTCAGACGCACCGGTGCGGGCAATCCTGGGGCCCACCAATACCGGCAAGACCTATCTCGCGATCGAGCGGATGTGCGGCCATTCCTCCGGGGTGATCGGCTTCCCGCTGCGGCTCCTGGCGCGCGAGGTCTATGACCGCGTCGTCGCACTGAAAGGCGAAAAGCAGGTCGCGCTTCTGACCGGGGAGGAGCGGATCGTCCCGCCGCAGGCGCGATACTTCCTTTGCACCGCGGAATCGATGCCCGTGCCCGGCGGCGATGGCCATCATGACGGGGAGTTCCAGCGCGATTTCGCCTTCGCCGCGATCGACGAGGCGCAACTCGGAATCGACCCGGAGCGGGGCCACGTCTTCACCGATCGGATGCTTCGCGCCCGAGGCCGCGAGGAAACGCTGATCCTCGGCTCGGAAAGCCTCAAGCCCATGGTCCGCGAGCTCCTGCCCGAGACGGAAATCGTGACCCGGCCGAGGTTCTCGACCCTCCGCTACGCCGGCAGCGTCAAGCTGTCGCGGCTTCCGCCGCGGTCGGCGGTTGTCGCCTTCTCGGCCGAGCAGGTCTACGCGCTCGCCGAGGCGCTTCGCCGCTTCCGCGGCGGCGCTGCCGTCGTGATGGGCGCGCTGTCGCCGGCGACCCGCAATGCCCAGGTCGCGATGTTCCAGCGCGGCGAGGTCGATTATCTGGTCGCCACCGACGCCATCGGCATGGGCCTCAACATGGACGTCGCCCATGTCGCCTTCGCCGGGCTGGAGAAGTTCGACGGGCGGCGCGACCGCCGTCTCACGGTCGCCGAAATGGCGCAGATCGCCGGGCGCGCCGGCCGCCACCAACGCGACGGGACTTTCGGGACGCTCGGACTTGGCGACCACAGCGCCGAATTCTCCGACCACGAGATCACGGCCATCGAGGAGCACCGTTTCCGCCCCCTCGATTTCCTTTACTGGCGCAACCCGGACCTCGATTTCACCGACGTCCGGGCGCTGATCGCAAGCCTAGAGCAGCCAAGCGACGACCCCGTGCTTCGTACCGCGCCGGAATCGGTCGACCTCGCGGTGCTCAAGCATATCGCCGAGGATCCGGCGATCGCCGCCAAGCGCGGCGCCATGGCGCGGCGCCTGTGGGCGGCCTGCGGGCTTCCCGACTTCCGCAAGGTCGGGCCGATGCACCATTCGCGCATGGTCCGCCGGGTGTTCAGCTACATCGGCGACGGCGGCCATATCCCTCACGAATGGTTCGCCGCCGAGGTCGCCCGCCTCGACAACGTCAACGGCGACATCGAGGCGCTTGCGGACCGGCTCGCGGGCATTCGCAGCTGGGCCTATATCGCGCACCGCGCCGACTGGCTGAAGGAGCCGGCGAAATGGGCCGACCGCACGCGCGAGGTCGAATCGCGCCTTTCGGACGCGCTTCATGAGCGCCTGACGCAGCGGTTCGTGGACCGCCGCACCTCCGTCCTGGTCCGCGACATCGGCGCACGCGGCTCGGACGCGCTTCCGGTGACCGTCGCAGCGGACGGCGAGGTCAGCGTCGGGCCGGAGCCGATCGGCCATCTTGCCGGTTTCGATTTCAGGGTCGATCCGAACGCACGGCTTGCCGACAAGCGGCTGCTCCTTGCCGCCGCGGAGCGGAGGCTTGGCGATGAGCTGGAGCGGCGGGCGAGCGGCCTCGTCACTGCGCCCGACAGCGAGTTCGAGCTGATTATCGAGCCGGGCGGCGGTCTCGCCGTCGGCTGGCATGGCAATGTGCTTGGCCGGCTCGCCCCCGGCCGTTCGCTTCTCGAACCTGCGATCCGCACCGCCCGGGCGCTCGACCGCCTGTCGGCGCAAAGCCGGGCGGCGCTCCGCGCTCGGCTCGAACAATGGCTCGACACGCAGGTGGAAAGGAATCTGCGGCCGCTAAGGCGCCTTGCCGAAGCCGCGACCGACCCGGCGAGCTCGCCCGGCGTGCGCGCGCTCGGAGCAATGCTCGGCGATGCCGGCGGCGCGCTCCCGCGCCGGGCCGTCGTCAGCGCCATCGGGACGCTCGACCAAAAGGACCGGCAGCGCCTTTACCGGCTCAAGGTCCGCCTCGGCCCGCTCGATGTCTTTCAGCCGCCCCTGCTCAAGCCCGAAGCGCAGATGTGGCGCGCCGCCCTGCTCGCCGTCCGCTCGGGCGAGCCGATGCCGGACCTTCCGCCCGCCGGCGCCGCGACCCTCGCCGCGGACGCCGACCCGCGCGGGGCGGCGCTCGCCTATCGCCGCGTCGGCCGGACCTGGATCCGGATCGACCTTGCCGACCGGCTTGCGAGCCATGCGCACCACGTGCGCTCCGCGGGCGGCGACAATCCGGTCAATGTCGAGCTCGCGACCTCGCTCGGGCTCAAGGAAGCGGCGATCGCCGGGCTGATGGGCGAGGTCGGCTTCGCCCGGTCCGGCGACAGCTGGAGCTGGCGCGGTCGCCGGTCGGGCCGCCGCCAGCGCCGAGAAGGCGGCTCGAACGCCTTCGCCGAGCTCGCCAAGCTCAAACGCTAGGCGATGCGGATCGACCGCTATCTCTTCTTCATCCGGTTGCTGAAGAGCCGCACCCTTGCCCAGTCGGTGATCGAAACCGGCCACGTCCGGATCGACGGCCGGCGGGTATTGAAGGCGAGCGAGTCGGTTTCGGTCGGCAGCGTCATCGCGCTTCCGGTCCACGGGCGGGTGCGGATATTGCGCGTGCTCGCCCTTCCTGGAAGGCGCGGACCCGCTGCCGAAGCGCGCGGCTGTTATGAAGAGCTCGGGACAGGCGTTGACGGCGAAAGCGCCGCGACCTAGCGATCCCGGCAAAGGGAGCACCGCCTAATGACCTACGTCGTCACCGACGCCTGCATCCGCTGCAAGTACATGGACTGCGTCGAAGTCTGCCCGGTCGACTGTTTCTACGAGGGCGAGACGATGCTGGTGATCAATCCCAACGAGTGCATCGACTGCGGAGTGTGCGAGCCCGAATGCCCGGCCGAGGCGATCCTTCCGGACACCGAGAGCGGTCTCGAGCAGTGGCTCGAGCTCAACGCCACTTTCTCGGCGCAATGGCCCAACATCACTCGCAAGAAGGACAGCCCGCCCGACGCGGACGAATTCAAGGGCATGCCGGGCAAGTACGAGAAGTATTTCACTCCGGAGCCCGGCGAAGGCGACTGACGGGCTCCTCGCGCTGAGCGCTGTCAGCGCCGGCTGATCAGCTTCTCGATGATGTAGTCGGCGGCCTC
>JBKHXB010000048.1:0-15011 GCA_046566245.1 Alphaproteobacteria bacterium | reverse complement strand
TCGATGAGGCGCTTGACGCTCGCCCACTTCACGCGCGTGCAGCGGCCAATCTTTACGGCCTCCAGCTGGCCAGAATTGATAAGCTGATAGCCTTTCGTCATGCCGACGCCGATGGCGGCAAATGCCACCTTGGGGGTAACTGCAACGGGTTCCATTTCGTGCCTCCACAACTGATTGCGAAGGCGAGCGATTGACAGTGGAATGAAAGGGCGGCGGTGGGAAATTAGGGGTCTAATTCGTTGGGCCAATTAGCCCCCAACGAACTTCTTATAGATCATAGACACATAGGGCTTGGCGTGGTCCCGGTCCCAAGCGTCGTCGCCCATCTCCAGCGCGATCTCATCCCAAAGAGCGGACGCACTCGCAAACTTAGAACTGTTCAGCTCGCCATTCTTCGCCATCTGGATGACTGCGAAATAGAACGACTGCCACCGCAGCAGATCGAGCTTTCGTCCGGCTTTTCTTGGGACCGCCGGTGCGGCTGGTGTTACCGACGTGCTTCCGCCACCGAGGATCGCGTTTAGATCCTGCAAATCGGTCCGTCTAAATTGCACGCCGAGGACCCTCAGCATTTCGCGCGTGTCTTCTCGCTGAGCCGCGAAACTGCCGGTGTGCCAGCTTTCAGGATTCGTGACCTCGCCGAGGGCGGTCCAGAAGGATTCCGGCACGTCTACATCCGTTTCGCGGACGCTCTCTCTTGAAGTCTCGCGGACAAAGGCGCGGGCACGAGCGCGAACGAGGCCATCTCGAGCGTATCGGAGAATGGCCCGCGCCTCCGGCGAATCGGAATACCATTGGGGAGACCCGCCCAACAGCTTGACAGCCTCCACTGCTGAAACCCACTCCATTCCGCCTCCCGCTGGCGATCCGCTAATTATAAAGGGCGCGGCATGCCGGGGCGGTGACCCGGCTTTCGGTGATCAGCCTAGCCGCGCCACGATCACGCCCGCTTCTCAGCGAGCGAGATCACGTTTGACTTATCGGCGAGCACGAAGGAGGCCCATGCGGGCATCAGCTTGTCCCGTCGCTGTTCGAAGAATGTCGTCCGGCGATATGCCGCTTCCGTCTTGTTGGGGTTGCTGTGGGCCAGCGCAGCCTCGGCCCACGAGTCCGCGAATCCATGGTCAGCGGCCCAATCGCGGAAGGTCGAACGAAATCCGTGAACCGTGTAGTCGCCGCCCTTGTTCACGCGAAGCACCTTTGCCATCGTGGCGTCGCTCATCGGCCCCTTCAGGCCCGGAAAGACAAGATCGTCGTCCTTGGGCGCGAACAGCTCGTCCAACTCATTTACGATGGCGACAGCGGCGGGAACGAGCGGGACAATGTGGACCTTGGCTGCCTTCGCCTTCTCCGCAGGAACCCGCCACTCGCCCTGTTCGAGATCGATTTCCTTCCGCTGAACTTGTCGGACCTCGCCAGACCTTGCGGCGGTCAGGATCAAGAATTGGAGCGCGCGATTGCCAACGGAGATATCCGCCTCACGCAGATTTGCCATGAAATTGGGCAACTTGGCGTAGGGCATTGCCGCGAAGTTGCCGCCCTTGGGTTGCTTTATCCCGCGCATAAGTTGGTTCACCGCACGCAGCGGCGCTTCGGCTGATCGCCATCCTTTCCCGTGGGCGTAGTCCAAAACCACCCCGATCCGCTGCTTCACGCGTTGCGCGGTCTCCCCCTTAGTGAGCCAGATCGGAAGCAGCAGCTTCTGGATGGAAGAGGCATCGACCTCCTCCACCGGAGTCGAGCCGATTTCCGGAAACGCGTAGCGCTCCAAGGTGGCCAGCCACTGCGCACCGTGCTTGCCGTTTCGCCACCCCTTCTTGGCCTGCTGGTGATATTCTTCGGCCACCGCCTTGAATGTGTGAATTTCTTTCGGCTCGTCCTGCCGCCACACTCTCGCGGGGTTCATCCCGTTCTTGGCAATCTCGCGGCCAAGCGCTGCCTTTTTTCTGGCCTCCTCCAGCGTAAGCGATCGTCGAAGTGCCAACGGGAAGCGATCGTAGTCCCTGCTGACCGACATCTCCGCGAAGGAGCCAATGCCAAAGTCGCGGCGAACGCCATTGTGTTGGACCCGTAGGACCCAGGACTTCGCCCCCGACGGCTTTACCAGAAGGTATAGCCCGCGTCCGTCACTGTGCCGCCCAGGCTTGGCGGTTCTAGCTTGAACAGCAGTAAGCGACATCCCGCATCCCCACAAACGTTACCCCGCTGTGAGGCGGTAGTTGACGAATGTCAACGAAACTCCACGGAAGAAATGTCGAAGAATTTACCAGAAAACTGGGTCTTTTTCGTAGGCCACTGAAAATAAGCGAATGTGAAATTGGCGGAGCGGGAGGGATTCGAACCCTCGATACGGTTTTGCCGTATACTCACTTTCCAGGCGAGCGCCTTCGACCACTCGGCCACCGCTCCGCGTCCCGGGAAGGCCGCCCATGTAGGGCGCGCCGGCGCTTCGGGCAACCTTGCCGCGCGCGGCCCCTAGCCCCTATGCCGTGTCGATGCGCCGGTTCGGACAACCGCCTTCGGCCGAGGAGATTGAGGCCATCGCCCGCTCGGCGCTCGAGCGGTTCCCGGAGCCCTTCGCGCAGAGCCTCGGCGACATCGTGCTCATCGTCCAGGACTTCGCCGACGAGCCGACCCTGGCGGACATGGGGATCGACGATCCCTTTGACCTTACCGGCCTTTACGAGGGCATTCCGCTGACAGAACGGAGCGTTGAACATTCGGGCACGCTTCCCGAGCGCGTGCTGCTTTTCCGAAGGCCGATCCTCGACGAATGGGCTGCGGGCGAGGACACGCTCGAACATCTCGTCGTCCATGTCCTGGTCCACGAGATCGGCCATCATTTTGGGCTTTCCGACAGCGACATCCACGCGCTCGAGGCCGAGGTCGAATGAAGCCGCTGCTGCGCTTCGATTCGGTAACCCTGAGGCGCGGCGGGCTGCTGTTGTTCGAAGGGCTCGATCTGGCGCTGCGCCCAGGCGAGGCGCTGCAGGTCACCGGCCCGAACGGCGCCGGCAAGTCGAGCCTGATCCGTCTCGCGGCGGGCCTGTTGCGGGCTGAGCGCGGCGCCGTCGAGGCGAGCACCCTCGCGCTTGCCGACGAGCGTCCGGCCCTCGACCGCGAGCTCAGGCTTGAAGGCGCGCTCGCCTTCTGGGGCGGAGACGTGAAGGCGGCGATGGACGCGCTCGGGCTTGGGCCACTTGCCGATGTGCCGGTGAGGCTGCTGTCTACCGGGCAGGCGAAGCGCGCCGGGCTTGCCCGGGCCGCCGCCTCGGGTGCGCCGCTCTGGCTTCTAGACGAGCCCGCCAACGGCCTTGATTCCCATTCGGTCGGTCTCCTGACGGCGCTCCTTGACCGGCACCGCAAGTCGGGCGGCGCCGTGCTCGCCGCGTCGCACCTGCCGATGCAGGGCGAATGGCGGATGCTGGAGCTGGGCAAGTGATCGGCCGGCTGGTGCTTCGCGAGGTTCGCCGCGGGCTTGCGGGCCCCGCCTGGCTTCCGCCCGCCTTCTTCCTTCTGGTGGCGACGCTCGTCCCGTTCGCCGTGGGCCCGGACGCGCGGCTGCTCGAGCGGATCGCCGGCGGCGCCTTGTGGATCGCGGCCCTGACCGCTGCGCTTCTCCCGATTGAGCGGCTCGTCGAGCCCGACCGCGCCGAGGGAGTGCTTGACCAGCTGTTCGTCGGCGGGATGGCTGACGAGAGTGTCGCTGCCGCGAAGATCGCCGGGCACTGGCTCGCCTTCGGGCCGCTGCTGCTCGCAAGCGCGGTCCTGGGGGCGCTGCTGCTGCGCCTTCCCCCGGACCAGCTGCCCTCGCTGCTCCTGGCGCTGGGCGTCGGAAGTCTAGGGTTGGCTGCAATGGCAGTCGCGGTTGCGGCGTTGACCGCCGGACTGCCGCGCGCCGGGTCGTTGGCGGGCCTGCTGCTCCTCCCGCTCGCGGTGCCGCTGCTCATCTTCGGAGCCGGGGCGTCAGGCGATTCCGGGTCCGGCGCGCTGCTCCTCGAAGCGGCGGTGGCGCTGCTGCTTACCGCCGGAGCGCCGTTCGTCGCGGGCGCCGCCATCCGGGCCAGCCGGACTTAACGGCTCCAGCGGGCGAAGATCGCGGTCGGAAGGAGCAGCCCGCGGGATTTCTCGCGGACCGCCATTTCGCCCATTTCGACCACACCGCCCAAATCGCCCAAAACCTGCGCGACGAGCTCGCCGATCGCGAGCGCCGACATCCGCATCGCATAGACGGTGAGCACCAGGAAGTGGCTGTCCGCGTCGAGCAGCTTGCGGCAGTCGGCGAGCAGCGGCGCGAGATTCTCTTCCAGCCTCCAGACTTCGCCATTGGGCCCGCGGCCGAACTTGGGCGGGTCGAGAAGGATGCCGTCGTAGCGGCGGCCGCGCCGGACCTCGCGCGCGGTGAACTTGGTCGCATCGTCGACAATCCAGCGGATCGGACGGTCGGCCATGCCAGACAGCTCCGCGTTCGCCTTGCCGTACTCGACCGATTTCTTCGACGCGTCGACATGCACTATCCGCGCCCCGGCGTCGCTGAGCAGAAGCGTGCCGACGCCGGTGTAGCCGAACAGGTTGAGCACTTCGGCATCGGCCGAGCGCTCCCGCATCCAGTCCCATTGCGGCGCCATGTCGGGGAAGAAGCCGAGGTGGCGGAAGGGCGTCAGGGACGCATGGAACCGGACCGCGCCGCGGGACAGTGCCCATTCGCGCGGTACCCGGCGATGATGGACCCAGCGTCCGCCGCCTTCCTCGTCCGAGCCGGGCACGAAGGTCGCGTCCGGGTCCCAATCCTCCGTCGCGGGCGCCCACATCGCCTGCGGCTCGGGACGGACGACGCGGACCGGGCCATAGCGCTCGAGCTTGCGGCCGTCGCCGCAGTCGATCAGGCCCCAGTCGGGCCACGGGTCCGCGACGAGCGTGATGAGCTCGCCCGTCATTTGCTTCGCAGGCGCTTGCGTAGCGCGAGGACGTAGATGATCGTCGCGATCGCCGCGAACAGGAACCATTGCACGGCATAAAACCGGTGGTTGTTCGGGATCGACGCGAGCGAGGGCAGGGCGCTTTGTTCGAGCCCCGGCGGAGCGGACGCGGCCACGAGGCGGATGCCGCTCGAGCGGTCCGGCGCGATCATCCCGGTCACCGGACCGCCCGGCCACGTCCACCTGGCGTTGGGGTTTTTCGACCAGCCGAGCTCAACCGTCATCCCGGGGCCTTCCGCGCCGGTCGCGCAGCTGACGACATGGACATAGCCGGTCTCGCCCTTGCGGTTGGCACCGGCGACCGTGCGGGTGGAAACGGGCCTCAGGCAGAAGCCGGTTGCCCAGCGGAACAGCAACTTCTCGCCGGCCCCCGGCATCGTTGGGAAGGCCACGGGCGGAAGGTTGGCCGCGGCGCGATATTGCGCGATCAGCTCGTCCTTCCAGCGCGCCCGGTCGAGCTGCCAGAAGCCGAGCGCGATCATGGTCGCGACTGCGAGGCCGACCAGGATCGTCGGAATGAGCGGCAAGCGGCGGATCATCTCAGGACTCAATCCGGCCTTCCCTGGCGCGATGAACATATTCCTGCGTGAGCAGGAGCGCCTTTCCCCAGCGCAGCCCGGCGAGGGTCAGCGCGAGCCCCACGGGAATCCAGACGAGGTGCACCCACCAGGGCGGAGTCAGAAGCCCGTCGAGAACGAGGGCGGCCACGGTCAGCACCGCGCCGATGATCAGGATGAGGAACGCAGCCGGCCCGTCGCCGACGTTGAAGTCCGCGAAGTCCAGCCCGCAGGCGCGGCAGCGCGGCGCGAACCGGACCCAGCCTGCGAACAATGTCTTCGACTTGCACCGCGGGCAGCGGCCGGCGAGGGCGCCGGCGAGAGGCGTGACCTCTCGCATCGTCTCCTTAACCGCCGGTCGGCGCGCCCCAGCCGCCCCATACGTAGATCGAGACGAACAGGAACAGCCATACGACGTCGACGAAATGCCAGTACCAGGCGGCTGCCTCGAACCCGAAATGCTGCCTCGGCGTGAAGTCGCCGCGATAGGCCCTCACCAGGCAGACGATTAGGAAAATGGTGCCGACGATCACGTGGAAGCCGTGGAATCCGGTCGCCATGAAGAAAGTCGCGCCGTAGATATTGCCTTTGAACTCGAACGGCGCGTGCATGTACTCATAGGCCTGGATGCTGGTGAACAGCAGGCCGAGCAGGATCGTCAGCCACAGCCCGAGCTTCAGCCCCTCGCGGTCGCCGTGAATCAGGCAATGATGGGCCCAGGTCACCGTCGTCCCGGAGCACAGCAGGATCAAAGTGTTGAGGAGCGGAAAGCCAAACGGGTCGAGCACCTCGATCCCTTTGGGCGGCCATTGCCCGCCGACCGCCTCGACCGTCGATGGGAACAGCGCGGCGCTGTAAAAGGCCCAGAACCAGGCGAGGAAGAACATCACCTCCGAGGCGATGAACAGGATCATCCCGTAGCGCAGGTGCAGCTGCACGACCGGGGTGTGATAGCCCTCATGAGACTCGCGGATGGTGTTGGCCCACCAATTGGCCATGGTGACGATCACGGCGACGAAACCCGCGATCATCACCGGCATTCCATAGGCATTGTCGTGGAACCACATGACCGCCCCGCCGAACAACGCGAGCGCGGAAAAGGCGCCGATGATCGGCCAGGGATCGGGATCAACCAGATGGTAATCGTGGTTCTTCGTCGCTGCCATGGATGGGCTTTCCTCGTGAACTGATTCCCGCGCCTCTAGCGGGCGGCGGTCCGGGTTTCCACTGGATAAAATGTATAGCTGAGCGTGATCTCGTCGATGTGCCTGGTGTCCGGGTCCTCGCGGAGTTTCGGATCGACGAAGAAGACAACTGGCATGTCGACCGTCTCCCCGCCCTTGAGCTGCTGCTCGGTAAAGCAGAAGCATTCGATCTTGCTGAAATATTTTCCGGCAATCACGGGGGAGACGTTGAAGGTCGCCGAACCGGCGGTCGGCCGGGCGACGAGATTGGTTGCGCGATAGGCGATCTGGGTCCGCTCTCCGGGAGCGATCCGGATGGTCTGCTGGACCGGGCCGAATTTCCACGGCAGCCCGCCGGCGACATTCGCGTCGAACCGCACCCCCACTTCACCCGCCGCGGCGCCCGGCGCTTCCTCGGCCCGAAGCGGCGTTCCTCCGAAGCCGGTCACCTGGCAGAACAGCCGGTAGAGCGGCACCGAGGCGAAGGCGAGGCCGACCATCGCGGCGACGAGCAGCGCCAGCATGAGCGCGGTGCGGCGGTTGCGGTCGATCGCGACGTTCATTTGCCGAGACCGATCTTCGCCAGCGTGATCAGGAACAGCAGCACGACAAACGCGCCCAGGAGCAACGCCGTGATCCGGGCGCGCTCGCGCTGGCGCTTGCGGATGATCTCCGCCTCCGGCTTCGGCTCCTCGCCGACGATCCGGGTCATGAGGCGATCCACCTGTCGGCGACAAGTGCCAGGAACAGGGCGAAAAGGTAGAAGACGGAATAAGCGAACAGCCGCTTTTCCGGGCCCATTGCGGCAGGCTCGGTCGCGCGGTTAATGGCGACGGCGAAGGCCATGCCGACGAAAACCAGGCTGAGGCCGCCGGCCGCCGCGCCGTAGATCCAGCCGGTCAGCCCGAGCGCCCAGGGCGCGACCGCGGCTGCCGCCATGACCAGGCTGTAGAGCGCGATCTGGCGGCGGGTCGCCTCGATCCCCGAGACGACAGGAAGCATGGGGATGTTGGCGGCTGCATAGTCGGAGCGGACGAACAGCGACAGCGCCCAGAAATGCGGCGGGGTCCACAGGAAGATGATCGCGAACAAGAGAGCGGGCAGAAGGTCGATCGTGCCGGTGGCCGCGACCCAGCCGATCAGTGGCGGGAAAGCGCCGGCGGCTCCGCCGATGACGATGTTCTGGGCGGTCCGCGGCTTCAACCAGACGGTGTAGACGAGCACGTAGAACAGGATCGAGACCGCGAGCAGAAGCGCGGCCAGGTGATTGGCCGCCAGGTCCATTAGCACGACGGAAAAGGCGCCGAGGCCGACCCCGAAATGCAGCGCCGACTGCCGGTCCATGCGTCCCGCCGGAAGCGGGCGGCAGGCGGTCCGGCGCATCTTCGCGTCGAGGTCCGCCTCGTACCATTGGTTGAGCGCCCCGGCCGCTCCTGCGCCGAGCGCGATGCACAGGATTGCGGTAAAGCCGATCACCGGCGGCGGCATCACGGGCGCCGCGAGCAGCCCGCAGAGCCCTGTGAAGACGACGAGGCTCATCACCCGCGGCTTGGTGAGCGCGAGGAGGTCGCGCCAGTCGGCGGGCAGCGCGGCTGGACTCGTCATCTGCATGGCGGGCACGGGCCGGCCCTATAGGGGCTCGGCGGCGGCAGGGAAAGCCTTGGTATGGCTGGCGTTCATCCGGCTTTGCTAGGGCGGGATCATGATCAGGATATTGCTTGCAGCCGCTTTCGCCGCGGTCCCCTTCGCCCCCGCCCTTGCCCAGAGCACGCCAGCCGAGACGCCGGCGCCCAGTGAGGACCTCGTGCCCGTCGCCATCCAGACCGAAAAGGGCCGCATCGTCATCGCGCTCGACCGTGGCCGCGCGCCGCTGACCACTGCCAATTTCCTGGCCTACGTGGAAAGCGGCAAGCTGGACGGAGAAAGCTTCTACCGGGCGATGCCCTATGGGGAAGGCGGGCTGATCCAGGGTGGCATTCGCAGCGACGCGAGGAAGCTGCTCCCTCCGGTCGCGCACGAACCGTCGAGCAAGACGGGAATCAGCCACAAGGCCGGAACGATCTCGATGGCGAACTTCGGGCCCGGCACGGCGAGGGCCGACTTCTTCATTCTGACCACCGACATCCCCGCCTTCGACGAAAGCTTCGCCGCCTTCGGCCGCGTGGTCGAGGGGATGGACGTCGTGAAGGCGATCCTCGCTTCGCCCGTCTCCCCGACCGCTGGCGAAGGGCCGATGAAGGGCCAGATGCTCGAGCCCGTCGTGAAGATCGTGAAGGCGGAGCGGCTCGGCGACTGAGCCGGGCATGGCCGTGGCCGGCCGGTTCTACGGGGCAATACGGATGTCCATGCAATCCTCCTTGTGCGAGGTGCCTTGGCGGAGGTGGCCCGATGCCTCGCGCCCAAGTCCGTTTCGGAATTCCCGATGTTAAGATAGCCTGCGCCACGGGCGCCAGGTTCAATCCGGCCGATTTCGCCGGCCATCACCTGGTCGTCCTGTTCCTGCCGGCTGATGAGAGCGACGCTTTGCGATTGCTTCGGGAATTCGAATCCCGGGCCGAAGACCTGGTCGACAGTGATTGCTGGCTGCTGGCCGTCGCCTATGACGAAACGCCGTCGATCGACGTGGTGGCTGCCTGTCCCGCAATTGCGATCGATCCGAAGCGCAGCGCCTGGAACGCATTCCGGGTCCTTATGGACCGAAGCAAAGTCCCGGATCGGGCCGAGGGCGGGGCCTTCCTGTTCAGCCGCGGCGGGAACTTGCAGCGGTCATGGTTCGGGCACGTGCGCGCCGACGACGTCGTTCAAGAACTGCATTCGGAAAGCGTCTAGGCCGTGGACGTTTCGATGCACTCCGACACCGCGGACATCATACTCACCAGCCGGCGATTGATGCTTGAGACCCAGCACGAACCGATCGTGCTGATGAACGCCAACTGCCCGATCGCCCAGTCGGAAGGCCTGAGGGCAAGGGCGCAGGTCGAGCTGCACGCCAACGGCCACACCGCTCTGGCGACGCTTTACCAGGTCAGCGACAGTTTCATCGGACTTCACGAGATCGGTCTTTCGGAGGTCGTGTGGCGACGGTTGGGGGCGGTGGATTCGGCGCCCGTCCTGATCCGGCACCCGCGGCCGCTCCAATCGATGAGCGACGTTCGTTCGAAAATCTATGGCCACAGGCTCGGCCAAGAACAACTCCTGGCGATCGTCCGGGACATCGCAGGCGAATTGTATTCCGACGTGCAGTTGGCGGCGTTCGTCACCGCCTTTTCCAGCCAGGCAGTGGACGTCGACGAGATGGTCTCGCTTACCCGAGCCATGGTCGATGTCGGCGAGCGGCTCAGCTGGCCGGGCGAGCTCATCATCGACAAGCATTGCGTCGGCGGACTGCCGGCGAATCGGACCACGCCGCTGGTGGTTGCAATCGCGGCGAGCGCGGGCCTGACGATCCCCAAGACCTCGTCTCGTGCGATTACCTCGCCCGCGGGAACCGCGGACACGATGGAAACCATGGCGCCGGTCGACCTTAATACCGCAGCCATGCGGCGGGTCGTGGAACAGGAAGGAGGATGTATCGTCTGGGGCGGCAGCGTCCGGCTCAGCCCTGCCGACGACATATTGATCCGGGTCGAAAAAGCACTCGACCTCGATAATTCCTCCCAGCTCGTCGCCTCCGTTTTGTCGAAGAAGATCGCGGCGGGCTCGACCCATGTCGTCGTCGACATTCCGGTGGGTCCGACGGCGAAGCTCAGAAGCAGCGCAGAAGCCGGCGAGCTGGCCGGGCACCTGGAAAGGGTCGGCGCCGAGCTGGGCCTGAATGTCTGCCCGATCGTCACGGACGGCCTTCAGCCGATTGGATCCGGCATCGGGCCGGCGCTCGAGGCGCGCGATGTTCTTCGTGTCCTTCGCCGCGACCCCAAAGCCCCCGCCGACCTGCGTGCCCGCGCGATCCTGCTTGGCGGTGCAGTGCTCGAGCTCGGCGGTGCGGCCGGAAAAGGCAAGGGCAGGGCGCTCGCCGAGGCGATCCTGTCGGATGGCCGTGCCCTCGGCAAGTTCGAGGCAATTTGCGAAGCCCAGGGAGGCTTTCGTGAACCTCGCCTCGACGCGCTGGAAGACGTCGTCAGCGCGCCCATGGATGGTCGGGTGTCAGCGATTCACAATCGCCTTCTGGCGAAAATCGCGAAACTCGCCGGTGCTCCGGCATCGAAGGCCGCCGGAGTGGACCTGCACGTCAAGCTTGGCGACGTGGTGACCAAGGGGCAGCCGCTGCTCACCGTCCACGCGCAATCGCCGGGCGAGATGGAATATGCGCTCGCCTTCGCGCGGGCCAATGCCGAGACGATTGAGATAGAAGGCTCGTGAGTATCCTGCTCTTCGACCTGAATGCCGCCGCCAGTCTTGTCGATGCGCTTGCGAGGCGGCGCGGAATCGAGCTTGGGGAGCTCGAGCAACGACGCTTCCCGGACGGCGAGGCCTACGTCCGCCTGCTGAGCAGCGTGCGGGACAGGGACGTGGTTCTTCTTTGCTCGCTCGACCGGCCCGACGCGAAGGCCATGTCCCTGCTGTTCGCCGCGGCCGCCGCACGTGCGCAGGGCGCGAGATCGGTGGGGCTTGCCGCTCCCTACCTCGCCTACATGCGGCAGGACAAAGCCTTCAAGGAGGGTGAGGCAGTCACCTCGGAAACGTTCGCGGAGATTATTTCCCGGCATTTCGACTGGCTGGTTACGCTCGACCCGCACCTTCATCGCCATTCCCGTCTCGGCGAAATCTATTCCATCCCGGCGATCGCCGGAACCGCGGCCGAGGAGATTGGCCATTGGGTCCGGTCAGAAGTCGAAAGGCCTGTGATCGTCGGGCCGGACGAGGAGAGCCGGCAGTGGGTCGAGAAGATCGCCGCAGCCGCCTCCGCTCCGGCCGTGGTCTTGAGGAAGGAGCGAAGCGGCGACTTCCACGTGTCGATCGGTGGCGAGGAGCCCGCGTCGTTCTGGGGCAGAACCCCGGTCATAGTCGACGACATCGTCTCGACGGCGGCCACCATGATCGAAACGGTCCGGGTCCTGAGGGAGGCCGGCCATGCCGACCCGGTCTGCATCGCAGTGCACCCGATCTTCGCCGGGGAGTCCTACGCGCGGCTGCTGGAGGTGGGACCCGCGCGTGTCGTCAGCACCAACTGCGTCGCGCACGAGTCCAACGCGATCGATGTTTCCGCCACGCTTGGATTAGCGATCGAGGAAGCCGTCTCTCGCGTTCGGCCCGTTGCCTGACAAGAAAAAGCCCGCCCTGCCGAGCAGGACGGGCTCTTTGTTCCGGTTGCCTTGAGCTAGTCGATCTTCGGAAGCGTCGAGAACTGGTGGAACGGCGGCGGGCTGGACAGCGTCCATTCGAGCGTCGTTGCGCCTTCGCCCCAGTAATTGTCGGGCGCCTTCTTCCCCCAGCCGAGCGACCAGATCATGTTGACGAAGAAGACGAGCACGCCGGCGACGGTGACCATGTAGCCGACCGTCGACCAATAATTCCACTCGGCGAAGGCCGGGGTGTAGTCGGGGATTCGCCGCGGCATTCCATCCAGCCCGAGGAAGTGCTGCGGGAAGAAGACCAGGTTCACGCCGACGAACATCAGGAAGAAGTGAACCTTGCCCAGGAACTCATTGTACATCTTCCCGCTCATCTTCCCGAACCAGTAGTACCAGCCCGCGAAGATCGCGAAGACCGCGCCAAGGCTCAGCACGTAGTGGAAGTGCGCGACGACGTAGTAGGTGTCGTGCATGTAGGTATCGACGCCGCCATTGGCGAGGACGACGCCGGTCACTCCGCCGACGGTGAACAGGAAGATGAAGCCGATCGCCCACAGCATCGGGGTGGGGAAGGTCAGGCTTCCGCCCCACATGGTCGCGATCCAGCTGAAGATCTTCACGCCCGTCGGGACCGCGATGATCATCGTCGCGGCGGTGAAATACATCTTCGTGTCGAGCGTCATGCCCGTCGTAAACATGTGGTGCGCCCAGACGACGAAGCCGACGACCCCGATGGCGACCATCGCATAGGCCATGCCGAGGTAGCCGAAGACCGGCTTGCGGCTGAACGTCGCCACCACCTGGCTGATCATCCCGAAGCCCGGGAGGATCATGATGTACACTTCGGGGTGGCCGAAGAACCAGAACAGGTGCTGGTAAAGCACCGGGTCACCGCCTCCAGCCGCGTCGAAGAAGGTCGTCCCGAAGTTGCGGTCGGTGAGCAGCATCGTGATCGCGCCTGCAAGCACCGGCAGGGCCAGCAGCAGAAGGAAAGCCGTGACCAGCACCGACCAGACGAACAGCGGCATCTTGTGTAGCGTCATGCCTGGAGCGCGCATGTTGAAGATGGTGGTGATGAAGTTGATCGCGCCGAGGATCGAGCTCGCGCCCGCGAGGTGAAGCGAGAAGATCGCCATGTCGACCGCGGGGCCCGCCGCTCCGGAAGTCGATAACGGCGCGTAGACGGTCCAGCCGGTTCCCGCGCCGAGGCCCGTTCCTCCCGACACGAAAGCCGAGCCGAGGAGCAGGATAAACGCCGGCACAAGCAGCCAGAAGCTGATGTTGTTCATGCGCGGGAAGGCCATGTCCGGGGCGCCGATCATCAGCGGCACGAACCAGTTGCCGAAGCCTCCGATCATGGCCGGCATGACCATGAAGAACACCATGATCAGCCCGTGCGCGGTGATCAGCACGTTCCAGTGGTGGACCCACTCGTCGAAATTAGCGGTGCCGGGGCCGAGCGGCCAGGCCTGGTTGATGATCTGGATGCCGGGCTCCATCAGCTCGGCGCGCATGATCCCGGAAATGGCGCCACCGATGATCCCCGCGAAGATGGCGAAGATCAAATAGAGCGTGCCGATGTCCTTGTGGTTCGTGGACATGAACCAGCGGGTGAAGAACCCAGGCTTGTGGTCGGCGTCATGGTGCGCATCGTGCGCTTCATGGGCCTTCAGCGGGAGGGTGTCTGCAGTCGTTGCCATGGTGCCTTCTTTTCCGCTTTTAATTCTGGGCCGTCGCGGGCTGGTTGATCGCGGGCTGCTCGATGACGGGCGCAGCTTCATTTCCCGCGCCGGTGTCGGCTGGAGCAGCCGCAGGAGTTGCGGCCGGCGCCGCGCCTTTCATCGTCCCGCCCTTCGATGCGACCCAGGCGGCGAACTGCGCTTCCGGGACGACCTCGACGGCAATCGGCATGTAGCCGTGACGCGCCCCGCAAAGCTCCGAGCACTGGCCGAAATAGACGCCCGGCCGGTCGACCTTGACCCAGGTCTCGTTGATCATTCCCGGGTTGGCGTCGATCTTCGACCAGAAGGCGGGAATGGCGAAGGCGTGGATGACGTCGTTGGCAGTCACCAGGAACTTCACCGTCTTGCCGGCGGGGATCACCAACCGCTCGTCGACCGCGAGCAGTGGCGGGCCGTCCGCGTCGGTGCGGCAGCGCTCGCCTGGCTTGCGCGTAGGGTCGTCGCACTCCTTGAGCATGTTGGAAATGAGCTCGAAGCCGCCGTTGTCCGGATATTCATAGGTCCAGAACCACTGGTTGCCGACGACCTTGATGGTCAGGTCTGCCGGCGGCGGCGAATATTGCGCGCGCATCAGCCGGATCGAGGGGATCGCGATCGCGACCAGGATCAGGACGGGAATGACCGTCCAGACCACCTCGATCAGGGTGTTGTGCGAAGTGCGCGACGGGGTCGGGTTGGCGCCGCGCCGGAAGCGCACGATCGCGAACAGCAGCAGCGCAAGCACGAAGATGCTGATTACCGCGCACAGCAGCAGCAGCCAATTGTCGTGGAAGTTGGCGGCCTGCTCGCCGACCTCGGTCACCTGGGTCTGCACGCCCTTGCGGCCGTCGGGTACGCCGATGCCCGGCGTCGGCGCCACATAGGTGAAGGGCTCGGTCGTCGGCGGCGGAGTCACGTTGGGGCCGGTCTCGCTGACCGGCTGGGTGCCCTGGCTACCCCCCGTGACGTCCGGCTGAGCGGCCGCCGGACTGGCCGCGGCCTGCTGATTCGTTGCTCCGGCCTGCTGCGCCGCCGCAGGTGTGGCCAGTGCCGCGGCAAGGGCGATCGCCCATCCAATGAGTTTCATTCGCACCCCAGGGTACAGTGGGTTAGCCGGGGAGGTTCGCCAAAGCGGGGCCCCGAATTGGGCGGCCTTATAGGCGCGGGTTCCTAGGTCCTCAAGCGCCCTTGTCCGAAGGTTGAAGCCTCGGCCAACGGGGCCTATTGCCCCTCCCCGCAGCGGCGGTGGAAGGCGCGATGACCGACGACGAGATTCTTG
>JBKHXB010000047.1:0-15091 GCA_046566245.1 Alphaproteobacteria bacterium | reverse complement strand
TGCGCGCGACCGGCTGGTGGCCCTGCTCGGCGGCCCATGGGGAACCCTGCCAACCGGTCACATCGCAGTGCGCGCCCCGGCAATGACCTGCCGGTCGGACGGCAGGGGCAAGGGCGACCGCACCGCGGCCTGGTGCACCTCGCCAGTTTTTGGCGATCTCTCATGCGCACTGGTCCGGGGCGGCAGCGCCGTCCGCTGGCCGCGGTTCTGGCGCGAGCATCGCTGCTGAGCGGTCCGCGCCGGCTTTTGGCTGCTGCGCTGGTCGCGCACTCGAACCCTTCCTTCACATAACAACCCCTGTCGCGACGGCGAGCCGCAAGCTCCGGGTTCGAGCCATTGCGGACGTCCAGGACGATCGTGCGGAACCCGGATTTGACCCCCTCCGGCGCATTTGGCAACGCCACAGGAATGTTGATCACAATGTTTGGGCGGGATCCGGTGATGTGAACCATTCCCGGCCGCGTTCGACAACGGTCGAGATCGGGGCGCGGTGACGCGGGTTCCGCGGCCGAGGTTCCTGCTGTTCGCGTTCGGCGATTTCGCCTTCAACCTGTTCTGGCAGAGCGTGATGCTCTTCCTTCTTTTCTATTATACCGAGGCACTCGACATACCGATCGCTCTCGCAGCAACCACCTATATGGTCGCCTCCATCTGGGACGGACTTGCAAACTTTGCAGTCGGGTTGTGGCTCGACCGCCGGCAGCGGGCGCTTCGCTATGGTCCAATGCTGGCGGCCGGCGCAATTCCCTTGGGCGGAACCTTCATACTCGCCTATCTGCCGATGCCGGCAAGCGGTTTGTGGGCCGCCGTCGGTGTCTTTGCTGCCCACCTTCTCTTCCGGACCGCCTATGCCGCCGTCAACGTGCCCTATCTGGCGATGTCGGCGAGGATCAGCCCTGATCCGTCTGACCGGGCATTTGTGGCCGGCACGCGGATGCTGTTCGGGACCGCTGCAGCGGTCACTGTCGCGCTCCTGACGATCCCGGTCGGACGCTGGCTGGCCGGCGCATCGCCCGCCGACTCCTATTTTGCGGCGGCCTTCGTTTTCGCAACTGTCGGCGCTCTCATTCTTATTGTTGTCGGACTGACGTATCGCGATGCGGTGCAAGTGCACCGACCCTTTCCCCCCAGCCTGAAGGCCCTGTTCCTCAGTCTTGGGCAAAACCGCGCCTTCGTGACCCTCAACGCAGCCACGATGGCGATGATCGTCGCCATCACGATGCTCAACAAGTCGGTGCTTTATTACTTCAAATATCTGCTCGACGATCCAGAGGGGGGCCAGGTCGCGCTTGCCGCAATGGGCGTCGTCAGCGCGATCGCAATCCCCCTTTGGATGCTGATCGGCGGTTATATCGGCCTGCGCGCGCTCTGGTTCTTCGTTGCCGGCATCGGCATGCTGCAACTTGCCTTGTTCAGCCTGTTCGGGGTTGACGGGCCCGCGATGATGCAGGCCTTCCTGATCGCGATGCAGGTGACGATCGTCGGCCTGAACTTCATCTTCTGGGCAATGCTGCCGAACACCATCGAATATGGTGAGCGGGAAACAGGCCTGCATGTTGAAGGGGCGGTTTTCGGGGTTGCCGCGCTGCTGCAGCGAATCGCAATCGGGATCGCGACGGCGATCCTCGGCTGGAGCTTCTCGTCCGCCGGTTTCGTCGCCAATGTCCAACAAAGCGCGGAAACGCTGTCGGCGATGCGCCTGACGGTGGCGCTGGTGCCGATGGCCTTCCTTGCGCTGTCCTGTGTCGCCATGGCTCTCAACCCCCTCGGCCGGCGGCCTTCCGGGAAAAGGCGGCCTAGGCGACGAGAGTGAAGACAGAATGGACGCCGTCGCTTTCGGCCGACGGGGAAATCCAGACGTCGAACTCGCCAGGCTCCACAATCAGTCGATTGGCGCGGCCGATGAACTGCAGGTCTGAGGGCCGGAGCGTGAAACTGACGATCTCCGACTGGCCGGGAGCCAGCGGGGTTTTGCGGAACGCCTTGAGCTCGCGAACCGGTCGCGTGACGCTTGCGACGCGATCGCGGACGTAGAGCTGGACGACTTCCTCGGCGGCGCGGCGGCCGCGATTGGTGATCCGCGCACCTATCCTGATTTCACCGCCCATCGGCAGGGTTGCGCTGCTCAGCCGGATGTCCGAATATTCGATCTCGCCGTAGGTCAGGCCGTGGCCGAACGGATAGAGCGCGTTGTTCGTAATCCCGCGGAACCTGGCCTTATAGGGCTCAAGCTTGCCCGGCGGGTTCGGACGACCGGTGTTCTTGTGCGCGTAATAATAGGGCTGCTGGCCATTCGCGAGCGGAAAGCTTGCCGGAAGGCGGGCTGAGGGGCTGTAGGCGCCGAACAGGACGTCCGCGATCGCGTGGCCGGTTTCGGTGCCGAGGAACCAGGTAACGACAATCGCGGGCGCGCTCCTGACGGCTCCTTCAAGCGCCAGCGCCCGGCCGTTCTTGAGCACGACGACGACCGGCTTGCCCACCGCTGCGACGGCTTCCGCGAGGTCCTGCTGCGGTTTCGGAACGACGATCTCGGTTCGCGACTGTGCCTCGGCCGACATGTTCTGCGCCTCGCCGATCGCGAGGACGACGACATCCGCCTGGCGTGCCGCAGCAACCGCTTGTTCAATGCCGCCTGCGAGCGATTCTTCGACTCCGGAGCCTTCGGCGACGATGATCGAGCCCGGGTCGCTGACCGCTGCCCGCACACCGGTGGCCAAATCTACCGCGCTGTCGTCGCTTCCATAGATCACCCAAGGACCAACCAGGTCGTGCTGACCGGCGGCGAACGGGCCGATCAAGGCGATCCGCTTCCCAGAACGTGGCAGGGGCAAGAGGTCGCCCTCGTTCTTGAGGAGGACGATCGACTTGCGGCCGGCCTCGCGCGCCAGTGCGCGGGTTCGTGGCAGCATGGAGCGCGATCGCTCGCGCTGCTCGTCGATCCGGCGGAAGGGATTCTCGAACAGGCCGAGCAGCGCCTTGGCGGCAAGCACCCGCCGAACCGATTGGTCGAGCTGCGCCTCCGGGACCTCGCCGCTCCGGACAAGATCGGGCAGGTGCTCGCGGTAAAGGCCGCTCTGCATGCTTATGTCGACGCCCGCAAGGAAAGCCAGCCGGGCCGCGTCCCGGCCGTCTTTGGCAAAGCCGTGCGCGATCAATTCTTCGTCGCCCGTGTAATCCGAAACGACGAAACCCTGGAAACCCCATTCCCCGCGTAGCAGATCGGTCAGTAGCCAGCGGTTTCCGGTCGCGGGGATGCCCGAAATTTCGTTGAACGACGCCATTGTCGAAAGCGCGCCCGCGTCAAACGCCGCCTTGTAGGTCGGCAGGTAGACCTCGCGCAGGGTGCGCTCAGACATGTCAACCGTATTGTAGTCAAGGCCGGCCTCAGCGGCCCCGTAGGCGGCGAAATGCTTGGCGCAGGCAAGGAAATGTTTGTTCGACTTCAGATTGTTACCCTGGAAGCCGCGAACGCGCGCCGCCGCGAACAGGCTTCCGAGCAGAACGTCCTCGCCGCCGCCCTCTACGCCGCGTCCCCAGCGCTGGTCGCGGGCGACGTCGACCATCGGGGCGAAATTCCAGTCAATGCCCGCTCCCGCGGCCTCGAATGCCGCAGCTTCGGCGGTGCGGCGGGCGAGCTCCGGCTCGAAGCTGGCAACCTCGGCCAGAGGAACCGGAAAGATCGTCCGGTGTCCGTGAATGATATCGGCAGCGAACATCAGCGGAATCTTCAGTCGCGACTCCCGCACCGCCGCGTTTTGAAGGATGCGGTGCATGCGCGCGCCATTGCCGTTGAAAACGCCGGTCAGCTGGCCGCGCCGGGCCTCGTCGACCTGCTGCGCGAAGTTCGACGCGCCTTCGGTCGGCGGGTTGAGCGAGGCTGCGGTCCCGCCGCCCCAGGCCGAAGCCATCAGGCTGAGCTGGCCCGCCTTTTCTTCGAGAGTCATGCGGGCGATGAGCGCATCGACGAATGCGGGGACTTCAAGTCTGCCCGCCGCCCGAAGCAGCGACCGGGCCGGGCTCGCCAGCCACGCGACGATCGCGCCTGCCCCAATCAGTGCGGCCCGGCGCGAAATCCGCGTGTCGATCATTTCTGCCCCTTTCAAACGCAAGGATGCCAAGCTTGCCGGGCCCGAGCAACACGCCCCGCTTGACCGTCAGTGTAACCGGTTACATGACTGACCCAAGAGGCAAATGCAATTGTTCGTAACGTGACTTTCAGCCCATTTGTCGCCTTTAAGGAAGCCGATGTCTGACCCCACTATCCGCGATGTCGCCCGACACGCCCGGGTCTCCGTGGCGTCCGTGTCGCGGGCGCTCAACGGCCATGACAACGTCAGCGAGGCGACACGCGCGAGGGTTGCCGATGCGGTCCGGGCACTCAGTTATGTGCCCCATGCGGGCGCGCGCAGCCTGAGTCTTGCCCGCAACAATGCGATTGGCGTCGTACTTCCTGACCTGCATGGTGAATTCTTCTCTGAAATTGTTCGCGGAATGGACCGCGAAGCGAGTCGCCACGGCTTCCTGCTTCTGCTTTCCAACCTCCACGCCGGAAGCGCGCAGGCAGCAAGCGCGCTTCGGGCCATGCGCGGCCGCGTCGACGGCCTGGTGGTGATGGCGCCGCACCTGCGGGGCGAAGAGCTGTGCGACGCTCTGCCGGCAGGCTTGCCTGCGGTGCTGGTCAACACCCGCGCGACGGCGCCGAGCCGCGCCGCGATCCACATCGACAATGCCGTCGGCACACGCAGTGTCATCGCGCATTTCGCCGCGCTTGGGCGCAAGCGACTCCTCCACATTTCGGGGCCTAAGAACAATGTCGATTCCCAGGAACGCGCTGACGCATGCCGTGCCGCCGCCGAGGAATTCGATCTTTCGCTCGAGGTCGTTCGCGGGGATTTCGAGGAAGAGAGCGGCCGGGCAGCGGTCGATGAGCTGATTGTGCACCGTCGAGAGTTCGACGCCGTCTTCGCGGCCAACGACAATATGGCGATCGGCGCGATCGGAGCGCTTCGCCAGGTAGGCCTGCGCATTCCCGAGGATGTCGCCGTCGCAGGTTTTGACGACATTCCACTTTCCCGCCACCTCGGATTAACCACGGTCAGGGTCCGAATCGCTGAGCTTGGCGAGCGCGCTCTGGCGATGCTCCTGGAGCTGCTGAGCGGCAGCGAGCCGGGTGAAGAGCGGCATACGCCCGAGCTTGTCGTGCGCTCGACCACGCAATTGGATCAGGACCCGTGATTAAGGCGATCGATCGCCGCGACTTCCTGTCGAATAGTGCACTGCTGGCCGCGGGTTTGGGTCTACCCGGCTGCACCGTCCGAGAACTCGGCCCCCGGCCCATTCCCGATTTCTACGAAGACATCGAGCATCGTACCTTCCGATTCTTTTGGGAACGCGTAAATCGCCGCAATGGGCTGGTCCCGGATCGCTGGCCGACGCCGTCCTTTTCAAGCATTGCCGCGGTCGGCTTTGCGCTCCCCGCTTACGCGATCGGAGTCGAGCGTGGCTGGTGCAGCCGTGCGGAGGCACGGGACCTCACGCTTGCGACGCTGCGCTTCTTCTGGAACGTGCCGCAGGGTCCGGAGCGATCCGGAACGAGCGGCCACGCAGGCTTCTTCTATCATTTCCTCGATATGGAAACAGGCGCCCGTTACCGGCAGGTCGAACTTTCCAGCGTCGACACGACGATCCTGCTGATGGGCGTATTGTTCGCTCGCAATTACTTCGATCGGCCTGAGGCCGGCGAACGGGAGATTCGCAAGCTCGCGGGCTTGCTCTACGACCGCGCCGACTGGAACTTCTTCCGCAGCGACGGCCGGGCGCCGATCTCGATGGGCTGGCACCCGGAAAGCGGGCTGATCGACAGCAATTGGGTCGGCTATAACGAGGCGATGTTCGTCAACATCCTGGCGCTCGGATCGAACACGCATCCGGCACCGGCGAACGTTTGGAGCCAGTGGACCGCCCCTTACCCACGATTCTGGCGAGGATCAGGCGCAACCAGACGGCTGGCCTTCGCGCCGCTGTTTGGCCACCAGTACAGCCATGTCTTCATCGATTTCCGGGGCATCTTCGACGCGCCGATGCGCGCGGCGCGCTTCGACTATTTCGAGAACAGCCGCCGGGCGACCTACGCCAACCGCGCCTATTGCATGGCCAACCCGATGGGCTGGCGCGGCTATTCGGACCGCATCTGGGGCCTGACGGCTTGCGATGGCCCGGGCGGCTTTGAGCTGGTTCGTGACGGCCAAAAGCGCACCTTTTTCGGCTATTCTGCGCGGGGGCCGATCGACGAGCCGGACGGCCGTGACGACGGCACAATCGCGCCCACGGCCGCGCTCGGTTCGCTGCCGTTCGCGCCCGAGATCGTCATGCCTTGCGCGGATGCCATGCTTCGCGAGCATGGTAGCCGAATCTTCAGCCGGTACGGTTTTCTCGACAGCTTCAACCCGAGTTTCACCTATCCGGAGGTGAAACCGGAGAGCGGTACGGTCGATGCCAAAGCGGGCTGGGTTGCACGCGACTATCTGGGGATCGACCAGGGGCCGATCCTGCTTCAGGCCGCGAACTATCGGGACGACTTCGTGTGGCGCTTCACCCGCCGGGATCCGGCGATACGCCGCGGGCTGCGGCGGGCCGGCTTCACCGGCGGCTGGCTCGGCTGATCAGCGCATTCGCACGGGCCGGCTGAGCCGCGAGACGCCGGTTTCATTGAACGCTTCGACAGCCACCCAGTAGGGCACTCCCACGTTCAGCGACCGCAGCTCTTTTTCCAGCAGCGGTCCCGATCCCAATTCGTCCGCCCAAAGCTGGTGCGTAAGGGTCAACCGGTCCGGACGAATCCCGAAGCGCAGATTGTAGCCGGTCGCGTCTGCCACGCTTGACCAGCGCACGGTCGCGTCGCGCTCGTCTTGGTGTCGCACAGCAACAACACGGCGGGGGGAGGAAGGTGCTCGCCCGTCAGCCTTGCCAAAAAGACGAAGGTCGCTGATCGCCAGATTGGCGCCGCCGACATGGCCGTGAACGTAGCGCACGAACCGGGTCCGGACCGGCTTCGGTAGCTCGAAATAGGCGTTGGGGCGGTCACGGCGCGGCGCGTCGGTGTGCGCCAAAGCCTGCCATCTCTGGCCGTCGGTCGAATGCTGCAGCTCGAACTCTGTATAAATGTCAGGCGCGTCGGCGAAGCGGCCGGACTTGTAATCCGCGAAATTGACCTGCGCCGCATGCACTGTCGCGACCCTTCCGAGGTCAATGGTCAGAGTTTCACCTGCCCGGTTGGCGGCCGCCACCCAGAAGCTGCGCGGGTCCTCGTCCGTCACCCGGTTTGCCGCGAACTCGCCCAGGGTCGATGATGCGCTCGCGAGCTTGCGATAAGAAAGGAGCATCCAGCCTGTGAACAGGCTGTCCGGGTCCTTCACCTTGCCGCGGGGAACGAAGCGCGGAAAGTCCCCGAACCGCGTCGAGACCGCCATTTGGCCGTCGGCGTGGAACCTGGCGGGGTGGATGACGATCCGCCGTTCCATTCCCCAATTGTAACCGATCCAGCTAGTCCCGCTGTTCCACCAATTGCCGAAATTGTCCTGGAAGGTCGATCCGTGGCCGGCGCCTTCGGCAAAGCCGCCGGGCCTGTAGGCCACCGGATTGTAGGGGGCATAGGTAAACGGGCCGAGCGGCGAATCCCCGACATAAACACCGTTCGCGTAGACATTGAACTCGGTGCCAGGCGCTCCGTACTGAAGGTAATATTTGCCGCCGACCTTCGTCATCCAGGCCCCTTCCATGTAGGACGGACTTGGCCTGCCCGGCGCCCAGCATGCGCAATGATCCTGTCCGAACCGCTCCCAGCCGTGCTGGTCGGGATGGAGCGCGAGCATCGTCTGGGCGCGCCCGATGTAGATCAGCTTGCCGTCCTCGAACGCGATTTTCTGGCCGTACATCGGGAAGACGTTGGACGAGCCCCAGTACATGTACCACTGGCCGCCCTCGTCCTTGAACAGGGCCGGGTCCCACGGCCCGGGCGGCACCTCGCCCGGCTTCATCTCTTCGGGCGACTTGTCGACCGAACCGGGCAGCGGCGGCATTCGGCGCACAAAGAAGTCGAGCTTGCCGCTGTCGGGGTCGGTCGTCGCAAGGATCGCCTCCGGCTCCATCATGGATGGCTGCAGGATGATTCGAGTCCCGTCCGACCAGGCGGCCGGGGCGACGATGCTGTCAAACGGCCAGCGGCTCGGGTTCACGAACTGCCATTCGATCAGGTCGGTCGATCGCCAATAGCCGTCAGCGAGCGTCACGAAGAGATAGTAGGTGCCCTGGTGATTGACGATCGCCGGGTCGGCGCCCGTGCGGTAGGAAACCCCATTGTTGATCTGCTCGAAATTGTAGCGGTAATCGATGTCGACTGGGTTGATCGTCGTGCGCTGGGCGGCGCTTGCGGGCGCGAACGCCAGAGCAAGCGACGCGCATGCTGGAACGATCGATCGAACGGTCGGCATCCTACTTCCTTCCATGTCCCCGTATGAAAATGTTGGCGGTAAGCCGCCCGGCCCGCGGGTCCGAAGTGAACGGCATGTCCAGCGGGATCAGGCCTGAATGGAGCAGGCTTCCCTGGTAGATGACCATGCGGTCGGCAACGGCGTCGACCAGGCCGATCTGTTCGAAATGCTCGTCCGACCCGCGGATGTATCCGGTGTCTGGCCGAAGCCCCGCCGCCTGGGCTGCGGCTGTCGCCACGAATCGGGCGACATTGGCCTCGATGACTTGCTCGATCCCAGTAGTGCGATGCCTGAAGAAGGCTGTGCCCGACCCTTCCGGAACCCGCAGATAGTGAAGAAGGGCGATGTGGTTGGGGTCGGTCGAATCGAAGTGCGGGGCGCGCTGCACGGGCAAAAGGTTGGACGGCAAGGTCGTGACCATCGAAAAGCTTGCTTCCACAAGTTCGAAGCTATCGATGTCGAACGCGCCGGCAATGAATTGCGCCGCACGCTGGCAGCTTTCGGTCACATAATGATCGGCATCCGCATCGGCGGGAGTGATGAGGTGCCGCACCCCGGGATAGAAGCTGCCCTGTTGGGCCGGGAAAGGCGCCAGCGCCTCAGCGATACTCGAAACCCGCTCCGAATTGCCGCTGAAGCCATCGATAATGACCACAGGCGTTTGCAGTTCGCCGAACCGGCGAAGCTCAGCCCTCACCGGTCGTTCCAGGAATTGAGGGCAGGCGGTCCGACCCTCGTCCGGTTGCGCTTGATCCACTCAGAACTTGTAGCGGAGTCCCACCTGAAATTGACGGGCGTCGTTGCCGATCTGGCTGTCCTCCGTGCGCGGCGCCGGATCGCCGCCGCCTGCGCCCCACGACGAATAGTTGCGGTTAAGCCAATTGAACACGTTGAAGACTTCGAAGTCCGCAGACAGCTCGTGTCCCCAGGGCATCTTGAACGTCTTGGCGATGCGAAGGTCGAGCCGCTTATAGCCAATATCCTGCTTCGGGAAGAAAACCCCGCCGAGGTTGGCGTAGCAGCACGCGCCATCGGGCGGCGTCTGTGCAAGACCATTCCACGGCGCGACGATGTTGCCGAACGCGGGCCCTGAGTTAAGCATCAGGATTCCCGACAGGATGATATCATAAGGCGCGCGCCAGCTGGCCGATGTCACCCAGCTCCATTTCGGCACGCCGTTGACGTGATTCCATCCATATGTGTCGAGATAGGGGCCATTGTAGAATTCGTCGCTGTTGAGTTCCTGCGCGACATTGCTCCGGGCGCGCTGGAGCGTCAGTGCGGTCGTGAATCCCCAGGTTGCCTTCTCCGTAAACGGTTTCTCCGCGGTCAGGTACAGCGCGTAATAATTGGCCTTGCCGTTGCTTAGCCCCCGGTTCAGCTTGCCCGCGAAACCTGCAAGTTGCCCGTCCATTGCCGGACATGCCGGGAAGTTGTTGCCAGGCGTGAAATCGATGATCCACTGTTCGCCGCCATCGGTGCAGCCGATAACATTGCCGGCGCTGTCACGGATCAGGTTGCGCGTAAACCAGCCGTTTGAATAGAAGTTCGCGCGCGCAAACATCTGGATGTTGCGCGAACGAATGTGCGACAGTGTCAGTGACGTCTGGATCCCGCCGAAGCGCTTGCGGACACCCAGGCTGAACTGGTCGGAATAGGGCATTCGGGTCTTGTTGTTCAGGACCCATACGTCGCCGCCGCCCGACCCAGCGAGATTGGCCGCGAATGCGCGCAGGTTTTCAGGGTCGCGAAGCGATTCGTTCCACTGCGCGCAATTGGCCGCATCCGACCCCGTGCCAGTGCCCTGAGCCGGCCCTCCGTCCGGGCAGAAGAAAAGCGGAATGATGCGGTTGGAATTGGTGAGCGTTTCGATCACGCCCTGGATGAACAGCTGCCGGTCGTAATAGCGGCCTGCGCCGGCGAACAGGACCAGGTCGCGATCCGCCTTGACGTCATAGGCCACGCCCAGGCGAGGCTGGAACGCCCCGTAGAACGGTTTGCGGTTGTCGCCAGTCGAGATGTAATCCTCCGGGTCGATCCCACGCGCCTTCCAGCCTGGATAGGCGCGAAGCGCGCTGGCGATCGCAGCTGGGGTTACATAATCGTTGTTGTTCGCGTTGGACTCGAAATCCCAGCGGATTCCTGCGTTGACAGTCCAGTGCTCGTCCGGTTTCCATTCGTCCTGCACGTAGAGGCCGAGCTGCGTATCCTTGGCGTTGAGTTCCGGCGTCTGAGTGATATTGATTCGCGCCTGGATGGGCTGGGCAGTCGCGAAATCGAAATTGGCGACCGGGCCCGGGTTGGCAAAATAATAGCGGCCCCTGAACGCATTCACGACGCTTCGGCTGAGGTCCAGGAACGCAAGCTGCCCACCGAACTTCAGCGTATGATCGTCCATTCGGAAAGTGCTGTCGTTCTTGATCGTCCAGCTCTTCTGCCTGTCGCCCTGCTCAAAGAAATGCCCGCCCGAAACGATGCCTTCGGAGAAGTCGGGATTTTGAGCTCTCAAGAGGATCAGTTCGGGCCCTACGTCGACGCTGGGAGTGGACTGTTCACCGCGATCCCAGGCGATGTTTAGCTGATTCAGGAAAGTGCCGCTGTTGTGGCGCCATTGCAGTTGCGCGCGATCCTGGTGAGTCAGGATCGTGCGGCCATGGCTCGGCGTTGCATTGCCTGCAATGTCGGTAAGATTGTTCTCACGCCGGACGAAGCCCATCAGGTTGATGGTGTCGTTCTCGGTCGCGTAGAAAGAGAGCTTGCCGAAGTAGAGTCCCTGCTTGAAGTCCATGTTGTGGGAAACATTGGTTTCCGCGACAAGGTTGGCCGGAAACAGGTCCGGATCGACATTCCCCGTCGTGCTTGGAAGACTCTGGATGGTTCCTTCGCCCGCCACGTAGAAATGAAGCTTCCCGGGAATGATCGGCCCGCCTAGCTCGCCGCCAAACTGATAGCGCTTGTAGTCCGGCTTGGGGATTCCGGCTTCCTTGTCGAAATGGGGCTGGGTGATGAAGCTCTTCGGCTGATATTCGAGGAACGCCGACCCGTGGAAGGCGTTGCCGCCGGTCTTCGTGATGGCAGTGATAAGCGCCGAGCCGGTCTGGCCGCTCTCCGCTCCGAAATTCTGGGTTTCGACCTGATATTCCTGAATGGCTATCTGCGGGAACGGGTTTCCGAGACCGAAATTCTGGCCAAACACGCCCCCGTGGTTGATCGGGTTCTTGAAGCTCATCCCGTCGAGAAAGACGTTCGTGAACTGCGAGGCGATCGCCCCCGCCTGAACCTGGGCATTGCCACCCGGAGTCACCTGCACGCCTGGGGCGAGCGCGGCGAAGCTCAGGAAGTTGCGCTTGTTCTGGGGGAGATTCTCAATCTCGCTGGGAGTGATGTTCGTCGACACGGTCTGCGTGCGTACCTCGCGGACGCGGCGGCCGGTGACCACGATCGCGCCACCCTCGGCAGGCCGTTCCTCGACGAAGTCGAGCGTAGCCGTCTGGCCGACCAATAGGGTCGTTTCCTGCGCCGCCTTGCCATCGACGCTGACGCTGTATGTCGAAGGCCTCAGGCCGAGGATTACATAATTGCCCGAAGCATCAGTCGCGCCCGTAAACCGCTGCCCGGTCACCTGGTCAACAGCGACCACCTGCGTGCCGGCCGCTGCACCCTCGACTCGACCCTGCAGGGTCGCGAGCTCCGACTGCGCATGGGCCGGCTGGGCAATGCAAAGCGCGACTGCGAACGCGGCGGTGGAAATTCCGGAAGCAAGCCGATGCTTGCTTGATACCATGTTCAATTCGCCTCTCCCCAGACGGCATGTAACCGGTTACAACGTCAGGCGCCCTACCAAGTTACTCGACCAGGAATGAAAGCCGGTGCAGCGGCCCGAGTCAATTACGGTGACGCAGGCGTGACTTGAGGTTTCGCGCGGCTGTGACTTTTCGGACACGGCCCCCCGGAGGATTCAGCTGGATGTCAGCTCGTCGCTGTCGCGAGTATAGCGCAGGTTGAAGTTTATCGCGGGCACGGTCGCATCCGTTGTGGGCCTGGGCGGGCTTCGAGGAGGCAGGCCCCCGAGAAACTTTGCGTGATCGGGAAGTCTCTCGGCAACGTCCGCAATCACTTCCTCGATGTCATGGAGAAAGCCGACGATCTCATCGTCGGGCACAAAGCGGGTCACTGGATCTGCCCGCATCTCAAAGCCCTGACCGAGCAGGACCTGTACCCAGCTTTCTTCCGCGAAAAGTTCCGCAGCCCCGTGCTTGAAGAAGCGGCCTGACGACCGGAACAGCTCGAAGCGCTGGTTCAGCGTATCCGGCACCTCCATCGTGCGCACATGATCCCAAAACGGATCGCCGCTTCTCCGCGTGACCTTGTAGTGGGCGATGACGAAGTCGCGCACATCCTCATATTCAGTGCGCGACTGAAAATTATACTCGTCAATATCCGCTGCCGAGAAACCGCTTGAGGGAAACATCGCGAGCAGCCGGTGAATGCCGGTCTGGATCAGATGGATGCTTGTGGATTCGAGGGGCTCGAGGAAACCTGACGACAGACCAATCGCGACGACGTTCTTGTCCCAGGCCTTCACCCGCCGGCCGGGCGCAAAACGCACGGGGCGCGGGTCCGCCAGAGCCGTGCCGTCGAGGTTGGAGAGCAGGGCCTCGGCGACTTCTTCGTCGCCGATCAGGTTCGAGGCATAGACGTAACCATTGCCGATCCGGTGCTGCAAAGGAATTCGCCATTGCCAGCCGGCCCTGCGCGCGGTTGACCGCGTGTAGGGGGTGAGCGGTGAAACGCTTTCGCACGGCACCGCCATCGCCCGGTCGCACAGCAGCCACCGGTTCCAGTCATCGTAGCCGATCCCGAGAGCCCCCCCGATCAGGAGCGCGCGCATTCCCGAACAGTCGACAAACAGTTCTCCGCCGACCTCGCGCCCATCAGCCAGGCGTACGGCTTCGACAAATCCGTTTTCGGGATTGCGAACCACGTCGACGATCCGCCCTTCGATCCGCTTGACTCCCCTTTCTTCGCTGTGACCGCGAAGGAATCGCGCGAACAGCGACGCATCGAAATGATAGGCATAATCCATGTCGGCGAGCGGCGAGTTGCGATTGCGCGAGTCCGGAAATGCGAACCTGTTTTTCAGACAGGCCAGGCAATTCATCGAATAATGGTCGAAGGTTTTGACCCGGCCGGGCACGCGATCGCGGGCAGCCAGCCACAGCTGGTGGGGGTGAAGCCACAGCATGTCGCGCCCGATCTTGCCGAATCCATGGATGTAGCTTTCGCCCGCAGCGCCCCAGTCGATGAACTGGATCCCGAGCTTAAAGCTGGCCTTGCTGGCGCTGATCATCTCAAGCACATCGACGCCCGCAAGGGCGAGATAATTGCGGATGTGGGGAATGGTTGCCTCGCCGACTCCGATCGTTCCGATTTCCTCGGATTCGACCAGCTGGATCTCCACTTGGCTCAGCCATTGGGAGAGTACCGCGGCGGTCATCCAGCCGGCGGTCCCGCCGCCGACGATCACCACTTTGCGGACCGGTTTCTCGGCATTCATGCACAATCTCCGCGTTCGCGTGTCTCGAATGAAACCGTTTACAGCAGTGCCTCCTCGGGGGCACAAGACCGTTCGGTTACGGGCTGTACCTGCGAAAAGGGAGAAGGCTGAAATGCTTCGCTCGGTGATCGCTCTGTCATTCGCAGTAACCGCCTGTGCCGCGCCCCCGCCTGCCGCGCCGGCGGGTCTGTCCTTGGAGCTTGCGGGGCGAGCCGCCGGAGCGCCGCAGCGTTGCATTCTCATCGAGCGCGGCGAGGGGCTGCGCGTAGCTGAAGGCGATCGCAACATGCTGCTCTATGGTCGTGGCGGGACGATTTGGGCGAACCGGCTTCCTCAGGGTTGCACGATGGGGTCCCGCGATGTGCTGATTGTCGAGCCCATTGGCTCGCAATTCTGCCGGGGCGACCTCGTGCGTTCGATCGATGCGTTCAGCCACCTTCCCGGGCCCGCCTGCGCGCTGGGCGATTTCGTGCCCTACACACACTAGCCGGGTTGCATTCGCATTGGGCTCGTGGAGGACTCGCGCGCGCAATCCGAGTGCCGGGAGGCGCATGCGTAGAAGGGGAGAGTGAGATGACGGAAGCGAGTCCGGCTCGGGCGAACATGGGTTTCATCGGTGCGATCGTCGCGGTGGCGACGATCGGCGGTTTCATGTTCGGCTATGACAGCGGAGTCATAAACGGGACTCAGGAAGGGCTCGAGAGCGCCTTCGACCTGAGCGCGCTCGGCACCGGCGTCAATGTCGGCGCAATCCTGATCGGCTGCGCGATCGGCGCCTTCCTCGCCGGCCGGCTTGCCGACGTCATCGGCCGGCGCAACGTCATGCTTCTCGCCGCGGTCGCTTTCATCCTGAGCGCGATCGGCACCGGCGCCGCCTCCGATTCCGGGATGTTCATCGTCGCCCGCTTCGTCGGCGGCCTGGGGGTGGGCGCCGCGAGCGTTCTGTCGCCCGCCTACATCAGCGAGGTCACGCCGGCGGCAATCCGCGGGCGGCTGTCGAGCGTGCAGCAGATCATGATCATCATCGGCCTCACCGCCGCATTCC
>JBKHXB010000046.1:0-15346 GCA_046566245.1 Alphaproteobacteria bacterium | reverse complement strand
CTCGGAGCGCGCCCATTCGTTCATGTCGTCGAAGAACTTGCGACTGTGCCCGGCCGTGCCCGGCGCGGCGACGGCGCGGACGACCCCGCCGCCATCGACGATCTTCGCGAACAGCCCGAAGCCCGAGCCTCTGAAATGCGCGCCGAGGTCGTGGACGAGGAGCGGGTTGCGAAGGTCGGGCTTGTCGGTGCCGTATTTGAGCAGCGCCTCCTTGTACGGAATGCGCGGGAACTCGCCTGCGGGAGTGACCGCGCGGCCGTCCGCGAACTCGTCGAAGACGCCGGCCAGCACCGGCTCGATCGCAGCGAACACATCGTCCTGGGTGACGAAGCTCATCTCGAAGTCGAGCTGGTAGAATTCGCCCGGCGAGCGGTCGGCGCGGGCGTCCTCGTCGCGGAAGCAGGGCGCGATCTGGAAATAGCGGTCGAAGCCCGCGACCATGATCAGCTGCTTGAACATCTGCGGCGCCTGCGGGAGCGCGTAGAACTTGCCCGGGTGGATGCGGCTAGGGACCAGATAGTCGCGCGCGCCCTCGGGCGAGCTCGCGGTCAGGATCGGGGTCTGGAACTCGACGAAGCCCTGCTCCGTCATCCGCCGGCGGATCGAGGCGATCACGGCCGAGCGGAGCAGGATGTTGCGGTGCATCTGCTCGCGGCGAAGGTCGAGGTAGCGGTACTTGAGGCGGATTTCCTCGGGGTAGTCGGCCTCGGTCGCGACCGGCATCGGAAGCTCGGCGGCCTCGGACTGGACCGCGACCTCGCGGGCCACCAGCTCGATCTCGCCCGTCGGGAGCTTCGGATTGATGGCCTCGGGGGCGCGGGCGACGACTTCACCCGTCACGGTGATCACCGACTCGAGCCGAAGCGAATCGAGCAGCGCCTGCACCGGATTGTCCTGGTCGGCGACGACCTGCGTGATCCCGTAATGGTCGCGAAGGTCGATGAAGAGCACGCCGCCGTGGTCGCGCTTGCGGTGGATCCAGCCGGACAGCCGGACGGTCTTGCCGACGTCGGCGGCGGTGAGCTCGGCGCAGCTATGGGTGCGGTAGGCGTGCATTTCGTCTCTCTTGTTCGTCATTCCCGCGACAGCGGGAATCCCGCCGTTCTTGATGGAAGCAGGACCCCCGCATACGCGGGGGTGACACATTCGGGGAATTCGCCGCGGCGCTTCCCTTTCGCAAAGCCTTTTGTCAACCCGATGTCGCCGCTATTGCCCGCCCATCCTCATGAAGATTCACCCGCTTATCACCGACACCGCCGCGCTTTCCGACCTGGTGCAGCGCCTCTCGAAGCATCCGTTCGTCGCCGTGGACACCGAGTTCATGCGCGAGAACACCTATTGGCCGGACCTGTGCCTGATCCAGATCGCGAGCCCGGAGGAAGCGGCCGCGGTCGACCCGAAGGCCGAGGGAATCGACCTGTCGCCGCTCCTGGACCTGATGGTCGCCAACGAGAACGTGCTCAAGGTCTTCCATGCCGGAAGCCAGGACATCGAGATCATCCACAATCTCACCGGCAAGGTGCCTTCGCCGCTGTTCGACACGCAGATCGCGGCGATGGCGCTCGGGCATGGCGAGCAGGTCGGCTATTCCAACCTCATCGAGTCGATGCTTGGCCACAGCCTCGACAAGGGCGCGCGGTTCACGGACTGGAGCCGCCGGCCGCTCGACAAGAGGCAGATCGATTATGCGATCGCCGACGTCACGCATCTGGCGAAAATCTTCCCCCGGCTTCTGGAGCGGCTGAAAAAGACCGGCCGCGGCGGTTGGCTCGACGAGGAGATGGAGCGGCTCGCGGACACCTCGAGCTTCGCCTTCGCCCCGGAAGACGCGTGGAAGCGGCTGCGGCTTCCCGGCCGCAACCCGGCGATCCTCGGGCGGCTGAAGGCGCTCGCCGCCTGGCGCGAAACCGAGGCGCGCGGCAAGAACATCCCGCGCGGCCGGATCGTGAAGGACGACACGCTCGTCGAGCTCGCGGCCCATCCGCCCAAGACCCAGGATGACTTGGGCCGGGTCCGCGGGCTGTCGGCGGGATGGCGGACCAACGACATCGGGCAGCGGCTAATGGCCGCGCTCAAGGACGCCAAGCCGCTCGAGGGCGACGAGATGCCCTCGCGCGAACCGAGGCGGCCGGGGCTCACCAAGGACGCCGCCTTAGTCAGCGACCTGCTGAAGCTGCTGCTCAAGATCCGGGCGAAGGAAACGGGCGTCGCCCCGCGCCTTATCGCCAGGAGCGACGACCTGGAAGCGCTCGCGGCCGGGGTGCGTAACGATCTGAACATTCTTCAGGGCTGGCGGTTTGAAGAGTTCGGCCGCGACGCGCTCGCCCTCGTCGAAGGGCGGCTGGCGTTCGCGATCGAGAACGGAAAGCTCAAGATGAGCCGGATCGCCGAGGAGGTTGAGGCATGAGTGTGCGTAACTGGGCGGGATTGGCCGGAGCGCTTGCCTTGGCGGCATGTTCGACCGCGCAGCCGGCGCCGGTCGACGGCGGGTCGCCCAATGGGACCTGCGACCCGTCGAACATCCAGCAGTTCGTCGGCCGCGAGCGCAGCCCCGCCCTTGAAGAGGAGATGCGGCGCGTCTCGGGCGCCGCGATCGTCCGCTGGGTGCCGCACGGGACCATGATCACCATGGAATATCGCGCCGACAGGCTCACCGTGTTCCTCGACCAGAACAACCGGGTCGAGCGTCTCAGCTGCAGCTAGCCGTCGATCATCCCCGAATCGATCAGGGCTTTGCGGACCGTCGGAAGGCTTAGCCGCGCCCTTTCGGCGATCGCGTAGCGGTCTACGAGCTCCACCGACCGCTCGGCCGTCCAGTAATCGCGGTGCAGGCGCTCGGCCATGAAGCGGAGCGCCTCGCGCGGGATGTGTAGCCCCCGGTCCGCGAAGTGCAGCTCGATCAGCGCCTGGAAGAGCACGTCGTCGGGTTCGCCGATTCGCGCGACCGGGGTCACTGCGATCCGGGTGCGCAGGTCGGGCAGCGCGATCTCCCATTCCGGCGCGACCCTGTCGACGATCATCACCAGCGGCCGGCCGCTCTCCTGAGCGGCGTTCCAGGCGTGGAACAGCTCCTCCTCATCTTCCTGGTCGGCGCGGTCGATCAGCCGGCCGGAAACCCTCTCGACGAAGCTTCGTGCCATCAGGCTCCGGCCCGACCGGCGCGGTCCCGTCAGGATCGTCGCCCGGACCGGCCAAAGGCTCCAGGTGCGAAAATGCTCGAAGGCGTCGCGATTCGCCTCGGTGACGATCAGCCGCGAATCGCCCTGGCTCTGCGGCCAATCGAGCGGGAGCGCGATCTGCTCCCTGCCGCTCGTCACCTTTCGCCCTCAGTCTGGCCGGATGGGGCCGACGTTGTCCGGTTCTGCGGCTCCGGCTCAGTCGTGTTCGAAGCTGGAGGCGGTTGCTGCGTCGTTGGCGCTGGAGGCGACGGGCGAGGTACGTACATCCGAAGCTGCCCGCCGGCGAGGTCGACTCCCCACCCACGCGAAACCAGGACCGAGCGCAGGCCGGCGGCGCTGCCTCGATAGGTGACGATGAAATTGCTGATGTTGCCGAGCGCCACATTGACCTGCTGGACGCCGGTCACGCCCGGAACCGCGCGCAGGTGGGCAAGCGCGCTGTTGTAGGTCGCGGCATTGGGGGCCGCCAGCTGCACCGTGTAGTTGACGGGGTCCGGAAGCTCCTCGGGAAGCTCTTCGGGCGGCGGGGGTGGCGGCTCCGGCAGGTTAAGCGTCGGATCGCGGCGGAGCAGCCCCGCCCGGAACGCGCGGGCGAACACCTCGTCCATCCGTCTCACGCCCTCTTCCATCATGTCCGCAAGTGCGGCGCTGTTCGACGCGGTCAGCTCGAACCCGCCGATGATCTGCCGGTCGGGCCCGTGCCGGCCGATGAAACGCGCCTTTGCTGGTCCGCCCGGGTAGAGGCGATGAACCATGACCTCGGCGACCAGGATGTCCGCGGCCCCGTACATGTCGAGGATGTTGCGCCACCAGCCGCGGCCGGGGCGCGCGGTCTGGGCGGCGTTGACGAGCAGCGGGTCCACCCCAAGCCCGCTCACCCGCACATAGTCGATCGGGCTCTGCGACGTCCGGAACTGGGCCCAGGCGCGCTGCCACGGGTTGCGAAGCTCTACGGTCGTTGCCGTCCCACCGGTCACCAGCACAGGGATCAGCAGCATCGGCTGCGAGCGCTCGGTGATCCCCGTAATCCCGAGGAGCTGTCCGGCGCGGGCGCGGTCGAACAGGACCCCGAGCGTCGCAATGTAGCGCGTGGGGCCGATTTGCTCGCGCTGGACGATGATCGAGGAGACGATCTGGTCGAGAGTCGCGTCGGACAGGCTCGGCGCCTGGCTGATCGGCAGCTTGTGGCTCTTCGCCCACAACTTCCGGAAGCCCTCGCGCTGGGCGATCCGCCAGCCCGCCAGCCGGGCCGACTGGGCGTCCTTGCCACCGACGTCCACCTCTATGCCCGTGACTTCGAGCGTGCCGGAGCTGTCGAGCGGCAGGATCCCGCGTTCGGCGCTTTCCATCTGCGCAAACAGGATGCCGCCGGCGACGAGACCGAACATCGCGAGAATTGCGGCAATCAGCGGTGCGCGGCGAGCCATTGCCGCGAGCTTTTGGCGACAATGGCGTGGAAATCCAAGCGGCATGTGGCTAGGCGGCGAGCCCATGGGCAAAAAGCCGCTGACATATGCCGACGCAGGCGTATCGATCGATGCCGGAAATGCGCTTGTCAAAGCGATTGGCCCGCTCGCGCGTTCGACCGCTCGCAGCGGCGCGGACGCCGCTCTCGGCGGATTCGGCGGCCTGTTCGACCTCAAGGCTGCGGGTTTTCGCGATCCCTTGCTGGTTGCCGCCAATGACGGCGTCGGCACCAAGCTCAAGCTGGCGATCGAGCTAAACCGGCACGATGGCGTCGGCATCGACCTCGTCGCAATGTGCGCCAACGATCTCGTCGTGCAGGGCGCCGAGCCCTTGTTTTTCCTGGATTATTATGCCTCGGGGAAGCTCGATGCCGAGGTCGCCGAGACAGTCGTCGCCTCCATCGCCGAGGGATGCCGGCAGGCGGGCTGCGCCCTGATCGGCGGCGAAACCGCGGAAATGCCGGGGATGTACGCGCCCGGCGACTACGATCTCGCCGGTTTTTGCGTCGGCGCGGTCGAGCGCGGAGAGATACTCGACGGAAGCCGCATTGCGGCCGGCGACGTGATTGTCGGAATCGCGAGCTCGGGCGTGCACAGCAACGGTTTTTCGCTGGTTCGGCGGATTATAGCCGAGCGCGGCTGGGACCTCGGTGCAGAAGCGCCCTTCCTTCCCGGAATCTCGCTCGGACAGGCCCTTCTCGAGCCGACCCGGATCTATGTGCAGGCGCTCCTTCCGCTCGTGCGGGACGGCCTTATCCATGGCCTGGCGCACATCACCGGCGGTGGGCTCCTCGAGAACATCCCGCGTGTCCTTCCCGAGGGGCTGCGGGCGGAAGTGGACGTAAGCTCTTGGCAATTTCCTCCGCTGTTCGCCCTGCTCCAGGAAGGCGGGTCCATCACCTCCGAGGAAATGGCACGGACGTTCAACTGCGGGATCGGCATGGTGGCGATCGTCGCGCGCGGCGTGACCGCCGAGGTCATCGACAGGCTGGCCCATTCCGGGGAACAGGCGCGCGTGATCGGCCGGATCGTCGAAGATGATCGCGGTTGCACCGTATCGGGACCGCCCGGAAGCTGGGGATCCAGCCAGAGCTGGTCCGCGAACCACGATGCCTGAAGGGGACGACAAGCGCCGCGTCGCGGTGCTGATCTCCGGCCGCGGAAGCAACATGAGGGCGCTGGTGGAGCAGGCCAGCGGCTATGAAGTCGTGCTCGTCGCCTCGAACAATCCCCTGGCGCCGGGCCTGGAATGGGCGCGAAGCCGAGTCATCCCTACCTGGACGTGGGATAGCCGGGGAATCGACAAGTCCGAGTGGGAGGCGGCGCTCGACCAGTGCCTGACGGACCACCGCGTCGGGACGATCGCGCTTGCCGGCTTCATGCGCATCCTGTCGCTCGAATTCACGGCGCGCTGGAGCGGCCGAGTGGTCAATATCCACCCTTCCCTGCTTCCCAAGTATCGAGGGCTGGACACGCATGCCCGGGCGCTGGCCGCCGGCGATTCCGTGAGCGGTTGCAGCGTCCACCTGGTCACGGAGGAGCTCGACGCCGGCGACGTGCTCGGCCAGGCCGAAGTCCCGATCCTGGCGGGCGACACTGCCGAGACGCTCGCCGCGCGCGTTCTCGAGGCCGAACACGAGCTTTATCCCAAGGCGCTGTCGGAATTCGTCGCCGGACGCTAGCCTGACCGCGCAATGCGCCCGTTTCACCTGATTGCGGCCCTGATCATCCTCGCGCTCGAGGTGCTGGTGCTGATTCGCGCGCTCCTGCGTCCGCACCGCGAGCCCGCGGCCCGCCTCGCCTGGGTGATCCTGATCGTCGTAGCTCCGATCGTGGGAGCAGCGCTGTACCTGCTGCTCGGTGAAACGCGGCTGCGTCGCCGCCGGGTCGGGCGCGCCATCGACGAGCATCTGCCGAGACCGCCGGCCGATGCGGAAGCCGAGGCGAAACTGCGCTCCTCGCCTCACTATGCGCCCTTCGCTCTCGCCCGGACGGTCAACAGGCTCGAGCCGAGCGAGGGGAATAGCGCGTCGGCCATGTCCGACAGCAATGCCGCGATCGACCGGATGACCGCCGACATCGACGCGGCCCGGTCGTCCGTGCACCTGTGCACTTACATCTGGCTCGACGATACTAACGGGCTGAAAATGAAGGACGCGCTGGTGCGCGCCGCGCGCCGAGGCATTGCCGTCCGAATCCTTGCGGATGCTCTCGGCTCCCGGAAGTTCATCGCGTCCAGGCATTGGCGGGAGATGCTCGAGAATGGTGTCGAGGCGCGTTCGGCGCTGCCGATCGGCAATCCGATCCGTGCTCTGCTTCGCGGCCGGCTCGACCTTCGCAATCACCGCAAGTCGCTGATCGTCGATAATTGGATCGCCTGGTGCGGAAGCCAGAATCTCGCCGACCCGGAATTCCGGATCAAGGCGCGCTTCGCGCCCTGGGTCGACCTCGTGACCCGGTGGGAAGGGCCGGTGGCGCGCCAGTGGCAGTTCCTGTTCGTGTCCGACTGGATGGCCGAGGGCGGCGAGGACCTCAGCCGCTGCATCTGCGAAGGCGCCGATGCGCAGAGCCGGCCGGGTTCGATCATCGCGCAGGCGATCGGCACCGGTCCCACAATGCCCTATGACGCGATGCCGAGCTGCTTTGCCGAGCTCATACACTCGGCGCGGGAGGAATTGGTCGTCACCACGCCCTATTTCGTGCCGGACGAGCAGCTGCTCTACGCTTTCCTGTCCGCGGCGAGGCGTGGCGTCAGAACGCTATTGGTCTTCCCCAAGCGCAACGACAGCCGCTTCGTCTCCGCGGCGAGCCGCAGCTATTACGACGACCTCGTCGAAGCCGGCGCGCTCGTCTACGACTTCCGCCCCGGCCTGCTCCACGCAAAGACGATGGTCGTCGACCGCAAGGTCGGACTGATCGGTTCGGCGAACCTCGACCGGCGCAGCTTCGAGCTCAATTTCGAGAACAACATCCTGTTCTTGGATGAAAAGCTCGCGGGGGAAATCCGCGCCCTGCAGGACGAATTCATCACCCAGTCCGACGCGGTTACCGAGGCCGAGGTCGAGCGCTTCACGCTCGCAAAGCGGCTGGCGCAGAACTTCTGCGGGATGATGAGCCCGATTCTCTGAGAAATCTGATAAGAGAGGCCATGAGGCGAATGCGGCTCCTCCTGCTGCCGCTCATGGCGGTGCTCGGGGCCTGCAACATGGTAATCTCCGAAGCGCCTGTGTTCGGCGAGGCCGATCGGGCTACCCAATCTCCAAGTGAAGGGCTGTGGATCGGAGACGATCCAGAATGCCGATTCGATCCCCGCGTGCCCGAATCAACCTGGCCTGACTGCGCGCTTTGGGTGGTCGTCCGCGACGGAGGCCGCAACCTGCTTGTCAGCAACCGGAAAGGCGAATCGCAACGCGTCGACGCCTTGTTCGTGGGCGGCGACCCTTCGATCATCCAGGCGCGGTGGCTGGACAACGCCAAGAAGGATGCGACGCCGATACACGTTTTTTACGCTTATACGCCGGGGGACCTGGATTCCGACGGCCATTTCCGGCGCGCGGAGGTCTGGGCGGTCGAATGCGGCGTCCAGGAAAAGCCGAACAGCGACATTCGGCCGTTCCCGGGAATCACCCCCGAATGCCGGCCTTCCTCGCCGGATTCCGTCCGCTCGGCCGCAAGAGCGAGCAGCAGGAGTGACGAGATCAAGGAATGGCGCTGGCTGCGGGCCGAGACGCCGTGATCAGCCCACGATTTCTTCAGGCTTGAAGAAGAAGTCGATCTCGATCTTCGCGTTCTCGTCGCTGTCCGACCCGTGGACCGAGTTCGCCTCGATCGATTCCGCGAAGGTCTTGCGGATGGTGCCCTCGGCCGCCTCGGCGGGGTTGGTCGCGCCCATCACTTCGCGGTTCAGCTTCACCGCGTCCTCGCCTTCCAGGACCTGGACCACGACCGGGCCCGAGGTCATGAAGGTGCACAGGTCGTTGTAGAACGGCCGTTCCTTGTGGACTGCGTAAAAGCCCTCCGCCTGCTCGCGGGTCATGCGAATGCGCTTCGAGGCGACGACTCGAAGGCCCGCCTCTTCCAGCATCTTGGTGATCGCGCCGGTGATGTTGCGGCGGGTGGCGTCGGGCTTGATGATCGAAAAGGTGCGCGTGACGGCCATGGCCGGGCGGTCTCCTGTTTGGAAAGGGATGGGATTTGCGCGCCGCCTAGCGACGCTGGACAGCGTGGGCAACCCCGGCCGGGTTGAGCAGGCGGGCAAGTTGCGCTCAAACCGCGCCAAGGGGGGCACGCGTGGAAAAGGACAAGCTTTCGGCCGTGCAGCCCGCTCGCTGGCTCTCGCTGGTCGCGCTTGCGGCCACGACCCTGTTCGTCCTGACGATCGCGACTGCGGCATGGGTCTATCACACGCAGCGGCCAGGCGTGGACTTCGCGGGGTTCTGGGCAGCCGGAAGGTTGGCGCGGTTCGGCCATCCCGAGCTCGCCTACCATGCCGAGGCCCACAGGGCGGTCGAGATGATCGTCGCCAACATGGGCGGGCTGGTGCCCTTCCCCTATCCGCCGCCATTCCTGTTCGCGGTGATCCCGTTCGCATTCCAGCCCTTTTGGCTGGCCTACCTCGCGTGGATCCTAATCACTGCTGGCCTGTTCCTGTGGGCGAGCCGGCCGTATCTCGGGCCCAGGTTCGCCTTTGCGCATCCGGCCGCGATCGTGAACGCCGTCATCGGCCAGAACGGCTTCCTCACCTCCGGAGCCTTCCTGTTCGGACTCTCGGCGCTCACTTCCCGCCCGTTCCTGGCGGGCGCCATCTTCGGCCTGCTGATCATCAAGCCGCAGCTCGCGGTGCTGGTGCCGGTCGCGCTGATCGCGGCCCGCGAATGGCGGGCGATCGGCGGCGCTGCCCTGTCCGGTGCTGTTCTCCTCGCCCTCGCGCTGCTGGCGTTCGGAGTGGAATCCTATCGAGGGTTTCTCGCGATGACGGGGGAATATGCGGGATTCCTGTCCGACGCCCGCTGGAACTGGGCCGAGCAGGCCAGCGTCTTCGCGTTCTTGCGCTACTTCGGCCTTCCCCAGGGCTTCGCTCTTGGCGCGCAGGGCGTTGCGGCGCTCATCGCCGCGATCCTCACTTGGAAGGTCTGGTCTTCACACAACGAGAGTCGCGGTGCCGTGCTGGCGGCGGCGACCCTGCTCGTGCCGCCTTACGTCTTCACCTACGATTCGCTGCTGCTGACCCTGCCGATCGCGGTCCTGCTGCGCGATTCGGCCCGTCCTTGGCGAATCGCATTCCTATGGCTGTTGCTCTTGCTGCCCCTGCTCGGTCAGCTTGGATTCTATCCGGGACCAAACACGGTGCCGGCGGCGGCCGCATTGTGCCTCTGGTGGCTACTGAGCGCGAATCGGGCGCCCAAAATGAAAGCGGCGGCGCCCTGAGGCACCGCCGCTCCCCTTTCGACTACGCTGTTCGGCTTAGCCGTCGAGCGCGCTCGAAACGTTGTTGAACGTCGTACCGAGCGAGTTGCCGATGTTGCTCATCGCAGCAATCGCCGCAACGGCGATCAGAGCGGCAATGAGGCCATACTCGATGGCGGTCGCACCCTTCTCGTTACGAATCAGCTTCAGAAACTTGGCCATGTCCGGTCTCCTTTGGCTCCACTTCGGGAGGCTCGCCTCCCACACCTGCGCCCACAAACATTGCGTAGGTTGACCAAGGGATTAGGACCCAAGCGGTTGAAAAACTCTTAAAGTGGCAGGTTTCCAGCCGTTAAGGTTTCGGAACGCTACGGAGAGGGATCATCTCTCCTCAAGCATTTCCTTGAGCGCGTCGGCGAGCTCGCGGAGCGGTTTTGCGGCCTCGCTCCAGTCCTCCGGCAGCGGGCTCGGGTTGCGGGCCGGCGGCTTCGAGTCGGTGGGCCTGGACCGCGAGCGATAGCCGGGCGGGAGCGGCGGGCCGCGCGTGCCGTCGATCGCGATCGCCGAGGTCATGAAATCGCGCCAGATGCGGGCCGGGACCGTGCCGCCGCTGAACCTCTTGCCGAGCGATTTGTCGTCGTCGCGGCCAACCCACACGCCGACGACGAGGTTGCCGGCAAAACCGACGAAGACGGCATCACGGTTGTCCTGCGTCGTGCCGGTCTTGCCGAACGTGGGAATTCTCAGCGCCGCCCTCTTGCCGGTGCCGGTGTTGGCCGCAGACCAGAGGAGGTCGAGCATCTGCGCGCGGTCGCGGCGGTCGTCGAGCAAGCCGCGGACGGCGAAGAACTGGGCGAGGCCGCCCTCGGGCTGCTCGTCCGGGAGCCCGCGCGCCTTGACCGGATAACGGCCGGACAGGATCGCCGCGTAGGCGCTGGTCAATTCCAGCAGCGAGACGCCGCCCGTCCCGAGCGCGAGGCTTGGCTTGTCGGGAAGCGCGGAGGTGATTCCGAGGTCGCGGGCGGCGCGGATGACGTTCGCGCGGCCAACGCTTTCGGAGAGGCGCACGGTCGCCGCGTTGCTCGACCGGGCGAAGGCCTGGCGCAGGGTGATCTCGCCGCGATAGACGCCGTCGCTGTTGGACGGGGTCCAGCCGGCGATGGTGATTGGCTCGTCCTCGATCTTGCTGTCCGGCGTCCAGCCGGCGCGCAGGGCGGCGAGATAGACGAATAGCTTGAACGCGGAGCCGGGCTGGCGAAGCGCCTGGGTCGCGCGGTTGAAGGGTGTATCCGCATAGCTCTTGCCGCCGACCATTGCGACGACGCGGCCGTCGGGACGCATCGCCACCAGCGCCGCCTGCGCGTCGCCGAGGCCGGCGCGGCTGATCGCCCGGACAGCGATGCGCTGAAGGTCGGAATCGAGCGTGGTTCGGACCTTCACCTCCCCGAAATCGGCCTCGAAGGCTTCCTGCGCGAAAGGCGCGACCCAGTCTGCGAAATAGGTCCCCGACGGGAGCTTGTTTTGCTTGCGCACTGGCCGGGCAAGCCTGCTCGTCCTTGCGCGGCGCTCGCTGATTGCTCCGGTATCGGCCATGGCGTCGAGCACCAGCCGGCTGCGCTGCTGCGCGAGCTTCAGGTTCTTCGTGGGGGCGAGCCGCGAGGGCGCCTGCACCAGCCCCGCGAGCATGGCCGATTGCGCGAGCGTCAGGTCTTCGGGGTCGCGGTCGAAATAATGGTTGGCGGCAGCGCGAAGCCCATAGACTCCGTCTCCGAAATAAACGCTCGAGAGGTACCGCGAGAGGATTTCCTCCTTCGTGAGCCACGCCTCGAGCCAGAAGGCGATGATCACCTCCTGCGCCTTGCGCTTGAAGCTGCGGTCGGAGGACAGGAAGCTGGTCTTCGCTAGCTGCTGGGTGATCGTGCTCCCGCCCTGGCGGACTCCGCCCGCGCGCATGTTGGCGACGAAGGCGCGGCCGATCGCGCGCGGGTCGATCCCCCAGTGGCGGTAAAAGCGGCGGTCCTCGATCGAGATGAAAGCGGCGGTCGTCAGCGGGTCCAGCTTCGCCACCTCGACGGGCGCTTCCTTGATCGCTCCGCGGCGGGCGATTGGCCTTCGCTCTTCTGAAAGGAACAGCATTGCCGGATCGGGAAGCGGCTCTAGCGCGCGCGAGAGAGGCGCGGTGACGATGAGCCAGAGAAGGGTGAGCAGGAGCAGCCCAAGAATGGAATAAACGACAATCCGCGTGCGTCCCCACCGTCTTGCCGGCTCCTCGCGGGGCTGTTCGGCGCCCTCCGGAGTAGGCGGCGCTGCAGGCGCGAAGGGATCGGGCAACTCCTCGACGTTGACTCCGCCCCGGCTCCAGATCCCGTCGTGGTCGGCCATGCTGGAAGCTCGAAACCCTCTCAGTCGACGCGTTGCTGACTTAGTCTAGTAAAACAGTGGATGCGATAAGGCCAGAGAGTTGCTGAACCGGCGATTGCGTCTATGGATTCGCTCCGATGCGGCTTCGACTTGTCAGCCTGGTGGTCCTGCTGGTGCTTGGATCGGCGCTGGCTGCGATGACCGCATCGTGCGACCGCAGGTCGGAGGGGGCGATCCGGGTGGCGGTGATTGGCGGTGAGCCGCGCCTTCCCAACGCTCCAGGAGTATCGCTGAGCGCGAGCCAGGCAGTCCTCGCCAACAGCGTCGCGCAGGGCCTCGTCCGCTTCGACGCCCGCGGCCAGGTGGAGCCGGGGTTGGCCGAGACGTGGAACGTCAGCGACGACGGGCTGAGCTACATCTTTCGGCTCGCCAACGCCGAGTGGCCGAACGGCCGCAGGATCAGCGCGCAGCAGGTCGCCCGCCTGCTCAGGCGCCTTCTCGACCCGTCCCGGCACCGGCCGCTTCGGGACAGTCTTTCGGCGGTTCAGGACATCGTCGCCATGACGGACCGGGTGATCGAGATCCGGCTGAGCCGGCCACGACCGCACTTGCTGCAGCTTCTCGCCCAGCCGGAATTCGGGCTGATTTATGATGGACAGGGCAGCGGGCCCTTCCGCATCGACCGCCCCAACAGCGGGGAACGGGGCCTGCGCTTGACCCGTGAAATCGTGGTTCCGGATGAGGAAGAGCAGGCAACCGAGCAGCTCGACCTGGCAGGCTTGCCGGCCGAAGAGGCGATCAAGGCTTTCGCGGTGGGAGAAACGGACCTCGTGCTCGGCGGGACCTTCGCCGATCTCCCGTTTGCTCAGCGGGCCGACCTGCCGCGCGGCGCTCTGCGTTTCGATCCCGCGTCCGGCTTGTTCGGCCTGGTCCCGGCGCGCAAGGGCGGCATTGCCGCCGACAGCGAGGTCAGAAGATTGCTCAGCGAAGCGATCGACCGGGATGCGCTCGTGGAGGAGCTCGCGGTGCCGGGTCTCCTCCCGAGGACCACCGTGCTCGAGCCCGGGCTGGACGGCCAGCCTGATCCGCCCGAGCCTGCCTGGGCGGCGACTCCCCTAGCCGAGCGGCGACCCGCGCTGCTTTCGGCTGCGAGGGAATTGCTGCCTGAGGACGAAGAGAATGTAATCCGAATCGCAATGCCGAGTGGACCTGGTTCTGACCTGGTATTTCAGCGCCTTGCGGACGACTGGGGTGCGCTTGGAATCAAGGTCGAGCGGGCCAAGCCCGGCGATAGCGCCGACCTGCGATTGCTCGACCTCGTAGCGCCATCCACCTCCCCGGCTTGGTTCCTCCGCCGCTTCAGCTGCAACGCTGCAACGCTCTGCGACGAAGATCTCGACGACCTGCTCGACGGCGCTGCCACAACGGCGGTTCCAGAGCAGCGCCAGGCCTTGTTCGCCGAAGCGGCGAGCCGAATCGATTCGCTTCAGCTGTTCATCCCGATCGCGGCTCCGATCCGCTGGTCGCTCGTGTCCAAGCGGATCAACGGCTTTGCCGGGAACCGCTTCGCGATCCATACGCTGACTGGCCTCGAGCAGCGGCTCAGCAGGTCTGGAGAATGAACGTAGCGCAATCCGGCAAGTCCACGAAGCTGCCGCTCGCGAGAGACCCCGCGTCGGTCCGCAAGCGGGTTGAAGCGCTCGAGCGTGTCATGGAGCGGCTGATCGTCGTGCCCGGCGTCAAGCGCCCGATGGGCCTTGACGTCATTCTCGACTTCATCCCGTTCGCGGGACCGACCGCGGCGGCGGCGATCGGCGCCTACTTGGCCTGGGAAGCGCGCAACCTCGGGATGTCGAAGTTCCAACTCGCCCGTATGGGCGGAAACGTGACTGTCGACTGGCTTCTTGGACTTATTCCCTGGGTGGGCGCGATTCCCGACTTCTTCTTCCGCTCGAACAGCCGCAACCTCAGGATCATCAAGCGGCACCTCGACCGCAAGCATCCGGCGGGTGCGACGATCGAGATCAACAAACCCAGTGAATAGCTAGGTATAAAGGTCGGGTTCACAACCGTTCGTCGAAAAGCTATTCGGTTCGGATTCGATATTTATTAGGCCCGTCCGCCCGACCACAGGAGTTTTTTGATGCGCAAGTCCATGTTCGCGTTCGCGACCCTCATTCTCGCGGCTTCCCCTGTTGTGGCCCAGACCGCTCCAGCGGACGCGGCGCCCGCGACCCAGGTCAAAATGGTGAAGAAGACCGTCTGCCAGCGCATCGAGGTCGAAGGCGAGACCGGCTCGCGCCTCGGTTCGGCGACGAAGGTCTGCAAGACCGTCGAGGTTCCTGCGCCGACGAACAAGGACGCCAGCAGCGAAACGCCTAAGAACGGAGCGCAACAGGCGCTCTAATCCGTTTCGGGCGGGCACATGAAAAAGGGCGCGGGAGTCATTCCCGCGCCCTGTTCATTTCCGATACGCTCGAACGTTTCTAGCGACGCCCCACACGCGGGCCCTCGCCGATCGCCCAGGTCACGTGAGTCACGACCTTCTCGGTCGGGCTGATGACCCGGACGAACTCGATCGGACGTCCCAGCCTGTCGAGCCTCGTCGCGCGGCCCCACTCCTTGGGAGTGTCGCCGCTCTCAGCGCCCGCGAACGAACTGCCCTTTATGACGGACATCCCCGAGTCGACATGATTGTAGATTGCGAGCAGCTGCTCGTAATCGTGCGCGTTTGGATGCTGATTGGACTCCGGGTTGTTCGTGTAGTCCATGCAGGTGTTGAGGTTTGGATTGTCGAACGCCTCATCCTGGTGATCGAGCCCATAGTCGTGGCCGATTTCCTGGCAGGTCACCATGTTACGCCAGGCGGGCGTGTTGTAAGGCGCCGAGTTGAAATAGGTGTCGTTGAGCTTGGTGATACCCTGGCTGATGTGA
>JBKHXB010000045.1:0-15390 GCA_046566245.1 Alphaproteobacteria bacterium | reverse complement strand
TGGAAAGCCGCCTGAACAGAAAGGCGACCATGCCGGTCAGCGCATAGGCCATCAGAATGTCGCCGAACCAGATCAGGTAGAAATGGATCGCGCCGAAGAAGAGTAGCCAGCCCAGTCGCCGGAAATTTATCGAAGCGGGCGAATCCCCGGCGGCTTCGGCGCGCTGGATCACCAGCAGCATCGATGCCCCGAAGAGGAAGGAGAAGAGTCCCCGCATCTTGCCATCGACGAACAGGAAATTGAACGCGTAGACCGCCTGGTCGAGGGCGTCGGCAGGGCCGAACGCGTACGGATTGACGTAGGCCTGGAACGGCATCGCGAAGGCGACGATGTTCATCGCCAGGATGCCCATCACCGCGACCCCGCGGACGATGTCGAGAGTCGCGATCCGATCAGGCGAAGTCGTCGCCATCCTGCCCCCCTTGCCCGCCGCTTACGCGAGGCGAGGGGACTTGCCTACTCTTCGGCGTGTTCGGACTGCAGCTGGATGTAGTTCTGGAGCCCCATCTGCTTGATCATCTCGAACTGGGTTTCGAGGACATCGACGTGATGCTCCTCGTCCTCGAGCACGGAAACGAACAGGTCGCGGCTCACATAATCCTTGACGCTTTCGCAATAGGCTGCGGCGTTGCGGTACATTGCGACGGCTTCATATTCCGCTTCGAGGTCGGCCTTCAGAATCTCCTCGACGCTCTCGCCGATCCGCAAGGGGTTGAGCGACTGGAGATTGGGGAGGCCCTCGAGGAACAGGATCCGCTCCGACATGCGGTCGGCATGCTTCATCTCGTCGATGGATTCGTGCCGTTCCAACTCGGCGAGTTTCTTGACGCCCCAATTGTCGAGCATCCGGTAATGGAGCCAGTACTGGTTGATCGCGGTCAGCTCTGCCTTGAGGGCTTCATTGAGCAGCTCGATAACCTTGGGGTCGCCCTTCATGTCCCTTCTCCTCACCCACGCACTAACGCACGAGCGGCGTCCAGGGAAGCAAGAAAATGGCGGATTTCTGCGAAAAACCTGCTAGTGACAATCAGTCGCAGAATTGATCAGGCGGCCACCTGGCGGGTGCAGCCAAGCAATTTCGACCGCTCCTCGGCGATGATGTCGGCCGCGTGGTCGAGGCAGCCGCAGCATTCGGGTTGGAAGCCGAGGTTCGCGTAAGCTGTCCGCGGGCAGGGCGCGCCGCTGCGGGCCGCCTCGCGGATCTCGCGTTCGCGAATCAGGTTGCAGCTGCACACGATCATTGCCGCGCTTATAGCGCTATTGCGAACTATTCGCAAGTGCTCCGTGTCACAACCAGCTGGAAATCTGCTCCAGAGGCTTCTTCCTGAGTGCGTGCTCAGGCACCACTGCGTCAGTTGCGGGCAATCCGGCAACGATGACCATCAAGGGCTTCTCGTCGGCCGGACGCCCGCAAATATCTCTCAGGAAGCCCATCGGCGAGGGCGTGTGGGTGAGGGTGGCAAGTCCCGCCCGGTGGAGGGCGGCGAGCAGGAAGCCGCAGGCAATCCCGACGCTCTCGGTCACATAATAATTCGTCTTGCGCTCGCCCGGTTCGATTCCGCCGCGGCGCTGGCCGAAAACGACGATGTGCCAGGGCGCGACGTCAAGGTAGGACTTGTCCTCGTCGGTCCCGAGCGGCTCAAGCGCCTTCAGCCATTCCTGACCCGCTTTTCCGGCATAGAATGCGCGCTCCTCCTTCTCGGCCGCGAGGCGGATTCGATGCTTGATCTCGGGCGAGGAAACGACCGCGAAGTGCCAGGGCTGGTGGTTGGCGCCGGACGGCGCAGTCCCGGCGGTGCGGATCGCCTCTTCGATCACTTTGCGCGGGACTGGCTTGTCCGAGAACATGCGGCAGGAGCGTCGGGTTGCGATCTCTTCGCGGAACCCCCGGGCGCGCATGATTCGCTCATCGTCTGCAAATTCGGGGAGCGAGTAGGGGATGGACGGGACCGGCTTCATCGCAATTCCTTGCGTATCATGAGCTTGAGCCCGGACCAGGTCTCGTCGATCGCGCAGACCTTCACATCGACCAGGCCCATGGGCAGCGCGACCTCGCGGACCACGTCCTCGGTGATGTCGGTCTCTTGTCTGGCCGACTTTTTCGGCCAGCTCACCCAGACGAAGCCCGATGGCGCAAGAAGCGGCAGCAGAAGCCGCAGCTTGCAGTCGAGAACGTCGCGCTGGCGAATGAAGAGGTGCGCCGCGTCGAGCGGACCGATCGGAGTCGACCGCCGCTTGAGCCCGAGCCCGGCCCGGTTGATTTCCTCGGCGACGCTATCCGGCATGTAGTCCCACCACACCCGCATGCCGTCTTTCAGCGACAGCTTCTTCGCGAGCGGCGTGGTGGAATAGCCGGCGGTCATGCCAAGGCGGCGTCCTCGCCCATCAGCCTGGGGAAGAAGCCCTCGTGCGCGGCGCGGAGTTCGGCGAGGGGGATGCTGGCGCCGTCATTGTGAGTGCCGATGTTGAGCAAGTTACCGCCGGTGATTCCGATGTGTTCGCCAACCACGCCGTGTTCGTTAAGCTTTTCAATTAGCTCCGTCGTATCGTGGTTGGAGGCGATCACGTATGTGGCTTGGTCCTCCCCGAACAGCATGCCCGCAGTCGAGCCGGGATGCCGTTCAAGGCGAACCTCAGCGCCGATTCCTCGGCCCAAGGCCATTTCAGCGACAGCCACAGCAAGCCCTCCGTCCGACACGTCGTGAACCGCGCTGATCCAGCCGAGGCTGATGAGCTCGCGGATGGCATCACCTGCGCGCCGCTCCGCATCCAAGTTGACCGCCGGCGGTGGCCCGTCATTGCGATCCTGAATCTCCCGAAGCCACAGCGATTGACCTAAGTGCCCGCGTGGATAGCCCACCCGGTAAATGCGTTCACCCTCGTTCTTGAACCCGATCGTCGCGCTCTTCTCCCAATGATCCAACAAGCCGACGCCGCTGATCGCGGGGGTGGGGAGGATCGCGAGGCTGGAGCCGTCGTCGTTCTTGGTCTCGTTGTAGAGCGAGACGTTGCCGCTCACGACCGGGAAGCCGAGTGCGCGGCAGGCCTCGGCCATGCCTTCGACGCAGCCGACGAACTGGGCCATGATCTCGGGCCGCTGCGGGTTGCCGAAGTTGAGGCAATTGGTGATGGCGAGCGGGTTCGCGCCGACCGCGCAGAGGTTGCGATAGGCCTCGGCGACCGCCTGCTTCCCACCTTCGTAAGGATCGGCGTAGCAATAGCGCGGCGTGCAGTCGGTGGTGATCGCCAGCGCCTTCTTCGTCCCGTGCACGCGCACGACCGCGGCATCGCCGCCGGGAGTCTGGACCGTGTCCGCGCCGACCGTCTGGTCGTACTGCTCCCACACCCAGCGCCGGCTGGCGAGGTTGGGCGACGCCATAAGCTTCAGCAGGTCGGCGGCGATGTCGATGCTCTCCGGAACCTCGTCGAGCGGCTTCACCTGCGCCCAGGCCTTGTACTCGTCGCGGTTGAGGTAGGGCCGCTCATAACAGGGCGCCTCGTCGGCGAGCGGGCCGAGCGGGATGTCGCAGACGGTCTCCCCGTTCCATTCGAGCTGCATGCGGCCGGTGTCGGTGACCTCGCCGATTACCGCGAAGTCGAGCTCCCACTTGCGGAAGATCGCCTCCGCCTCCGCCTCGCGGCCGGGCTTGAGCACCATGAGCATGCGCTCCTGGCTCTCGGAGAGCATCATCTCGTAGGGGGTCATGCCCTCTTCGCGGCAGGGCACCTTGTTCATGTCGAGCCGGATTCCGACGCCGCCCTTGCTCGCCATTTCGACCGAGGAGGAGGTGAGGCCGGCAGCGCCCATGTCCTGGATGGCGACGATCGCGTCCGAGGCCATCAGCTCGAGGCAGGCTTCGATCAGCAATTTCTCGGTGAACGGGTCGCCGACCTGCACGGTTGGGCGCTTTTCCTCGCTGTCCTCGGAGAAATCGGCCGACGCCATGGTGGCGCCGTGGATCCCGTCGCGGCCGGTCTTGGAGCCGACATAGACGACCGGGTTCCCGACACCGGCGGCGGCCGAGTAGAAAATCTTGTCAGTCTTCGCGACTCCGACCGTCATCGCGTTGACTAGGATGTTGCCGTCGTACGCCGGGTCGAAATTGACCTCGCCGCCGACGGTCGGGACACCGACGCAATTGCCGTAGCCGCCGATGCCGTGGACCACCCCGGCGACCAAGTGCCGGGTCTTCGGATGGGCGGGCGAGCCGAAGCGAAGCGCGTTCATGTTCGCCACGGGACGCGCACCCATGGTGAAGACGTCGCGAAGGATCCCGCCGACGCCCGTGGCGGCGCCCTGGTAAGGCTCGATGTAGGACGGGTGGTTGTGGCTCTCCATCTTGAAGATGGCCGCGTCGCCGTCGCCGATGTCGATCACGCCGGCATTTTCGCCGGGGCCCTGGATGACCCAAGGCGCTTCGGTCGGAAGCTTCTTCAGGTGGACTCGCGAGCTCTTGTACGAGCAATGCTCCGACCACATCACGGAAAAGATTCCGAGCTCTACCAGGTTTGGCTCCCGGCCGAGTGCTTTCAGGATGCGCTGATATTCTTCTTCGCTGAGCCCGTGCTCGGCGACGATCTCGGGGGTGATTGCGGGGGCTTCGAGGACGTCCATGGGGGCGCGCCTTAGCGATACGATTCCGCTTTGTCGAAATCCGCGGCGGGTGTATGCATGTTCACCTTCCGTTCCCACCGACAGGAGGATGAAGATGCCGAAGCCTATTCCCGACGGATATCACAGCATCACCCCGTACCTCATCGTCGACGATGCGAAAGCCGCGATCGACTTTTACGTCCGCGCCTTCGGGGCGAAGGAGAAATTCCGGCTGCCGATGGGCGACCGGATCGGCCACGCCGAGCTGGAGATCGGCGACAGCGTCGTCATGCTGGCTGACGAATTCCCTGACCAGGGGCATTTGAGCCCGAAAAGCCGCGGCGGGACGACGGTGAGCCTGCTCCACTATGTCGAGGACGTCGACTCGGCGTTTCGCAGGGCGATCGAGGCTGGCGCGAGCGAAACCCGGCCGGTCGAAGACCAGTTCTGGGGCGACCGCATGGGCACCCTGACTGACCCGTTCGGGCATGTCTGGAGCCTGGCCACGCACGTCGAGGAGGTTCCCGCCGACGAGATGCAGCGGCGGATGGAACAGTTCAGCAAGGGCGAGAAGCAGGCGGAAACTGCCTGAGGCGGCAGGCCGGCGCGGAGCGGGTCCGCGCCGGCGCCCCCCATCAAGCCTTACAGGATTGCGATCCCTTGCCCGGGCGCGCGAGCGTGACGCTGCCGGCATCGGCCGCGCCGGTCAGCGAGTAGCCGCCGTCAGCAACAAGCGGCTTGCCGGCTTCAGGAGCCTTGAGCTGGACCACGGGTTCGCCCTCGCCCCCGCGAAGGTTCGCGGTCGTGCCGTCGGACAGCCAGTCGACGCTGACGATCGAATTGTCCTTGCAGCGATAGGTCTTGCTGGCCGCGATCGAGGGCGGAAGCTCGACCGGGCCGTTGGCGGCCGGCGCGCGGTTGGCAGGATCGTCGTCGGGTCCGACGACGACCGGGTCGGACTGGTTGCAGCCGGCAAGCGCGGCGGCCGCCACCAGCGAAAGCAGGAGCGGGGTGCGAGTCATTTGGCGCGATTGCGCCCGCTGACGCCACTTCGTCAAGAGCGGGCTTTTGCATATTGTCGAAGCCACCCGTTGCTTCGTAGAAGAGCCCATGGCGCATCGGACCGGCACGACCGCGCAGCGCATCCGGATCGGCCTCACCAGCCTCGCCGTGGTTTTCCTGTTCGTCCTGCTCGGGAGCATCATCAGCCGTTCCGGCGATGACCAGAACCAGGCCGCGAGCGCCAACACGGCCACCAACACCCCGACCGAGCCGCTTGCCGAGCTCGGCGTCGCGCCGGGCTCCGAGCCCGAGGAGAATAAGAGCGGCAACGAACAGTGAGCAGCGTTCGAGCGCGAGGGCGGTTGGTGGCGGCCGCCATCGCGGCGCTGGTGGTTGCGGCCGCGGCCGGGCTCGGACTGACGCTCCGCAACGAGCGAGTGGCGCCCGCGCCATGGCCCGAAAGCGAGCGGCCCGAGCTGCTCGTTCTCACCAGCCTGCCGATCGTCTTTCCTGAAAGCTTCTCGCTGGACGCGCCCGCTTCGCCGGCACTCAAGGCCCTGCAGGGGCGGTACCGGCTCCGACCCATCAGTTTGCCTGACCGGGCTTCGCTGGGCGGCGGCAGGCTGCTGCTGATGGCGCAGCCGCGGGCGCAGCCGGCCGAAGTCCTGGTCGAACTTGACCAGTGGGTGCGCGGGGGAGGGCGGGTGCTGCTGCTCGCCGACCCGTTGCTCGAATGGCCGAGCGAGCGGCCCCTGGGCGACGTGCTCCGGCCTCCGCTCGCTTTCGCCGACACCGGCCTGCTTGGCCATTGGGGGCTGAGGCTGGACTCGCCGGACAAGCCCGGGCCGGCCGTAATCGACGCCGGCGGGTTCAGGGTCGAGGCGCGCTCGCCCGGATCGCTGGTCGCGACCGGCAGCCAGTGCCGGGTCGAGGCGGACGGACTGCTTGCGCGTTGCCGAATCGGGAAGGGCGAGGCGACGGTGATCGCCGACGCCGACCTGCTTGGCCCGAAAACCCGGGAGAATCAGGAACAGAACCTCGGGCTGGTGTTGGCCGAGCTCGAGCGGATCGAGCGCTGAACGCCCCGATTCGGTGCTACACAGACTTATCCACAGGGGAGTGGGTTAGAACAAGAGTAGAACAGCCAATGAAACTGCGGTAAAAAAGTCGCGGAAATCCGTGTTTCGGCACGAAATCCCGCGAAATGGCATCAAAATCCATTGTATCCCGTGCGCTGGTGAGTTACCAACACCGGCTGTAGCGCGGGGCTAACCCTCATTCCGATTGTCCGGCGCGGGACCGGCGGCGATGCCGCGCGCCCGCGAACGGGAAAGTTGCGCGCTGCGAACGGGGAGTTCGAAAGTGGCGCTTGAGCATCTGTTCCAGGGCAGCGCTCTCAACGCGGTGGACGCGAAAGGCCGCGTCTCCGTGCCCGCCTTCCTGCGCTCCGTGATCGAGCGGCGCGGCGACGCCCGCACCATCGTCCTCGCCAAACACGAAGCATTCCCGTGCCTCAGCGCCTACGACCCCGCTTACGCGGCGCTCATGCACGCCAAGCTCGAACGTCTGTTCGAGAAACAGGAGGGCGATGCGGCTGCGGCCCTTGAGTACCAGCAGCGCAACCTGATGGCCTTCGCGGCGACCGAGGAGGTGCCTTACGACAGCTCGGGGCGGATCGTACTTCCGCCGATGATGCGGATGAAGGGCCGGATCGAGGACCTCGCTTTGTTTCTCGGCGCCGGCGAGACGTTCCAGGTCTGGAACCCGAAGCTCCTGCTCGAAGAGCCCAACGTCCCCGAGGACATGAAGGACATCGTCCGTTTCCGGCTTCAGGAACGGGGGCTGCGCGCATGACCGGCCAGCGCCCCCACGTCCCCGTGCTTCTCGACGAAGTCATCGAAGCGCTCGCGATCCAGCCCGGCGACACGCTGGTGGACGGGACCTTCGGAGCGGGCGGCTACGCCCGCGCAATGCTTGCGGTGGGGGCGGGACGGGTGATCGGCCTAGACCGCGATCCGGATGCGATCGCGGAGGGCCGGTCACTTGTCCCAGATTCCCGCCTGACCCTGGTCGAAGAGCGGTTCAGCCAGATGGACCGGGTTCTCGCCGAGCGCGGGATCGGGCTCGTCGACGGAATCGCGCTCGATATCGGGGTAAGCTCGATGCAGCTCGACCGGCCGGAGCGGGGCTTCTCGTTCCAGGCCGACGGGCCGCTCGACATGCGAATGGACCAAAGCGGGCCGACCGCGGCGGAGTTCCTCAATCAAGCCGAGGAAGCGGAGATTGCCCGCGTGATCCGCGACTATGGCGAGGAACCCCGCGCGCGGACCATCGCCCGGGCGATCGTTGCCGCCCGGCCGATCGAGCGAACCTCGGAGCTGGCGGCGATTGTCCGCCGGGCGCTCGGCTTCCGCCCGGGCCAGAAGAGCGATCCCGCGACCCGAACGTTCCAGGCAATCCGGATCCATCTCAACGCCGAGCTCAACGAGCTCGAGGAAGGGCTCGAGGCGGCCGAGCGATCCTTGAAGCCCGGCGGCCGGCTCGCGGTCGTGACCTTCCACAGCCTCGAGGACCGGATCGTCAAACGCTTCTTCCGCGAGCGTAGCGGTGGGGCGCCCGCCGGCTCGCGCCACCGACCCGAACTTGCCGACCCGAACGAACCCACGTTCGCGAAGGTCGCAAGGCCGGTTTCCCCGTCGGAGCGCGAGCTGGCGGCCAACCCGCGCGCCCGCTCGGCAAGGCTGAGGAGCGCGGTGCGCACCTCGGCTCCACCCCGCAAATTCCCTGGAGGATCGCGTAAATGAGTGTTCGCAGCTTCCATTCGGTGTTCATGGCGAGCGTCGTCGCCGGCGCCGCGCTCAGCTGCTACCTCGTCTCGCTCCGGGTCGCATCGGAGCGCGCCGCGCTGGAGCAGGTCGAAACCAAGATCCTGATGGCCCAGCGTGACATCAGGCTGCTCAACACGGAGATCGGCACCCGCGCCCGGCTGGCGCAGCTCGAGCGCTGGAACGTGCGCGTCCTGTCTCTGTCCGCGCCGACGGCTGACCAGATCCTGGGCGACAAGTTCCAGCTCGCGCGGATGATCAGTCCGGAACGCAAGCCCGCGATCGAGGCGCCCGTGATCCTGGCCTCGGCTCCGGCCAATGGACAGCAGGCGCTCCCGCCGTCCGAGCCCGTCGCGTCGTCCGAGCCGCAGCCGCAGCTTCTTCATGAGGCCGGGCTCAAGCTTGCCGAGCCGCAGGCGCCCCGGCCGAATCCGCAGCAAGAAAAGCCGGTGAAGCCCGGATCGCAGGCCAAGGCGCCGGAGACCCGGGCGGTCGCGGCCGCCGGCGCGAAGCCCGCTCCAGCCAGGCCCGCGACCGACAAAAAAGCTGGGGAAAAGCCGCCCGCCGCGGCGACCGGCGCGATGACAAAGCCGGTGCGCACAGCCAAAGTTGATCCGCTCGCGCCGCTTCCGGCCGCATCGTCCAAAGACAAGGCATCGCGCACGGACCCATGAACGCCCCAACGGCAGCCCTCGTAGCTCCGCGCCCCGAGCGGCTCCGGCTTGTTGGCCAGCGGCGTCAGATCCTTTCGGTCATGCACCAGCGGCTCATGCTGGGCATGCTGGTCTATGCCGGTGTGGTTGCCCTGGTCGCGCTCAGAATCCTTTATCTCGCGGCTTTCGCGGACCATGCGGGTCGCCAGGGCGCAACCGCTTCCTTCGTCCCTCCACGCGGCGACATCGTTGACCGCGACGGCCATCCTCTTGCCCAGACGATCGACGCCTGGACGATCGGGCTGCACCCGAAAAAAGTGATCGGCGACAAGCTCGAGCTCGCGCGCAAGCTGGCAGTGCTGATGCCAGAGCGCGACGAGATCGCCTATCTGAAGATGCTCCGGTCGGGGAAGACCTTCTTCTACTTGCGCCGCCGCGCCTCGCCGCGGCTCGTCGCCGCCGTGAATGCGCTTGGAGAGCCGGGTCTCGCGCTCGACCGCGAGCCCGACCGCCTCTACCCCCAGACCAGCCTCGCGGCGCACGTCATCGGCTACACCGACGTCGACGGGCACGGGGTCGCGGGGATCGAGCGGGCGTTCGAGGGCCGGCTGTCCAGTCCTGCGACCCGCGGCCAGCCGCTCCAGCTGTCGATTTCGAGCCGTGTCCAGCAGGCGCTGGAGCACGAGCTTCTCGCCGCGATGGAACGTTTCTCGGCGATTGGCGCCGCCGGCGTGATCCTCGACATCCATACGGGGGAAATCCTCGCCATGACCTCGCTTCCGCAGCTCAATCCGAACGCGGCGGGCCAGGGGTCGCCGGAAGCGCGGTTCAACCGCGCGGCGCTCGGGGTCTATGAGCTCGGTTCCACCTTCAAGCCATTCACCGTCGCGATGGCGATGGACTCCGGCATCATCGAATCCTTCGGCAAGATGTATCCCTGCCCGCGTTCGCTAACCGTCGGCAACCGGTCGATCAGCGACACGCACCCGTTCGGGCGGGCCTGCTCGGTTGCCGAGATCATGAAGGAAAGCTCCAATATCGGCACCGCGCAGATCGCCGCCCAGGTTGGCGCGGAGCGGCAGAAAGCTTTCCTCCGCAAGATGGGATTCCTGTCGCCGATTGAGGTCGAGCTGAAGGAGCGCGGCCGGACCCTTTCACCCGGAAGCAACTGGGGCGAGGTCGCGACCATGACCGTAGGCTACGGGCACGGCATCGCCGTCACGCCGCTACATCTCGCGACCGGCTACGCAACGCTCTTCAACGGCGGAATTTATCGCCCGCCGACGCTCCTGAAGGTTGACGCGCGGCGTCCGGCGGCCAAGGGGCGGCGCGTGTTTACCGCCGACACCAGCTACAAGATGCGCGCGCTGCTTCGACTCGTCGTCACCCAGGGCACCGGCAAGAAGGCCGATGCGCCTGGCTATCGCGTGGGCGGCAAGACGGGGACCGCCGAGAAGCCGGTCGCGGGCGGCTATTCGAGCACGCGGGTCGTCACCAGCTTCGCGGGCGTGTTCCCGATGGACGAACCCCGCTATGCGATGGTCGTGATGCTCGACGAGCCGCAACCGACCGCGGAAACCTACGGCTTCCGAACCGCAGGCTGGAACGCGGCCCCGATCATGTCGCAGACAGTCAGCCGGATCGCACCGATGCTTGGGATCATCCCCGACAAGCGCCGCGAGCCCGACCTTTCGGAAGTGCTACCCTACATCCACGAAGACACGGAGAAATAATCCCCGTGAAGCTGAGCGACCTCGTGGACGTCGAGAATGATTCCCCGGTGACGGGCTTTGCGATCGATCACCGCAAGGTGACCAAAGGCAATGTGTTCGGGGCCTTCAAAGGCGCGGTGTTTAACGGCGAGGACTTCATCCCCGCCGCGGAGGATCGCGGAGCGGTCGCAGTCGTCGCCCGGCCCGAGGCCAAGGTCGAAAGGGCGGTTCACCTCGCCGACCCGGTCCCGCGCCGGTTGTTCGCCAGCATGGCGTCGCAATATTTCGCGCCTTATCCCGAAACCGTCGTCGCCGTGACAGGGACGAACGGAAAGACCTCCACCGTCGAGATGACCCGCCAGATTTGGCGGATGCTGGGGCACCGCTCCGCGAGCATCGGGACACTTGGCGTGACCACGTCCGACGACCAGGTGAAGACCGGGCTCACGACCCCCGACATCGTCACCTTCCTGAGCAACATGGCCGGCCTCAAGCGGATGGGGATCAGCCACGTCGCTTACGAGGCATCGAGCCACGGCCTCGACCAGTATCGCGCCGAGGGCGTGCCGCTGGCAGCCGCGGCTTTCACCAACTTCAGCCGCGACCATCTCGATTATCATCCGAGCATGGAGGCCTACTTCGAAGCCAAGATGCGGCTGTTCGACGAACTGATCGAACCGGGCCGAACTGCGGTCGTCTGGACCGACGATCCCAAGTCGGGGGAGATCATCGAGCGGGCGAAGCGGCGCGGGCTGAAGCTTCTGACCGTCGGCCGCAAGGGGGAAACGATCCGGCTGGTCGAGCAGGCGCCGACTCCCCTCGGCCAGACACTGATCCTGGAACATGGCGGCAAGCCTTACCGGCTCGCCCTTCCGCTAATCGGTGCCTACCAGGCGTCGAATGTGATGACTGCCGCAGCTCTGGTGCTCGCGACCGGCGGCGAGTGGCGCGATATTTTCTCCGCCATGGGCCGGGTGTCGCCGGTTCGGGGACGGCTGGAGCGGGCGGTCATCAGCCGGGCCGGGGCGCCTGTCTATGTCGATTACGCGCACACCCCGGACGCGCTGGAAGCAGCGATCCAGGCGCTGAAAGCGCACGTGGAAGGCAAGCTGATCACCGTATTCGGCGCCGGCGGCGACCGCGACCAGGGCAAGCGCGAGCCGATGGGCGAGGTCGCGACGCGGCTCTCCGACGTGGTCATTGTCACCGACGACAATCCGCGCACGGAAGACCCAGCGAAGATCCGCGCCGACATCCTCGCCGGAGCGCCGGGAGCGATCGAGGTCGCGGGGCGCAGGGAAGCGATCGCGAGGGCGCTGGAGATGGCGTCCGCCGGCGACATCGTGCTTCTTGCCGGCAAGGGACATGAAACGGGCCAGATCATCGGCGACAGGGTGCTTCCGTTCGACGACGCTCTGGTGGCAAGGGAGTGCGCCGCGTGACGGCCCTGTGGACCAGCGAAGAGATCGCCGAAGCGACGGGCGGCAATCCGAACGGCAGTTTCGAGGTGACTGGCGTGACCTTCGACAGCCGCGAGGTCCGGCCCGGGGACCTGTTCGTCGCGATGCCGGGAAGCGCGCATGACGGTCATCAGTTCGTCCCGCAGGCCATCGCTGCGGGGTCGGCCGGCCTGCTCGTTTCCCAGCCCGTTGATCACCCGCACGTGCTGGTCGAGGACACGGCCCGGGCGCTCGAGGCCCTCGGCAAGGCGGCTCGGGAGCGGACGAACGCGATTGTCATCGGAGTGACGGGCTCGGTCGGCAAGACGAGCACCAAGGAGGCGCTGTTCGCCGCGCTCGACCGGTGCCGGCGCGGAAAGGTCCACCGCTCGGTCAAGAGCTACAACAACCATACCGGCGTTCCGCTGAGCCTCGCTCGCATGCCGAGAGACAGCGATTTCGCGGTGCTCGAAATGGGCATGAACAATGCGGGAGAGATCGCCGCTCTCACGCGAATGGTGCGGCCCAACGTCGCGTTGATCACGGCTGTCGCGCCCGCCCACATCGAGAATCTCGGGTCGATAGAAGCGATCGCCGACGCCAAGGCGGAGATTTTCGAAGGGCTGGAGCCTGACGGAGTGGCGATCATCCCCAACGACACGCCGCACCGCGACCGGCTGCTCCGTGCTGCCCGGCGTTATGCGGACAGGATCGTCACCTTCGGTAGCGGCGACGCCGACGTCCACGCACTGCACGCGGTCAGGGCGGCGAGCGGGGGAAGCCTGATAACCGCTGCGCTTCTCGACAGCGACGTCACCTTCACCGTGTCGCAGCGGGGCGAGCACTGGGTCTCGAATGCGCTTGCGGTGCTTGCCGCGGTCGAGGCAGTCGGCGCCGACGTGGGAATCGCGAGCCTTGCGCTTGCCGACATGAGCGGGCTCAAGGGGCGGGGGGCGCGGCACGCGATCCCGGTCGCAGGGGGCGAGGCGCTGCTGATCGACGAAAGCTACAACGCCAACCCCGCCTCGATGGCGGCGACCCTCAAGAGCCTCGGCGCGGAGAATGTGGCGGGCCGCCGGATCGCCGTGCTTGGGCCGATGCGCGAGCTTGGCGAGCAAAGCGAGGCGCTCCACTCGGGTCTGGCTCCGGCCGTGATCGAAGCGAAGGTCGATCAGCTGATCCTGGTCGGCGAGGAGATGCGGCCGCTCGAAAAGGCGCTGGGCGACCGAGTCCCGATTACCCGCACCGATAGCCCCGACCAGGCCGCCGATGCGTTGCTGAAGCTGTTGCGGGCGGGTGACGTGGTGCTGGTCAAGGCCTCCAACTCGATCGGGCTTGCGCGCGTCGTGGAGCGCGTGAAGGAGGAGGCGTCATGCTTTACCTCCTAGCCGAGCAGTTCGACTTCCCCGGCATCCTCAACCTCATCCGTTACCTGAGCTTCCGCGCCGGCGCGGCGAGCGCGACCGCGCTCCTCATCGGGCTGCTGCTCGGGCCGTGGCTGATCTCCTACCTCAGGGTCCGGCAGGGCAAGGGCCAGCCGATCCGCGAGGACGGGCCCAAGGGCCATGTAGTCAAGCGCGGCACCCCAACGATGGGAGGCCTGTTGATCCTGATCGCGGTCATCGTCTCGGCGCTGCTGTGGATGAACGTGACGAGCGTTTATGTGTGGGCGGCTCTGCTGGTCACCGCGGGCTTCGGGCTGATCGGTTTCCTCGACGATTACGACAAGGTGAAGAAGGCGCATCATGCCGGCCTCAAGGGACGGACGCGCCTGCTCCTCGAGTTCGCGATCGCGGGCTTCGCGACCTGGCTGATGGTGCGGCACAGCGGCACCTATTTGCACATCCCGTTCGTGAAGGAGCCGATCGCGGATCTCGGCTGGCTCTACATTCCGTTCGGCGCGTTCGTCATCGTCGCCTTCGGCAATGCAGTGAACCTCACTGACGGTCTCGACGGGCTCGCGACCATGCCGGTGATTATCGCCAGCCTCGCCTTCCTCCTCATCGCCTACATGGTCGGCAACGCCATCTACGCGGAGTACCTGGGCGTGCCGCACATCCTTGGAGCGGGTGACCTGACGGTGATGCTGATGGCCATCGTGGGCGCGGGGCTCGCGTTCCTGTGGTTCAACGCGCCGCCCGCGGCGGTCTTCATGGGGGACACCGGGAGCCTGGCGCTCGGCGGGGCATTGGGCGCGGTCGCGGTCGCGACCCACCACGAGTTCGTGCTCGCCATCATCGGCGGCCTGTTCGTGGTCGAGGCGCTGTCGGTCATCATCCAGGTGATCGTCTACAAGCGCACCGGCAAGCGCGTCTTCCTGATGGCGCCGATCCACCACCATTTCGAGCATATAGGCTGGTCCGAGCCGACCATCGTCATCCGCTTCTGGATCATCAGCTTCGTGCTTGCGCTGGCGGGTCTTTCGACCCTCAAGCTTCGGTGATCACGGCCAGGGCCTTCGCGGGCAAGCATTATGCGGTCTACGGCCTCGCGCGCTCGGGGATCGCGACGGCCGAGGCGCTTCTCGCGAGCGGTGCGAAGGTCACCGCCTGGGACGCGAAGGAAGAAGCGAGGGCGAGTTTTCTTTCCTCCCTGTCGCGCAGCGATGGGGAGGTGGCAGCCGCGGCAGCGGCTGACGGAGGGGCCCCTCCACCGCCTTCGGCGGTCCCCCTCCCCACGAGCTTCGCCCGCAGGGAGGAGTTTCAAATCGCCAACCTCGACGAGGCCGACCTCTCGATATTCGACAGCCTTGTCGTGACGCCGGGCTTGCCGCTCAACCGCCACCCGATCGCCAAGCGCGCCCGCGAGGCGGGGGTCGAGATCATCGGCGACATCGAGCTGTTCGCCCGCGCGCGGCCCGAGCTCCCGCCGCACAAGGTGGTCGGGATCACCGGAACCAACGGCAAGTCGACGACGACCGCGCTCGTCCACCATATCCTCAAGACCGCGGGCATACCGACGGCGATGGGCGGCAATATCGGGGAGCCGATCCTTAGCCTCGACCCGCTGCCCGAAGGCGGGGTCTATGTGCTGGAGCTGTCGAGCTACCAGATCGACCTCACGCAAAGCCTCGATTGCGACGTCGCCGTGCTGCTCAACATCACCCCCGACCATCTCGACCGGTACGAGAGCTTCGAGGCCTATGCAGCGTCCAAGGCGCGGCTG